>NZ_JAMSGY010000010.1:0-143903 GCF_024608385.1 Paenarthrobacter sp. UW852
AGAGCGTCCGCCCGAAACGGCCGGAACGTGAGAGAGCGTTTAGGCCCGGCCGCCGAGCTTCTTGGCAAGCAGCATGGGCTTCTTCAGGAACTCCCCCACGCTTGTCCGTGTCACCACCGTCTGGTTCAGCGCGTCGAGGCGGTCAAGGATGTGATCCAGCTTGGCTGTGGTCTCATCCAGCCGCCGCTGCTGGGCAACGATGAGTTCCTCTTGCTCGGCAAGGACCCGGGTCAGATAGAGCATGGTGCCAAGGCCGTTTTGGGCGACCCCTTCGCGGAGGTGCTCGTCCCGTACCAGTGCATCGTAGTGGGCGTGTTCGGCGGCCTTGGCGAAAATGCTGTTCCCATCATGGCCCGCGGACTCGGGGCGCTGGGACCAGAAGGCCAGCGGTTCGCCGTCGAGGAATCCTACGCGTGAGTGGCTCAATACGCGCAAGTGGAACTCCCAGTCACCCACCACAGGCAGGTTTTCGTTGTAATAGCCCACGGCGTCATGGAGGCTGCGACGGTACAGGAAGGAAATCGGGACTGCCCTGTTGATCTTCAGCATGTCCGCGAGGGTGATTTGGCGCATGTCCGCCCAGAAGATTTCCCGGCGGATGGGCTCGATCATGCCATCGACAAGCTCCTCGATGACAATTTCCGTCCGGACCATCACACCGGTTTCGGCGGCATGCGAGGGATCGTCAAGGTAGGCCACTGTTTGGGCGAGGAAGTCGGGTGCCCAGAAGTCGTCGTCATCGTGGATCACCACGAATTCACCCGAACCGGCCTTAACCCCGGCGTTTGATGCCGCTTCCATGCCCACTGATTCCGCGTGGTGCAAAGTGGTGATGCGGTTCCGCTCAGCCTCGCTCCGCTGGGAGGTGAGGTGATCGACGTCGGCCGGGATGCCGCCGTCGTTGACAATGACCAGCTCGAAGTCCTGGAAGGACTGCCCGAAGATGTCGTCCAACGCACGGGCGA
Source organism: Paenarthrobacter sp. UW852 (assembly GCF_024608385.1). Lineage (NCBI taxonomy): Bacteria > Bacillati > Actinomycetota > Actinomycetes > Micrococcales > Micrococcaceae > Paenarthrobacter > Paenarthrobacter sp. UW852. The sequence goes on from NZ_JAMSGY010000010.1 coordinate 966, forward strand.
GGAAGATGGGGCGGTTCTTGGTACGGGTCACAATGGTGACGCGGGCGCCATGGCTCATGCGGTTCCATCCAGGGTTTTGGTAAGAGGGGTTCGGCAGTGGTTCAACTCTGCATGGTAGCAGCGCCGCGACCGCCTGCTTTGGAACGTATGGCTGCCAGTTCCGGGCCGGTAACACCCTGTGCCGACAGGTACCGTTCAGGGTCCAACGCGTCGAGGAAGGCCCCCAGGCTGGTCCGGCGCTGGGTCAACAAGGCCTCCAGCTCGGCCTCGGTGAGGTAGGGATCGTGTTCATGTGGGGCCCCGTGGGTGCGATGACGCTCGTTGATACCACGGGCCGCGAGCTCATAACCGCTGATGATTTCCTCGTCGGTGTAGCCGGCCAGTCGCTGCAGCATCAGGGCGATCACGCCGCTGCGGTCGCGTCCCGCCGAGCAATGGACCACCACTTTGCCAGGCGATGCCGCGATGGCTTTGAACACTGCTGCAACCTTTTCGGCGAAGAGCTGGAGGTAGTCGGCGTACTGTTCGGGATCCTTGAGGTACGGGCCGAACAGCTCGCTGAAGCGGCTGTGGTCCGGATCTTCCGTGGGGCAATGGACGACGGCGATACGCGCCTTCACGTCCTCGGGCACCTGGGGATCGGTGTCGCGCGAGGTCCGTTCACGATCGGCGCGCAGGTCAATCACGGTGCGGACGCCGTCGTCGAACATCTGCCGCCAACCTGCTTCGGTGACCCACTCATGGCGGCCCATCCTGTACACGTCACCGGCGATCTGCCACGCGTTGACGGCTCCATCCCAGTGCACGCTATCGTGAGCTGAATCCATACAGCCAGCTAAGCACATTGGCTCGCCGGAGGTGATGCCCCCGGCGAGCCCAAGGCTACGGATAGACGGGCTGCGCCGGGACCACCGATGAAAGCAGCGCGGCGGCGTAAGCCTGGTGTCCGGCAGCGTTCGGGTGGAAGTTGGCATCCGGAAGCAGGGTCGACGGAGGCACCGGGGGCGCCAGCACGATCCACGGTTCCGGCGAATTCACTGCGTGACCAAGGAACCGCTGGGTCACATCAACAAAAACCGCCTTGGTCCGGCTGAGCCTGACGGCATCGGCGATCGCCTTATTCAGGGCATCAACAGCGGAATTCACCTGGACCTGGTTTTCCACCGGGACCACAGTGACGCCAGGGAGAACCAGGGGGCCTCGGGTCGGATCGAAAAGCCTCGGATACCCCATAACTGCAATGGCTGCCTGCGGTGCGGAAGCCCGGAGCAACGCGTATGTTCCCGCGAGCCCGACAGTAATCGCGGGCAGCTTGGCGCGGATTCCCGCCACAGTGGCGGCACATGTGGCCGTATCCGGGGTGGCGCAGTCACGTAGTGCCAGCAGGCTCCCGGCGTCGATGGCACCCGCAGTGATGCTCACCAATTCTGCCTTGGCCAGCGCAGATCTGCCGGTCCTGCTGAGAATCTGTTGAACCACCGACGGGGCGCCGTTATAGAAAGGGCCGCCCGGCACAAGCAAAGCTCCATGGCACGCCAGATTGGCCAGCAAGGTCACCTGTCCGGTGGCTGCAACCAGATCGACGTAGCCGCCCTTGCTTTGCCAGCACCCCGGCGGGGTCGGCGCGTATAAATCCCCCGCACCCGTTCCGGCCGTGTACGAATCTCCGAGTGCCACATAGTCGGGCAACGGTGGCGCGGCCGCCGTGGCCGGGCTGGCCGTGAAACCCAGACAAAGAGCCAGGATGGCGAGACCGCCCGCAAAAGCCGGGCGCCGCCGTCGTGCTTGATGAGTTGCCATGGTGAATCCCCTTTTTTTACCGCTCGTTGGGGCTCCGGTTCCGCATGCGCGGAAGTCACGGCTCGCCCACCAGTCGGCCGCGCACCGGGGCAATGTGTTGGCTAGATTACGCCTGCGACTGCGGAGGGAAAAGACCTTGCGTGCGCATAGTGCCGAAAGCTCACCCCTCGGCGCGGTACTTGGCCAAGCGGAACTCCAAGCCATTCCGCACGGCGGGCCACTCGTGCTCCAGGATGGAGAACACCACGGTGTCGCGGAGCGCTCCATCTGCGCTGCGCGAGTGGTTCCGGAGCACGCCGTCCTGCTTTGCGCCGAGCCTGGCGATCGCCTCGCGGGATTGCTGGTTCAGCCAGTGCGTGCGGAACTCCACGGCCGGGCAACCCAGCGTTTCGAAGGCGTGCCGCAGGAGCAGCAGCTTGGAATCCGGATTGGTTCCTGTGCCGTGCGCCGACACCGCGTTCCACGTGGAGCCGATCTCGACACGGGGTGTCACGGCGTCGATGTTCATGTACGTGGTCATGCCGATGAGCCTGCCCGTGGCGTTTGAGCGCGTGGCGAACGGCAGCATGGAACCCTTTGCCTGCAGGTCCAGGCGCCGATCAATCTCGGCGGCCATACCCTCCGGAGCCGGAACCGAGGTGTACCAGAGCTTCCACAGTTCGCCGTCGCGGGCAGCATCCACCAGCCCGTCATGGTGTTCCTGGCCCAGAGGTTCCAGCGTCACGAAGTTTCCGGTCAGGGTGATGGGTTCAATTGAAGTCACCCGGCTAGCCTAACCGGCCCTGCGCACTAGTCTTTCCAGTCGAAGAAGCCCTTGCCTGACTTGCGCCCCAGCTCGCCACGCGCCACCTTGTCACGGAGGATCTGCGGCGGCGCGAAGCGGTCGCCCAGCGTTGAATGCAGGTACTCGGCAATGCCCAGGCGGACATCCAGCCCCACGATGTCAGTGGTCTTCAGGGGTCCCGTGGGGTGTTTATAGCCAAGCACCATGGCGGCATCGATGTCCTCCGCAGACGCCACGCCCTCCTCCACCATGCGCATCGCCTCCAAGGCTATCGCCACACCCAGGCGGGAGGATGCGAAGCCCGGTGCGTCATTGACGACGACGGCGGTCTTGCCGAGTGCCTCGGTCCAGCTTTTCGCCGCAACAGCCAGTTCGGGAGACGTTTTTTCGCCCAGCACCACTTCAATCAGGGTTGATGCAGGCACGGGATTGAAGAAGTGGAGCCCCACAAAATGGGTGGGTCGACGAAGCTCGTTTGCCAGACCGGAGACGGACAGCGAGGAAGTGTTGGAGGCCAGGAATGCGTCCGCGGACAAGTGCTCCTCCACAGCCTTAAGGGCGCCGACCTTGAGTTCGTAGTCCTCCGGGACTGCTTCCACCACAAGCCCACAGTGGACGAAGGAAGCGTAGTCAGTGGAGGTGCTGAAGCGTGCCAATGCTTCCTCGGGCGTCCCCTCCAGGGTGCCGCGGGCGGCGGACTTGGCCACGGCCTCCGCCACCCGGCCCTGGGCTCCGGTGGCAGCTTCATGGTCACGCTCAACGACGATCACTGTGGCGCCCTTGGTCAGGAAGGCGTGTGCGATCCCGGCACCCATGCGGCCGCCACCCAGGACTCCAACAACGTGCGGTAGGGCGGTAACGTCGGTCATTTCTGGGTCCTGTCCTGCGTGGGAGCGTCTGTGTCTTGCGAAGCTTTGGCCGATTTTTTGTCGAGGAACGCCTGCATCCGGTCGAACTTGGCTTGGGACTCGAAGAGGATTCCCTGGGCGAGGGTGTCGATCAACGGGTGGGCTTCAGCCGGGGCATGGAATACGGACTTGGTGATCCGCACGGCCAAGGGGTCCTGACGACCGATCTTGTCAGCAAGGGTGTGGGCCGCGTCCATGAGCTCAGGTGCCTCGACGATGGCGGTGATGAGGTTGATCCGCAGGGCTTCCTCTGCCCGCAGGACCGCACCGGCCAGGAGGATCTCCTTGGCCTTCGGCTCACCCACGAGTTCCTTGAGCCGCCAGGTGGCACCGGCTGCAGCCAGGATCCCCAGACCCGTCTCCGGGTTTCCGATCCGGATGCTTGGAGTGCCGATCCGGAAGTCCGCGGCGTAGGCGAGTTCAGCACCTCCGCCCAGGCAATACCCGTCCAATGCCGCGATGACGGGCATGGGAAGTTTGGCGATGCGGGCGAAAATCGTGGAGTTGATTCCTTGGAGGGCATCGTCCCGTCGGCGTTCGCGCAGCTGGCCGATGTCAGCACCCGAGGCGAAGACGCCGTCCGTGCCGGCGATGATCAGGACCTTCGGGCTCCGTTCCAGCTCGGCGCAAACGAGGTGGAGCTCATCGACCATCTGCTGGTCGATGGCGTTGCGGACCTCGGGCCGGTTCAACAGGACGGTGAGCCGGTCTTCGCGCGCCTCGACAAGGAGGGTGGAGAAATCTTCCGGGTTCAGGGCCATTACACGCCTTCCAGCAGCATCGCAGTTCCTTGCCCGACGCCGATGCACATGGTCGCCAGGCCCAGCTTCGGTCCGGTTGCGGAAGCGAGTTCGCGCTCCATCCGACCCAACAGGGTGATGGCAATCCGCGAGCCGCTGGAACCCAGCGGGTGTCCCACACTGATGGCACCGCCGTCGTTGTTCACGATATCCGGGTTCAACCCGAGACGGCGCATGCTGGCCAGGGACTGCGTAGCGAAAGCCTCGTTGAGTTCCACGGCACCGAGCTTGTCCACGGTGAGGCCCGTGCGTGCCAGGATCTTTTGGGTTGCCGGCACCGGGCCAATTCCCATGATCTCCGGTTCGCAGCCCGCCGACGCGCCATCCACGATGCGGGCACGCGGCGTCAGGCCGAACTTTTTGATGGCTTCTTCAGAGGCGACGATGATGGCGGAGGCGCCGTCGTTCAGGGTGGAGGAGTTGCCGGCCGTGACCACGGAGCCGCCGGGGACCACGGGACGAAGCCCGGCAAGGACGTCCATGGTGGTGCCCAGCCGGGGGCCTTCGTCCGTATCCACGACTGTCTCGGATTTCCGTGTCTTGACGGTGACCGGAACGATTTCGTCCTTGAACCGGCCCCCGGCAATGGCGGCCAATGCCCGTTCGTGCGAGCGGACCGCGAAAGCGTCGGCGTCCTCACGGGAGATGTTGTCGACGCGGGCCACTTCCTCAGCCGTTTCCGGCATGGAGTAGGTCATCTTGCCGTCGCGGGAGAGCTCGCCCTTGGTGAAGAGCGGGTTGGTGAAACGCCAGCCGATCGATGTGTCGAAGATCTGGCCAGGCTTGGCGAAAGCCGCCGTCGGCTTTTCCTGGACCCAGGGCGCACGGCTCATGGACTCGACGCCACCGGCCACCACGATGTCCGCGGCACCGGATTTGATCATCTGGCTGGCCATGATGATGGCGCTCAGCCCCGAAGCGCACAGCCGGTTCACCGTGATGCCCGGGATGTGGAGGGGAAGTCCGGCCAGGATGGTCGCCATGCGTGCGACGTTGCGGTTTTCTTCACCGGCGCCGTTGGCGTTACCGAGAATCACCTCGTCAATGGTGTCAGGATCGACGCCGGCACGCGCCACTGCTTCCCGGACCACCAATGCTGCGAGGTCGTCGGGACGGACAGAGGACAGCGCCCCACCGTAGCGACCTACAGGCGTACGGGCGCCACCAACAAGAAAAGCCTCGACCATGAGAATATCCTTCGCGAAGTGAAAGGGACCGGTCGAGAATAATCTACCGACCGTTCGTTCTATAAAGATTACACGGACCGGCTGGACGGTCAACAGATGAAGCGCCGTGACTTACGCAGGACACCCTCTTACGGATTAATGATCATTATGCTTACTATTTGCTGGTACTTGGGCGCTTCCAGCCGAACCCGCCCGTTCGGGGCCGGCTGGGAGGTGCCCTGCACCCCCACTTGAGAATGCCGGATAGGGAGACTCCAATGAGCGATGACCGGGAAATGGCTGCACTGTCCGAGGAAGAACTCCTGTCACAAGGCGGAACTGCGCTTCCCGATAAGGAAGTGGCCTCCGTGCTGGACCTTAACGCCGACCTGAACCTGGGCATCAGCGCTGCGGCACCCATCGACCTTGGTGTTGCGGCCAACGCCAACGTCGCAGCACCCATCGACGCCAGCGCTTCCGCGAACGTTCTTTCGTTCGGGTCTGACTCGCAGGCCCTGGCGCAGCAGGGGACGCTCATTGATCAGGGCATCACCGGGGACGCCACCGCACATTCGGTCCAGGACAGCGGGATCGACCAAGGCACCGGCACTTCACCCGACATGACGACGACAGATCCCGCCGCGGCGGCCCCGGCTGCCGCTGCAGGTACCGCCGCGGTTCCCGACGGCGTACTGCCGGGCGGGACTGCCGCCGACGCCGGAGCTGCCGCTGCCGGCGCAGCTGGTGCACTGAATGGCAACCTGCTCAACGTGAACGTGAACCTGGACGCAAACGCCGGCATCGCGGCGCCGATCAACGGCGCTGTTGCTGCCAACGCCAACGTCGCTGCCCCTATCGATGCCTCCGTCGGAGCGAACATCGGATCGATCGACAGCAACGCGGTTGCCGTAGCCCACCAGGAGGCCATCATCAACCAGGACATCCACGGCAACGCCACGTCCACCGCCGATCAGCAGTCCACCATCCAGCAGTAGCGCCCGGATGAGTCTTGTTCAGGGAGGGCCGTCCGGCCAGGACGGCCCTCAGGTGCCCGCTGCGGCGACTGGCGGCCCGGCGGCCATGACGCAGGAGTTCCCTTCAGCAGCCGCCGGGTCTGCCGCCGCCGGGTCTGCTGCCGCCGGATCTGTCACTGCCGGGTCTGCCGACGTCGGGTCTGTCGCTGTCGGTGGGCAGCCCGTTCCGGTCCGAGCGGACGGCATCCAGCTCCTGGGCGAGACCAAGGGATCGGGCTACAAGGAGGCGCCGTCCCTGGTGCGCCGCGCCGACGGCCAGACAATCCAACTCACCCGGCTGCTCTACGTGGTTCTTGAGGCGATAGACGGCCGTCGCGACCTGGCCGCGATCGCCGAGCAGGCCAGCGATAGCTACGGAAAAGTTGTCAGCGCCGGGAACGTCCAAACCCTGATCACCTCACAGCTCCTACCCTTGGGCCTGCTGCAACTCGCGGACGGATCCCAACCGGAAGTCAAGAAGTCCAACCCTCTTCTGGGAATGCGGTTCAGGTACTCCGTCACGAACCCGGAGCGCACCCGAAAGCTCACTGCCCCGTTCGCCCGGCTGTTCAACCCACTCATCGTTGTGGCCGTAACGGCCGCTTTCCTGGCCACGTGTTGGTGGGTGCTCATGGTCAAGGGCCTGGCCTCGGCCACCCACCAAGCGTTCGCCGAGCCGGGCATGGTCTTGCTGATCCTGCTGGTCACCGTGCTCTCGGCCGGGTTCCACGAATTCGGCCATGCCGCCGCGGCCCGTCGCGGTGGCGCAACCCCGGGCGCGATGGGAACGGGCCTGTACCTGATGTGGCCGGCGTTCTATACCGACGTCACGGACTCGTACCGGCTTGACCGGGGCGGCCGGATCCGAACCGACCTGGGCGGGCTCTACTTCAATGCGATCGTGGCTGTGGCCATCATGGGTATTTGGTGGGCCACAGGATTCGACGCCCTCCTGCTGGTGGTGGTCACCCAGATCCTCCAAATGGTGCGGCAGCTCATGCCCATGGTGCGATTCGACGGCTATCACATCCTCGCCGACGCCACCGGGGTTCCAGACCTGTTCCAGCGGATCAAACCCACCCTGCTGGGTTTGCTGCCGTGGCGCGCAACAGATCCCGAAGCCAAACTCCTCAAGCCCTGGGCCCGTGCCGTTGTGACCATCTGGGTCCTGGTGACAGTGCCCCTGTTGCTCTTCAGCATGGTCACGATGGTGATCAGCCTCCCCCGGATACTGGCTACTGCCTGGGACAGCGGCGTGAAGCAGCAGGCCATGCTCTCCCAGAGTATGGCCGCCGGGAACTTCGGCGATGCCGCGGTACGCGTCATCGCGATCCTATGCATCGCCCTGCCCATCCTTGGCATCATCTACATCCTGCAGCGCCTGCTCCGCCAGATGGTCACCGGGCTCTGGCAACGCACCCAGGGCAAGTCGCTGCAGCGAGTATTGGCGATGATCGCCGTCGTCGCTGTGATGGCTGGTTTGGCGTGGGCATGGTGGCCCGGTGCCGGCACCTACCACCCGGTACAGTCCTACGAACGCGGGACCATCGCTGATGTCGCCACGACAGTTTTTCCCGCTGTCACAGCCCAAGGAATGCACGAAGGGCAGGCTGGCCGGACCGTTGCGCTGTGGCCCGCGGGAACCGCCACGCCCACCCGCGAAGACCCGCAACTGAGCATGGTTCTGGTGCCCCGGGAAGCTCCCGCAAAGAGCGGCCAGGCCAGCGACTCCGGAACCCCTGCCACCGCCGCACCTTCCTGGGTGTTCCCGTTCGACAAACCCGCCGCTCCCGAGGACGGCGACAACCAAGCCCTCGCGGTCAACACTAAGGACGGGTCCGTGGTGTACGACGTCGCGTTCGCCTTGGTCTGGGCCGAAGACGGCCAGACCGTCGGGAACACCAACGAGGCGTACGCCTTTGCCAGCTGCAAAGACTGCGCAGCCGTTGCGGTGGGATTCCAGGTGGTGCTGATCGTGGGCCAAGCCAATGTTGTGGTCCCCGAAAACCTCTCGGCCGCGGCCAACTACAACTGCGTCCGGTGCCTCACCTACGCACTGGCCAGCCAGTTGGTCCTCACCTTGGACGGCCCGTTGAGCCCTGAGGGCATGGCCAAGCTCAATGCACTCTGGCAGCAAATCGCGGAATATGGCAGGAACCTGCAGAACGTCCCGCTGTCAGAGATCCAAGGCAAACTGCAAGGGTTCAAGGACCAAATCACCGCCATTATCCGCGCGGAGCCCGGCGCCACACCCGGCGGCGCACCCACCCCGGCACATTCCTTGACGGGGACTACGCAGCCAGCGGAGGACACGGGCACGGAGTCTCCGGCACCTGTCCAGACACAGCCGGCTGGATCAAGTGCCTCCCCCGCACCGAACCCGGCTCTTCCGCAGGGCCCGGCATCCGTCGAGCCCGGCGGTCCCAGCCAGCCGGCTGGGCCAGGCCCGCAGAACGGCACAGGAAACCAAACGGGTACGGGCTCGCAGACTGGCACGGGCAACCAGGACGGCACAGGCCAGCCAGCGGAGACCACTGCACCAACCCCTGCGGCGAGTCCCCCGCCTCCCGTTGTGGCGCCCGCACCACCAGCCACGTCCGTGCCGAGCCCCTAGGCTGCAACGCAGGAACGATCAAGGCCGCCGGCTTCGTCACAGGAGGGCGTCAGACCACCCGGATCCCCACGTGCCCAGCCAAGAGCGGCGCCAGCAAGCTCAGTTGGTAGTCATCAATCACGACGCCGGCCAGACCGGCCAGGCCGTTGACTCCGCGGAACTCGGTAGTCCGCAAATCCACGTCCTTCAGCTTGGCACCGGTGACATCCAAGGTGCCGATGGTGCAGTTCTTCAACGCCAGCCTCGTCCCGGTGCATCCACCGAGGTCAAGCTCGTTGATGATGCAGTCGGAGATCTGAACATCCATGAGTTTGGAGCCCCGGAGGTTCACGTAATCAAGCTTGCCGCCGTCGATGCGGACCGAACGCCAGTTGCCTTCGTAAAGTTCGGCTGATCCCCACCGGGGGTTGCTGATCTCCACGTCCTGCCACGATGTCCGGGCAGCCATGAAAACCGGTGCGTAGGGTTCGGCCAGGACGCACTCCCTGAACGTGGCGCCGCGCAGTTGGGCCTCGTTGAAGGACACGCCTTTGAACTCGCACTCGATGAAATCTGCGCCGCTCAGTTCCTCTCCCTCCGCAGAGACGCGGGTGAGCCGGACGCCGTCGTACCTTTCACCCCGCTGGAAGTCCGGGGCGTCGTCGTCACGAAGTTCGTCCAACCTCACTGGGGAAATTTTGGGGGCCGCGACCTTGGCCACCGGCATCAGAGGGTTTCCCGCATGGTGATCAGGGACAGTTCGGGCCAAACCCTCGTTGGTCCGGCGGTGATGTGCTGCGTGAGTGTGGTGGATAGTTCCATGCTTCGAGCCTATCCCCGGCTGCCGACAAAGACCGACGGCCGGTCCTTGCCTGAACGGTTCCGATGGCGAAAACTGACTTGAGTCGGCGCATTCCATGGCGCTGGACGCACAGCGAAAGGCCCCCATGGTCACTATCGATTTGAGCGCAACGAGCCAGGCGTCCGGAGGTTCCTCCGCGTTGCAGGGCTACTTGGCCGAGCCCGACGGCGTTGGACCGTTCCCGGGAGTGGTGATGATCCACGAGGCCTTCGGACTGGATGATGTGATGCGTCGCAACGCAGACCGGCTCGCGGCCGCGGGCTACCTTACGTTGGCAGTGGACCTATACAGTGACGGCGGCCCCCGGCGCTGCCTGGTGGCCACCATGGGCGCCATGCTCGCGGGCGAAGGCCGGGCCTTCACCGACATCTCCACCGCCAAAGCCTGGTTGCGGGCGGACGGCAAGTGCACGGGGAAGGTGGGCGTCATTGGCTTCTGCATGGGCGGTGCGTTCGCGCTGCTGGCCGCCAACGACGGTTTTAATGCCGCGTCCGTGAACTACGGCCAATTGCCCCGGGACCTGCACAGCGCCCTCGAAGGCTCCTGCCCGATGGTCGCGAATTACGGCGGCAAGGACCGGACCTTGCCCGGAGCGGCAGCGAAATTGGAGGCGGCCCTCACCAGCCTGCGCATTGAGCACGACGTCAAGGAATTTCCGACGGCGGGCCACGCCTTCATGAACGACGCCCCCATTGGCCCGAAAGTGCTCCGTCCACTGATGCGGGTCATGGGCATCAAACCCGATCCTGCCTCCGCCCCGGAAGCGTGGCGCCGTATCGAGGACCATTTCGCGAAGCACCTTTCGGGCTGAACCGGCAACGGAAGCAAAAACGACGGCGGGTGCCGCCTGGGGTGAACTGGTCACCCAAGGCGGCACCCGCCGTCGTGCGTTCTGTAGAACCGTTAGCTGAAGAGCTCGCTCTTGGGCTCGTTGTTCTTGACCTTCTGCCAGCCCAGCCAAAGGATCAGGGCGAAGAAAGGAATGGTTGCCAGGGTCCACAGGCCAAGCAGGAAGACCTCGCCGGTTTCCTTGTTGGTCATGGAGTCGAAACCGATGAGCACGGTGATGGCCAGCAGGGCCACCAGGCCCAACCAGCTGGTCCACGGCGAACCGGGCATCGGCAGGCTGGAGACCTTTCCGCGCTTCTTCCGCAGGGCGATCTGGCTGGCAAAGATAGAACCCCAGGTGAAGATCACGCCGATGGATGCGGTGTTCAGGGCGAGGTCGAACGCGTGGGAGCCACCGAGCCAGATGTTGAGCAGGATGCCCACCAGGTAAACGGCGCCGATGGCCAGGATGGCTGCGTACGGCACGTGGCGCGCGGACATCCGGGTGAGCCACTGCGGTGCGTGGCCGTTGTTTGCCATGGTGCGGAAAATTCGGCCGATCGAGTACAGGCCCGAATTGCAGGACGACAGGGCAGCGGTGATGACGATCATGTTCATGACATCGCCCATCCAGCCCAGGCCCATCTGCCCGAATACGGTAACGAACGGCGAGGTGCCGGCCACGTACTGGTCGGACGGGAGCAGCATCGCGAGCAGCGTCACCGAACCGACGTAGAAGACCACAATACGGATCACGACGGCGCGGATCGCCTTGGGAACTTCACGTTCCGGGTTTTCCATCTCACCGGCCGTGATGCCCACCAGTTCGATGGCGTTGTAAGCGAAGATGACGGCGTTCAGGACCAGGATCATCACCAGGCCGCCCTTGGGGAACATGCCGCCGTCCGCATGGAACAGGTTTGCAACAGACGCGTGCCCCTCGCCCACCTTGGCGTTGGTGACAACCATGAACGTGCCCACAGCCAGGAAGATCACAATGGCCGCGACCTTGAGGCAGGATGCCCAGAATTCGAACTCACCGAAGGCTTTGACGCTGAACAGGTTCACGGCCACCAGCAGCACCAGCGCCGCAATGGCGGACATTTCGATGGGTACGTTCGGGAAGAAGAACTGGAAGTAGAGGCCGATCGCGATGAGCTCGGCGATGCCGGTCATGGCCCAGTTGATGAAGTACATCCACCCGGAAAGGTAGGCGCCCTTCTTGCCGAACATCTCACCGGCGTAGCTCACGAAGGAGCCCGAGGTCTGGCGGTACATGATGAGTTCGCCAAGGGCGCGCATCAGCAGGTAAGCGATGACGCCTGCAATGGCGTAGGAGAAAATCAGGGCCGGGCCCGTGGAGGCCAGGCGGCCACCGGCGCCCATGAAGAGGCCGACGCCGATGGCGCCACCCATGGCGATCATGGTGACGTGGCGGCGGCTCAGGCTCTTCTGGTAACCCTCGGCGCTGAGGGTCGAACCCGTGGCACCGGATGAGGCCGGGGAGTTCTTGAGATCTGTGGGAGTACTTTGCGGCACAGCTGTTCCTTGTGGGTCGGGGTGTTGCTGTAGGTGTTTTCGCCCAGTGCCGGAACACAGGCGGGTTTGGCACACATAATTCGGGGTTTCCCGCTTTAGGGATCCCGAAGTGTGACAAAGAACGCAGAACGCCGAAGCTTCGCGCAACCCGTCTATCTTACGGGATTAACCGGAATGCCCGTGACGCAGGCAACAACACCCGGTCGCGGATGGCCAGCGCGGGGTCTTCGCTACAGGAGGAAGCCGTCGGCCATCCGTCGACGCACCCAGCTTCCGGCGCCCGCCTCGGAACGCGCGCAGCGGTCGAACCACTCCCCCAGCGCGCGATCATGGCTGACGATCACCACGGTTCCCGCGAACGAAGCGAGCGCGGCCTCGAGTTGCTCCACGAGCGCTGGTGCCAGGTGGTTGGTGGGCTCGTCCACGATCATGGTCCCGTAGCCGCCCAGCAGGAGCCGGGCGAGGGCGAGCCGCCGTTGTTGCCCCGCGGACAAACTGCCGACAGGCACGTGGAACTCCGCAGGACGGAACAGGCCCAACCGGAGGAGGCCCTCGGCATGTTCGTCGATGTTTCCGCCCAGACCCTCGGCAAACGCAGGCAGCAGCCGCAAGCCGGGCCTCGCCGGCACATGGATTTCCTGCTGCAGGTACCCCACGGAGCCATTGATGGCCACAGCACCCGTGGCCGGCTCCAGGTCACCCACCAGGACTGAGAGCAGGGTGGATTTCCCGGCGCCGTTAGGGCCGGTGATCAACACCTTTTGGCCCGTCTCCACGGAGAAATCAGTGGGCTGCAGACGCCCCGGGACGCTGACTCCGCTGGCTTTCACGGCCGGTTCGGACGCCTCTACGGCCGCTGGACCGGAGGTCATCAGGGGCGCCGCCAGGGTCAGGGGCACGGGCGGGCGGTCCACGGGATTCTCTTCCAGCCGGCGGAGCCGCTCCTGCGCGTTTCGGACCTTGCTGGCAGCAGCACTCTGCCAGGTTCCAGTCTTGAAGCCGAAAGCCATCTTGTCGTTGTCGCGCTTCCGGCCATAACCCATGCCATCGGCCACGGTGGCAGCCTGAAGGCGCTCCGCTGCCATGGCGTCGAGCCAGCCCTCATACTGCTGAACCCAACGGGCGCGTTCGGCCGCCTTTTCGCGGAGGTACCCGTCGTACCCATTGCCGTAGCGGTTCACAGAGCGGCGCTCAGCGTCCACTTCCACAATGGTGGTGGCCACTTTGCGCAGAAGGACACGGTCGTGGGACACCACCACCACGGTTCCGCGATGTGCGGCCAGCCGCGACTCGAGCCAGGCGGTTCCCTCCGCATCCAGGTGGTTGGTGGGCTCATCCAGCAGCAGGGCCTCGGCCGGATCGGCCAGGAGGCAGGCCAGGGCAACCCGCTCCTGCTCGCCTCCTGACAACGATCCAAGCGTTCGACGGCGGTCCAAGCCTCCCAGCCCCAGCTTGTCCAGCGCTGCTTCCACCCGCGACTCGGCCGCGTACCCTTCGCGGAGCTGGTACTCCGTCTGCAGGCTTCCGTAGAGTTCCAAGGCATCGGGATCGGCGTCGGCGAGGTCGCGCTCAAGCTCCGCGATGCGATCTTCGAGGTCGCGGAGGGCACCAAGGGAAGCATCGATGACCTCCCCCACGGTCAAGGACTCGGGGAAGCCGTGGGTTTGCGCGAGGTAACCCACGCGGTAGCCGGAGTCACCTGCCAAACCGGCAGAGCCGTCGTCGGGCGCCTCGACGCCGGAGAGAAGGCGCAGGAGCGTGGACTTGCCTGCGCCGTTCTCGCCCACGATTGCGACGTGCTCTCCGTGATGAATCACGAGGTGGGCATCGTTGAAAAGTTTGCGGTCCCCATAGCTGTGGGAAACGCCGGAAAGGTAAAGGTGGTCAGTCAAGAGGGATCCTCGCAAGTCCGCAGCGGTTGGCAGACAGCCATGTGGGCACTGGGATGCAGCCGAAAGTGGGGGCTGCGCTCAAGACTTCATCGCTCCAGCCTGCCGGGCGTACCGCGTCGAGTCAAGCCGCGGGTGGTCCGAGAGGCGTCAACGGGTGGCCTAAATAATACTTTTCGGTATGCCTAACTTTCGGTTATCCTCGTTATCAGAGCACCCCCAACGATGAGGACCACCATGGCTGCACCAACCCTGCAAACACGCGTCACGCCTGCCAAGGTCTGGTCCCGCCTGCTGCTGCTGGGCCCCGCTTTCGTGGCTGCCATCGCTTACGTGGACCCAGGAAATGTGGCCGCGAACCTCACTGCGGGCGCCAAGTACGGATACTTGCTGGTCTGGGTCCTGGTGGCCGCCAACGCCATGGCCGTCCTGGTGCAATACCAGTCCGCCAAGCTCGGCCTGGCCACTGGACTGAGCCTTCCTGAAATCCTGGGACAACGGCTGGGCACAAAACGCCGGCGCCTTTACTGGGCGCAGGCCGAGATCGTTGCCGGAGCTACCGACATGGCCGAGGTGATCGGCGGCGCCGTGGCCCTCAACCTGCTGTTCGGGCTGCCCCTGCTGGCGGGCGGAGTGATCGTCGGCGTCGCATCCATGCTGCTGCTGGCCCTGCAGTCGAGGCGGGGACAACGCTCCTTTGAGTACGCCATCCTGGTTCTCCTGGGAATCATTGCCGTCGGATTCGTCTCGGGGTTGTTCGTGAATCCGCCCGATGCCGGCGAAGCGTTGGGCGGCTTGCTTCCGCGGTTCGAAGGCCCGGACACCGTACTCCTCGCTGCAAGCATGTTGGGCGCCACCGTGATGCCCCACGCGATCTACCTTCACTCCGCCCTTGCCCGGGACCGGCATGGCTTCTCCAAAGACCCCCTGGTCCGGACCCGGCTGATCCGGACCACCCGGGTGGACGTCGTTGGCGCTTTGCTGCTCGCCGGCATCGTCAACATCTCCATGTTGCTGCTGGCGGCCTCCAGCCTTCGCGGGATCGAGGGAACCGACACCATCGCCGGAGCCCACGCCGCTGTTACAGCGGCCTTGGGTCCCACCATTGGAGTCGTGTTCGCCATCGGGCTGCTGGCCTCGGGGCTGGCGTCGACATCCGTGGGCTGCTATGCCGGTGCAACCATCATGGGTGGGCTGCTGAAGGTAAAGATCCCACTGCTGACCCGCCGGGTCATTACCCTGGTTCCCGCCTTGGTCATCCTGGGAGCCGGGGTTGAACCGACACTCGCATTGGTCCTCAGCCAGGTGCTGCTCAGCTTCGGAATACCCTTCGCCCTGATCCCCTTGATCCGTTTGACCGGCAAGCGTGAGGTGATGGGAATCCACGCGGACACCCTTCCCCTGAAAATTGCCGGCTGGACCAGTGCCACCCTGATTGTCGGGCTGAACTGCGTACTTATCGCCCTGACCCTTGGCGGCCAATCCTGAGGCCATACCCGCCATGCGGGATGAAAATCGCCAAACGGCAAAGCTAGTCTGGTCCTATGGGCACCATCACCAGCAAGGCACGTTTGTACCGCTTTACCGCACTCGATGCCTTGGCCGTGGCCGCGTACCTGGGATTCACCATCTACTTCACGGTTTCCGGCGAGACCGTCGAACGGCTGATGCTTCAGCTGTTCAACGACCCGGCCACCGCATCCTATGCCGTCAACGCCATCTTTTATGCCGGCGTCGGAATATTCGCGATAGCGTCCGCTTGGCGGGTAGCCGGACGCGACCTGAGGATCCTTGGCACCCGGCCGTGGTTCACGTTGGGGATGGTCCCGCTGGCCATCGTGGTGATGCTCATCCTGACGGCGATTCTGGTCGCAGCGTTCGGAACCGCCGAAACCTCGGAGAACCAGCTGGGCATCCAGGGCCTGCTGCAGCATGTGCCGGCATGGCTCATGGTTCCGCTGCTGGTGTTGCTTGGCCCCTTTGTTGAGGAATACCTGTTCAGGCACCTGCTGATCGGCAAATTGTCCGGGTACGTGAACATCTGGGTCTGTTGCATCATCTCCGTGCTGGTGTTCGCATCCATCCACGTGATTGGCCGGGAAGGAATGGTGCTTTCCGCACTCGCACCCTACCTGGGCATGGCGGTGGTGCTGGTGGCGGTTTATGTGTGGACCGGAAAGAACCTGATGTTTTCCTACTTTGTCCACGCAGCCAAGAACCTCATGGCCGTGGTCCTTATCTACGCCGTACCACCCGAATTGCTCCCCACCTAAGACCCCGAGTTCTGCATCAGCTGACGCCATTACTAGACTCGGACTGTGAACAACCAACTCCCTGCCAAGGTTTCCGACGTCTTTGACCCCTCACGCTGGCGCACAGTATCCGGCTTCGATGACTTCAAAGACATGACTTACCACCGGCAGGTTGAGCGTTCGGCGGACGGCACGTCCAAGGACCTCCCCACGGTCCGGATCGCCTTCAACCGCCCCGAAGTCCGCAATGCGTTCCGTCCCGGCACCGTGGACGAGCTCTATCGGGCCATGGACCACGCCCGCATGACACCTGACGTGGCCACGGTCCTTCTCACCGGCAACGGGCCTTCCGAAAAGGACGGCGGCCACTCGTTCTGTTCCGGCGGCGACCAGCGCATCCGGGGCCGCGACGGCTACCGGTACGCAGACGGTGAAACGCAGCAAACCATAGACCCCGCCCGCGCCGGCCGGCTCCATATCCTCGAAGTCCAGCGGCTGATGCGGACCATGCCCAAGGTGGTTATCGCCGTCGTCAATGGTTGGGCAGCCGGCGGCGGCCACTCCCTGCACGTGGTCAGCGACCTCACCATCGCCTCCCGGGAGCACGGCAAGTTCAAGCAGACCGACGCCACAGTGGGAAGTTTCGACGCCGGATACGGCTCCGCGCTGCTGGCGCGCCAGATCGGGCAGAAGGCTGCGAGGGAGATCTTCTTCCTGGCCCGCGAATATTCCGCGGACGACATGGTCCGCATGGGCGCCGTTAACGAGGCCGTGGACCACGAAAGGCTTGAAGAAGTCGCCTTGGAATACGCCGCCGACATCGCGCGCCAATCCCCCCAGGCCATCCGTATGCTCAAGTTCGCATTCAACCTGGCCGACGACGGCCTGGCAGGGCAGCAGGTCTTCGCCGGCGAGGCTACCAGGCTGGCCTACATGACGGACGAGGCCGTAGAGGGCAAGGAAGCTTTCCTCCAGAAACGCGACCCCGACTGGTCCAACTTCCCCTACTACTTCTAGGACCGGCCCGTGGACATCGATCCCGTACTCAAAGCACTCGCCGCTGCCCTGCACGGCGAGGGTCCCGCCGTCGAAATCGTCACCCAGGAAGACGGCGGCTTAGCTGCAGTCCCGGTTGAGACCGGCATCGAGGACGCAGCCGTGGTGGTCCGGACTTCCGGTTCCACCGGCGCGCCCAAGGCAACGGTCCTGACGATTGACGCCCTCGCAGCGTCCTCCGTATCCACGGCGATGGCGCTTCGCGGCGAAGGTCAATGGCTGCTGGCCCTTCCCCTGCAGTACGTGGCGGGCGTCCAGGTCCTGGTGCGCTCCCTCTATGCCGGGACGCGTCCGTGGGTGATGGACCAGTCGAACGGTTTCACGCCCGAGGCCTTCACTGCCGCAGCCGGGGAACTCACGGACAAAATCCGCTTCACCTCCTTGGTGCCCACCCAGCTGCAACGGCTCCTGGACTCCCCCGCGCCGGAGACCCTGGCCGTGCTGCGCCGCTTCAACGCGATTCTCCTGGGCGGTGCACCGGCGTCGGCTGAATTGCTCAGTGCTGCGCGGGACAAGGGGCTCACGGTCGTCACCACGTACGGCTCGGCCGAGACCTGCGGCGGGTGCGTTTACGACGGCGAGCCGCTGGACGGCGTCGAGGTCCGCATTGGCGAGGGCGAGCTGGAAGGCCGCATCCTCCTCGGTGGCGCCACGGTGGCGGCCGGCTACCTGGACGCCGCCCGCGCCTCCAAAGCAGCGTTCTTCGAAGAGGACGGGGTCCGCTGGTACGTCACGGGCGATCTCGGAGAACTGGCCGACGACGGCAAACTCACCGTGCTGGGCCGCGCTGACGACGTCATCATCACCGGCGGGATCAAAGCCTCCGCTTCCTACATCCAAAGCAAGCTCGAAGCGCTCGACGGCGTGAACGCGGCTTTTGTGGCCGGCGTCCCTTCGCGCGAGTGGGGGCAAGCCGTGGCGGCGTACGTTGCCGTGGCTGATCCTTCGCCCGAGGGTGTGAAGGGATTCACCGCCCGTCGCGAGGAAGCACTGGGCGTCCTGGCCCCCAAGACAGTGTTTGCTGATAAGGATTTGCCCATGCTTCCGAACGGAAAACCGGACCGCATGGCCATGATTGAACTGCTTTCCAACCTGCATCAGGGACAATAGACACGTTCTTACCCCACACCCCTGACGAACGATCAACCGCGAAATACACGAGGTACTACACGTGGCGACAGCTGCACAATGGATTCAAGGAGCCCGGCTCCGCACACTGCCCGCGGCCATCGCGCCCGTCCTCATCGGTTCGGCAGCGGCGTACGAGCTCCATTCGTTCCGGCTGCCGAACGCGATCCTGGCGGCGCTCGTTGCCCTGCTGCTTCAAGTCGGAGTCAACTACGCCAATGACTACTCCGACGGCATCCGGGGCACGGACGAGGACCGCGTTGGCCCGCTGAGGCTGGTTGGTTCAGGCGCGGCCAAACCCGAGCAAGTGAAGTGGGCCGCGTTCGGCCTTTTCGGCTTGGCGATGGTGTGTGGCCTGATCCTGGTAATCATCACGCAGTCCTGGTGGCTGATCCTGGTAGGCATCGGCTGCGTCCTGGCGGCGTGGGGCTACACCGGCGGCAAGAACCCCTACGGCTACATGGGTCTGGGCGACGTGTTCGTGTTCGTCTTCTTCGGACTGGTCGCCACCCTTGGCACCACGTACACGCAGGCCGGGCAGGTGAGCCTGGCAGCCGTGATCGGCGCGATAGGGACCGGCCTGATCGCCTGCGCCCTCCTGATGGCCAACAACGTCAGGGATATTCCTACGGATACGGTGGCGGGCAAGAGGACCCTGGCTGTTCGGCTGGGAGACAGGCACGCACGCGAGAGCTACGTCCTGATGCTGGGTGTCGCCATCCTCCTGGTGGTAGTCCTCGCACCCACCAAGCCGTGGATGTTGATCGTGTTGTTGCTGATCCCCGCCTGCCTCATGCCGGCCTGGCTGATGATCAACGGCAAGAAGCGTAAGAGCCTCATCCCGGTGCTCAAGCAGACCGGCCTGATCAACCTGGGATACAGCCTGCTCTTCTCGTTGGGCCTGATCCTGACCCGCATCTGAGTTTTTATACAGCTAACGCCCCTAAAACGCGGTTTTAGGGGCGTTAGCTGTATAAAGACGCCTATTTGGTGCCGGGGCGCTTGTCGTTGTTGACGGCGATGTCCGGGTTCTGCTCCACGAGTCCGTCCTCGGCCGCAGCATCCTCGACCTCCCCGGCGGTCCGGATGGGCTTGGCCCGTCCGGAGAAACGTTCGTGCATGGACGCCGTAGCAGCGTCACGCTGCTTCTGGAAGAAGAGGTAGCTGATGGCGAAGGCAATCAGTCCGGCAAAGATGACCGCCAGGAACCAGCCCACCCCCAAAAAGACGAACAGCACGAACAACGGCGCGAACAGCGCCAGACGGATGAGGGAATACTTCAGGAAAGCCACCATCCAAGTTTAGCCGCCCGGATGGTTGCACTCTGATCACGGCCAAAAGTGGGCATCCGGTGAAAGCCTTGCGGAGACTAGACTTGATGCATGCCCCGCGTTATAGGTGTCGTCGTAGTCCTGGTCATCTTCGTCTATGCCCTGGTGGATGTCATCCGCACGGACCGCCACCAGACCCGCGGGATTTCCAAAACCGCGTGGATCATTGTGATGATCCTCCTGCCACTGCTGGGCGCGATCCTCTGGTTCATCTTCGGACGCCCCTACGGCAGGCCGGCCGCGCAGCCTGTCCGTCGCCAACCCACTGCCCCCGATGACGACCCCGAGTTCCTCCGAAACCTGGAAGCGCGCCGCCGGAACCAGGCCGAAGATGAGCGCCTGAAAAAGCTCAAGGCTGAACTGGAAGCCAGGGAGCGCAAAGCCGGAGAGAATCCCCCCGACGGCAAGAACAAGGGCGCGAAACCAGGTTTCACCGCCGGCGAGGCCAAGCACGGCGAGCCGGATCCGCATGATACCGACGAGCTGAAGTAGGCAAACATGGCCCAGCAAGCTGATGGTTCACGGCAGTCACCCTCCACCACACCATCAGCCAGCGGGCCAACAGCAGTACCCGCGCCGCCACCCCGCCCCGGGATCACCCTGTCCAGTGCGCCGCCGATTGCCGCAACCACCAAACCACCCACGTTTGCACGGGTCTCCCGCTCGCTGTGGGTGGCAAGCTTCCTGGCCGGACTTGGCGTTGTGGTGACTGGCTTCCTGGCCCGGGATTCGCATTTTGAACGCCTGAAGGGCCTCATAGGGACCATGGTTCCGGACGGTGACGCTGTAGCGGTTGACGGTGCCACCGCCGTCGTATTTCTTGGGAGCCTCGCCATGCTGGCGCTGGTCATGGCCATGGAAGCAGTAATCCTGGCCGTCCTCTTCAAACGCCGGCTGTGGGCGCGATGGGCACTGGCTCCGGTGGTCCTCCTGCACGCGATCGTCACAGTCATTACCCGCGACTTCGTGGTGGCGCCAGGCTCTGAAGGTGTCCTGGCAACATTGCTGCTGGCGGCGCAGTTTGTGTTGGCGGCGGCTGGCCTGATCCTGCTGTTCCTTCCGTCCACCACATCCTGGCTGCTCAGCGAACGGCGGCGGTAGGAACCATCATCGCCTCACAGCTACGCATTACGACGCGGCAAGCCTCCACCGCGCGCGGTTCGGTCAAGGGGTTCTCCGCAACCAGCCGCCAGCGCTGAAGGCTATCCCTTGCAGTTTCGCTGATAAGGCGGTCATCCGCGTCCCGGGCAAGGCCAAGCCGCAGCGCGGGGCTGCTGCCTCGCCCGCCCACCAGCCGTTCCGCTTCGACCGACGCTGCGGATCCCAGGCCCACCCCGCCCGTCCTTAGGTCCGCCAGGAGCTTCAACTCCCGGAATTCGTGGGCACCGGCCTGAAGCCTCTCCAACGCGGCTTCCACTGGTGCCGCGCGTTCTTTCGGCGCCCCTCTCACCAAGGCTTCCCTCACCAAGGCTTCCACACCCACGACGGCGGCACGCGCCTTCAGTGCGTCGGCCCGCGTTTGGAAGAGGTGCTCGACGGTGTCGAGGAGTTGGCCAAGACCGCTGCGACGTGCCAGTTCATGGGCAAGGTCGGTGGGGTTGTTGGTCCCGCCACGGATGAGGGCCACGCCGAGGCGGATGCCGAACAAGCCGAACCTGTTCACCAGCGAGGACTTCGTTTCCGGGTCGAGTTGCCCGGGGCCGTCGCCGCGGACAAAACGGTCCACGGACAGCATGAGCCTTTCCCGTGAATTCCTGTCCATGTGTGCCAACAATTGCAAGGCCTCGGCATCTGATTGACGCATGGTCCTGGAGCTTTGTGCGAGCAGCCCTGCCACTGGGACCACTCCCAAGGCCAGGGGCCTGAGGTTTTGGTCCTTGCTGTACCTTTCGGCAATCACGGCCGCGGAGATCAACGAATCGATCCTCCCTGCTCCGATTTCATCGGCCCGGGAGAGCACGGCCAAGGCATTGACCGTCCCGGGTTGGCCAGCGGCTGTGTCTTTGAATGACTCAAGGAACCTCACATCGGAGGCGTGCAGGTGCCGCATGAGGTAGATGACGGCATCAGCGGCCGCCGGCGAATCCTCGGGCAGCAGAAAAGCCGTGGACCGTGCGGACACCTCCTGGGACAGGGAGGCAATCCCGGGCGTATCTATCAGGGTGAGATCACGCAGGCTGGCTGCCGGCCAGTCCACTACCAGCCGTTCCACTTCCTCGGGCCGGACCTCACCCAGGGTGAAGACCAGCCGACCGTCCACCCGCGTGACCGGGAGTCCTTTCGGCTCACCTGTGAGGGGGTAGAGGGTGATCCGTGGGGTGTGCCCGAAGCGGTACCACGTGACAATGCGGGTGCACTCCCCCGCATCGGTGGGCGCTATTTCTTCGCCGATGATTGCGTTGAGGAGGGTTGATTTGCCGGCTTTGACCATCCCGGCCACGGCAATGCGAAGTGGCCCGGCAAGCCTGGCATCCAGCTCGTCCAGCACGGCGAGTGCCTCGGCGTCGTCGTGGAAAGCGTCACGGGCCAGTCCCAGCAGCTCCGTCGCTCCAGCAATACCGGACGGCATCATCCGGCGGGGACCGTGGACGGTGTTTGCTGTGGATCCGAGCTTCTGTCCAGCAACTGCCGGGCGCCTGAGCTGAGGGCATCGACCACCCTGAGTTGGTTCCTGATCTCCTTGATCCGCATGTCACGCTCTACGGCGTAGGTGGCCGCGGCTTTTTGGGCGGCGGCAACAGATTCAGTGAGGGAACGGTGATGCTCTTCAGCGATGTCAGTGAAGTGGTCGCGCGTGGCCCGCTGGACCATCCGCAGCCTGTCCTTCAGCTGCTTGCCCACCTGGAAGACGACGTCGTCCACCTGCTTGCGGACAAGCATCTTGGCTTCGGCCTGGCGCCGTTTCAGCCGGGCTTCCTGTTCTTCGCGGTATGCCTTCCGACCCAGCATGAGGCCCGCACCCACAGATAGCGGATTGATCAGCGCGAGGCCGAACAGCCCTGTCAGCAACCCGAACATCAGGACTCCCCCATAGGACCCCCGCATCCCGATCAGGATCTTCTGGACCGCCCCCATGCGGCCGTCTTCCATCTGTTGGATGTCCGCCACCGGGTCCAGCACGCCTCCCGTATCCGAGACCTGCAACGTTGGCAGCACCACCTCGTCTTCGGAGAAGTGCCCGGCCACCTGGCGGGCCAGCCATTGTGCCCTTTCGTTGGTCCACACGAAAGTGTCCGAAACTCCGGCGGCCGTACTTTGTTCCAACCACGAGGTGAACTGCTCCCATGCCGGTCCGGGGTCCCCCTGGTCGATGGCGGCTTCGGCTTCGCGTTGGATCCTGCGGAGCCTGTCTTTCAGGTCGTACTCCATATCCGCGATGAGGTCTCCGATCCCGTCGTTGAGGGTGATCTGCCACCGGGCCGATCGTTTACGGAGGGCGTCGGCGTCCTCCTTCGCCGCTTTCAGCCCGGCAATCATGTGCGGTGTGCCTTCGGGATTCTCCAGGGCACCCAGCTCTGATTGCAGGGCAAGCCTCAGGTGTTCGGTGACGGAAAGGACGTCGTGGGCTACGGACCGGCGTTGCAGCCTGGCAGCCTCGCCCACAATGTTGGTGCGAAGGTGTGAGATCAGCGCCGGGAACCCTGATTCCTCATTGAGTTCTGTGTCCTGGAGCCTGGCTGCCTGCAACCGCAGTTCGGAGGAGACAGGGAACAACGGGATGCCGGGCGCTACAGCTTCCAGGTGGCCTTTGTCCAGGTCAGCGATTTGCCGCCAACTGGGATAGAGGTCCGTTTTGGAGAGCACGCAAAGCACGTTGGGGCTGATCCGCATTGCTTGATGGAGGAACCGGATTTCCGGCTCCGTGTATTCCTGCGAAGCGTCAGACACGAACACCATGGCGTGGGCGGATGGAAGCGCCGTCAGGGTGGTGAGCGTATGGGAGGAGCCCAGCCCGCCGACACCCGGGGAATCAACCATGGTGAGGCCCCCGGCGAGCATTTTGCGGGGAAGCGAGACCTCGGCCGCCACGATGTTCCTGGCGTTTCCCGGGTTTCCCTTTTCGGAAACATAGTCTGCAAGCTCATCGAGCCCGATCGGTTGCCGCTCCACGGGGGCTTCTTGTCCGCTGTCGGTTTCCGTGGCGCTCCCGCCGTGGCGGGGCACAAGAACGACGGCCGACGCCGGGTCCCCCTGCCGTACGACGGTTGGGACCGTTGTGGCAATGTCGTCGTCCACGGGACAGACCGGGGCGTTGACCATGGCGTTGATCAGCTGGCTTTTACCCTGCTTGAATTCGCCAACAACAATCACACGGACACTGGGGTCCCGGAGCCGCTCCAGGGTATTTTCCAGGCGTCGCCTGAGGTCGTTCCGTTCCCCCACGACGGCAATGCCTTGCTCCACCAGTGTGGTCATACGTACTGTTTCCGCCACAAATTCGTCCTTTGCTCTGCCACCCTTGGACGGGAGGCCACGAAGTGCCCGGCAGGTGTGTACGACCTGCCGGGCACTGCCTGGGGACTTCGCGGTGCAGCATTTCGCTGCGCCGTTTGGTGCACTGGTTACTGGTCGATGTCCACGTCGTTCTTGGCGACGACGATCGAGTCGTCGATGTCGTTGTACTCGACATCGAGGTCGTTGTCGGCGATGACCGTGTTGTCCTCGACGTTGGTGTAGTCCACGTCCACATCGCCCACTGTGGTGGAGTTGTCCTCCGTGTAGGTCAACTCGTTGTCCTGCGCCACCACCGAGTCATTGATCACCTGGACGTCCTCAACGTCCACGTCGGTGGAGTTGAAGGAGTCCGCCACGTTGACGGAGTTGTTCGAGTTATCCGTGTTCGTGGTTGTGTTGGTCGTCGTCGTGGACGAGTTGTCCGTGTTGAAGGAGTCCGCGATGTCAACATCGATGTCCGCATCAACATCCACGGAGTTGTCCTGCGAATTGTCGTTGAACGAGTCCGAGACGTTGTTCGTGGTGTTGTGGACCGAGTTGTCGGTCTCCTCGTTGAAGGAGTCCTTGATATCGACGTCGACATCCGTGTCGGTGTTGTAGGAATCCTTCGTTACCGAGTGGTCGTCGTTGAAAGAGTCCCTGACATCGATGTCCGTGTTGCCCACCTCAACATCGCCGTCGCCCGACTCCGTGATGTTGACCGAGTTGTCCGTGGAGTGGTCATCGGTGTGGGTCGTCGTCGTGGTGGTTGTCGTGTTTCCGGAATCCCTCACGTCTCCGCCGGCCGCGATGGCCCCATCCCCCGAAGCAGTCACGGCATCCTGGTTGAAGAACTGCGTGACGTCGCCATCGGCCCAGATGTTCTGGTTGACCGACTGGTCGGTGATGGTGTCGCGGTCGTCGATGGTGGTGGTGTACGAGTAGTTGTTCACCACATGGATCAGCTGCTGGACGGCGTGGGCGTGATCATCATAGTCGCCACCACCGGCACCGCCATGCCCGCCGCCGTCGTGCTCATGGTCGTCGCCACCATCATGGCCGTCCCAACCGCCACCGGCACCGCCATGCCCGCCGCCGTCGTGCTCATGGTCGTCACCACCATCATGGCCGTCCCAACCACCGCCGGCACCGCCATGCCCACCGCCGTCGTGCTCATGGTCGCCGCCACCGGAATTGTGGGGGCGACCGCCGCCTTGGCCACCGCCTTCCCAGCCGCCGGTGGAAGCGTGGTTGCCGCCAGTGTTGTATTCGCGGTCGAACGAGGAGCGGGCGTTGATGGGTGCGTAGTCCAGGACCACGGGCCGTGCGGCGTCGACGTCTGCCGAGGAGACGTGCCGCAGGCCGGCCGCGGAAAGGGCCGCTTCCGGGTTACGTACGAACTCTTCGGCTGCGTCAGGATCGTTGAACAGGCTCATCAGGAACTGCACGAGCTGTTGTGCGAGTGTAGGCATTGGAGTGCTCCCTCAAATTCTGTGGTGGGTGGTAAATGGCCCGGCGCCTTTGCCGGGCTCCCACTCAACGTATGGCCCGGGCCAGGGGCGGGGCATCGGGGGCGGTCCCCCTACCGGCCACCCCGGCGTTAGGGGATCCGGTGCATTCCCGTTAGGGGGTGGAGGGGGTGACCGACTACGGAGGTGGGTACCCCTCCCCCAAGGCCAGGCGGAGCCGGACCAGCAGTTCGGAACGGTTTTCGGCACCCAGCCGGCGGCGCATCCGGGCTACATGATGCTCTGCGGTGCGGGGCGAGATGTAGATGGCTTCGCCGATTTCGCGGTAGGTTTTGCCCTCCAGAAGCAGTCGGCCCACTTCCCGTTCCCTGACGCTCAGGCCTGAAGAGTCAGGTATGCCTGGGGCCTCTCCCGCATCCGGCAGCGGCGCGCCTGGGTCCTGACGCCCGGCAGCTTCGGCCCGCTCGGAAGACCCTGCAGTGGTGCCCGCGGTGGTGGTTGCCCCCTGCGGATGGATATCCCTGGCACACGCCAGCAGCCGTACCATGTCGCGCCGTTCATCGGCGTGCGCGGCGGCGTGGCCGGCCAACCGCGCACCTTCCCATGGCATGCCTACCGCAGCCAGCCCACGGGCCGCCGTTTCGACGTCGGACGCTTCGAACCTGCTGGCGAGTACGGAAACCCAGGCCTTTCCGCCAGCGGCTAGGACAGAGGCCAGATGGCTGTGTTCGGACGCGCGCACCAATGCCGCAGCATGCGGAGCAAGTTCAGCGGGGCTTTCGCCCAGCAATGCGGCCTGCACCCCCGCCCAGTGCAGCGGAACCGACCACAATGGCGGATTTCCCAAGCGGCCCAACAACTCCCACGCACTGTCCATGGACGGCGAGATTCGTCGCGTCTCCCGTAGCCTCGCTGCGGCTATGGCCAGTTCTCCCCAGGGCAGCAGGCTGAAGAGGTCCACGGATACGTGCATCATGGCCTCGCGGGCCCTGTCCCAGGCGAGCACCAGTTCGTGCACCTCGCTGCCGCGCCGCGCCAAGGCCACCTCCAGTGCCGCCAACAGGAAGGTATCCCGTGGAGCCAAGGGCCAGTGGTTGGCCTTGACGGCCTCATTGATGGCCAAGCGTGCTTCTTCGGGGTTGTCCTGTTGCATTGAGCACCACGCCTGAAGCAGGAACAGCCTGGGCCTGCAAGCATCTCCGCCCTGGCCGGCGGCGATGGCAGCACTGAGCACCGTGTCCGCCACCGCGGGTTCCCCACTGTGGATCGCACAGAGAGCCGCCAATGCCGCAGGGGTCTCCGGCAGGGGAATCGATGCGCCAGCCGCGTTCATCATGTCTGACGCCCGGATGAGTTCCGGCAACGCCCGCTGTGGTTCCCGCCCCAGGGTGTGCCTGAGCCCCTGCTGGGTCAATGTCAGCGCCACCGCCAAGAGCGTAGGCGAACCCGCCAACGGTGTGGCGCCGAGGAGTTGCCCGGCGCCGGTTGCATCACCGGCGCCGATCATTGCCACTGCTGCCAGCGGCGCGGAATCGTCAATCCTGTCAGGGCCAACCCACCTGTAAGTGTCCGCGCCACGGGCCAGCATGCCGCGGTGCGCCCACACGGCAGCGGCAACGTCCGCACCCAGGCGAAGCCCAGGGGCATCGGGCATGGCCAGAAGCCTGTCCACGATTCTTCCCGCAGCGTCCAAGTCGCCTATAGCTGCAGCGGCTTGGGCCCGCCGCGCGGCGGTGGGAAGCTCCGGAGCTCCGGCAAGGAGTGCTTCGGCGAAGAGATCGGCGGCCAACTGTGGATCAGCATCCAGCACCAGGTCCGCCCAGCGTTCCAGCTCCTCCGCCACACGGGGGTCCTGCAATCCGCTCCGTGCGAGCTCACGGGCAACATCACCCAGGCCCGTCTCTTCCTGCAGGATCTTCCCTACCAGTTCCCGCTGCAGTGCACGGAGTTGCGGCTTGGGCGCATTGTTCAACAGCGCGTATTGGACGGTCCCCACCACGGTTCCATCCGGAGAAAGCAGCCCGGCTTCCTTACCGGCTGCCACTGCGTCTTCAAGCCCGTCCCGGGTCTCCAGGTCCTCCGGCAGCGGCCCAGGCAGGGTGAAGCCTACTGACAACGCAAGGAGCAACTCTCGGAGCAACGCATTGTGTCCGGCAAGGACCACGTCGGGCCGATCGGGAGTTGCGTCCTTGCTGGTGGTGGGTTGGGAAGCATGGTCTGGTCCTGTCATGCCTAAGCCACCGAGGTCGACGCGGTATCCAGGCTCGGGCCCTTATCCGTGGTGGCAGGCGGCGGGACAGGTGGCGGGTCGGTGACCGGGGCGGGATCCTGCGTCGGGGCCGGATCACCCAGCGGCGCGGTTGGTTCGGGAGACGGCGGTGCAGGGTCAGGCGCAGGTGGCGGAGTCACAGGGTCCGTGGCCGGTGGAGGGGTGGTCCCCGGGTCGGTGGCCGGTGGAGGTGTGCCAGGACCGGTTGGCGATGCAGGTGTCCCGGGGTCCGTTGCCGGTGGCGGGGTGCCAGGACCAGTGGCCGGTGGCGGGGTCCCGGGGTTCGTTGCGGGCGGAGGTGTAGGGCCACTCGCCGCGCCACCGGGTTCCGTGGGTGTGGAGGGCGTGCCCGAACCCGGCGGCGTGCCCGTTCCAGGCGTCGTGCCCGAACCCGGCGTCGTGCCCGTTCCCGGCGTCGTGCCCGTCCCAGTGCCCGGCGTCGTGCCCGTGGTCCCACCAGCGGCTGCTCCAGCCTGACCCTGAGCCCCAGCCGGGGTACCGGAGCCGGTTCCAGCGGGTCCGTTCGCTACCGAACCACGTCCTGTCCCGGTCGCCCGCTGCACCGGGCTTCTTCCGGCCCCTGCTCCCGCCCCGGCCGGGCCGGCACCTGTTCGTGCACTGGCTTCAAGTCCCGTCGCCGGCGCCCCGGTCAACGGAGCGGCCGCGGCTGGGCCGCCACCGGACGCACCGTCACGTGTTCCGGAATCCTGGGCACCGCCGTCGCGCATTACGTCAGCGGCTTGAGCCCCGAACATTGATGCGAGCAGTCCGTTGCCGTCCGGGCTCTGCGCAGCAGTGGCGGTGGCGATGGCCAGGGCTGTCGCGGCGGTAGCAGCGGCCGCAGCCATCCGGACGCGGGGCCGGGGCGCGTGCCTGCCGGGACGTCCAGGGGCCGCCTTCACGACGCCCGCAACGGGGACACGGGCGACGACGCGCGGCCGCGTGGCCTCCGGTTCCGTAGGTGTCGCAGCCGGTGCATCGGCCGCCACAGCGTCTGCCACCTGGCTGAGACCGGCAAGCGCGGCGCCGCGGCAGATGGACGACTTCGGATCGGCGTCAACAGCTATCGGGCGGCCCAGTTCAACGGAAATCAACTCGGCCACGAGCGGAATACGCGAGGACCCTCCGATCAGCAGCACAGCGCTCAGGTCCTGAGGCTCAAGACGGTTGCTCCGCAGGCTGCGCTCCAGGGCGTCCACGGTCTCGCGGAGAGGCTGCTCGACCATTGCTTCGAACTCGGAACGGACCAGCCTAACCGACTGCTGTGTCCCGGGGAGCGCCACCGCAACGCTCGCTTCGCTGTCCATGGAGAGGGCTTCCTTGGCTTCGCGGCATTCCCGCCTCAACCGCGAAAGAGCGGCCAAGGTCTCCGGCGATGCGGGGTCCAAACCCTCTCCGGCGTTGCCCAAGTGGCCCATCACGTGACGCAAGACAGCGGCGTCGAAATCGGCGCCGCCAAGGGTTTCTATGCCATCCGGCCGCCCGAGGAGCTCGAAGTTCCCCGCACCCACCTTGCGCAGGATGGCCGTGTCGAAAGTGCCACCACCGAGGTCGTACACGGCGATGACGCTTCCGTCCTCCACCCTCGTCTGGGAGGCGTAGGGCAGTGCGGCCGCTTCAGGCTCGCTGAGCAACGTCACCGCTTCGAGGCCCGCGACGTTCAACGCGGCCTGCACCACTGACGTGCGGTGCGCACCCCACGCCGCCGGGTACGTCATGACGATCGACGACGGCGAACTTCCCTCCCGCTCTTCGGCGCGGTCCACCACCCACCGCGCCATGGAGGCGTAGACGTCCTCGGGTGCCAACCAGTTGTCCCCTACGGAAAGGGGGACGGAATCCCCGATCCTGCGTTTGAACTCCCGGACCATCCGCTGGGGGTCGTCCAGCCCCCGCCGCTCGGCGGGTTCTCCCACCAAAACCCGGCCGTCGTCGGCGTAGTAAAGTACGGATGGCACGGCGCTGCCGTGCAATCCCAAGGGAAGGATTTCCGGTGGTGATAGCGGCCCCTGGTGGGGCCTGGCCAGTGCTGCTGCGGTAAAACTTGTCCCGACGTCAATGGCGAGAACATAGCTCATAGCTACCTCGAAAGTTCACATGGCACCGCGCTGCGGTCTTCATCACAAGCGGGTCCTGAACAAGTTAGCACCTGCTAAGCATGTGCAAAAGGCTCAGTTGCTACAGCGATTTGTTGATTTCGAGGCCGACACCGACCATCCTGGGCATCATTCCTGCTCAGGCAGGAAATGGGCCTAAAGTCCCGAGTAGGAATGCAGGCCCTGGAAAACAGTGTTGACGAGCGTGAAGTTGATAATGACACACGCGTAACCCACGATCGACAACCACGCCGCGCGGGTTCCGGTCCAGCCACGGGTGGCACGTGCGTGCAAGTAGCCTGCGTAGACAACCCAGATCACGAACGTCCAGACTTCCTTCGGGTCCCAGCCCCAGAACCTGCCCCAGGCCTTCTCGGCCCAGATGGCACCGAACATCAAGGTGAAGGTCCAGCCGATGAAGGCAATGGCGTTGATGCGGTAGGAAAGGTTCTCAAGGCTCAGCGCGTTGGGCACCACCCGCATGAACGAGAGGTTGTCCTTGCGACCGGCCGCGAGGTTCTTCTGCCTGTAGGACTGAAGCAACTGCAGCACGGACATGGCGAAAGTCAGGGTGAACAGTGCCGAGGACAGGACCGCGATGGAGACGTGGATGATCAGCCAGTAGCTCTGCAGGGCCGGAACCAGGTGGCCCACCGGGGTCCAGAATGAAACGGAAGCGGCAACCAGCATGATGATGGCCAGGCCAAGGACGAAGGTGCCCAGGAACCGCAGGTCGCGGCGGATCAATGTAACAAGGAAGACGGCGACAGCCACGAAAGCACCCGTGGTGAGGAACTCGTACATGTTGCCCCACGGCACCCGCCCGGCGCCCAGTGCGCGGGTGATAACGCCAGCGGCGTGGATCAGCACACCCAGGACCGTCAGCGCCACGGCAATGCGCGCGGGTACGCGCCGTTCAGCGGCGTACTTCATGTCGCCTGCCGCGGTTCCGCCCTCAAAGGTGAGGCTCGACGTCGGCCGCTCGGCGCGGCCTGCCGGCCCACCGGCGTCGGCACCGCCCAGGGCTGCACCTACGCGACCAGCTGCGACCGTCACCTTTTCGCCAGCCGAGCTGGCCGCCGCCTTGAGGTCCACGGCTTGGAACGTCTTGCTGCTTTTCGCCAGGTCCCAAGCGAAGGCAATGAACGCCACGGTGTACGTGCCGGCGGCCAACAGCATGAACAGTTCGCTGTACTGGCCCAGGGTTTCGTTGATGGCTGGCATTACTGGTCCTTCGAGGTTGAGGAAGAGACTGCTGTTGTGGGGGGTGCCTGAGGCGTTTCCGGGATGTTCCATTCCCGGGCAAAGAGTTCACGGAGGGCCGCGGCCTCGCCGGCCAACCTGTGGTCTTCACCGCGGGCAAGGAGGCCGTATTCCACCATGGTGCGGCCGTCGGCGTGGGTTCCGGTGCGTACCCAGACGCGGCGTCGGTTGACGTACAGGGACGTCATGAGTCCTGCGACTGCCAGGAGGCCGAAAATCAAGGCATACAACTGGCCGGGGTTGTGGTGGATATCCACGCCAATGTACTTTTTCACGCCGTCGAACGTGATGCTGCCCTTGCCTTCGGGCAGGTTGACGGTTGCTCCGGGAGTCAGGGTGATGCCGCCTGCCGCGAGGTTGCGGCTGTTCAACGGCTTGAGCTTCTCGACGTCCAGTTCAAACACGTTCTGGGGCACGCCCTTGTCCAGGCCAAGGTCACCGTAGAACGAGTTGAGGCTCAGCTGCGGGTTGACCAGTTCGGGGGCTCCGCTGAAGGAGATCCCATCACTGGTGACCAACGCCGTGGGGAGGAAGAAGCCCACGAATCCGAGCTGTTCAGGCTTGGCGTCCGGCACCTTGATGACCACGGAGGAGTAGTAGTTGTCGCCCTGGACCTTGGCGATGACCGGGCCTTGGAAGGACACGTTGCCCTGGCCGTCACGGACGGTCACCATGGGTGCGTAGCCGTTTCCCGTGAGGTACAGGCTGGTTCCGCCCAGGGAAACGGGATCGTTGACCTTCAGGGTTTCCTTCTTGGCCGGCGAATCAGGAGTTTCCTTGGTGGTGACTTCGGCGGTGTAGTCGATGGGCTGGCCGGCCTTGCCCGGTGATTCGCGGTCGAACTTTGCATTGAACTTGTCCAGCTGCATGGAGTAAGGCTGCAGGGAACTGCTCTGGAAGTTCGTGCCGGGCGTGAATTGGTCGTAGCCCACCAGGGTGTTCACGAACGTATCGCCCTCCACCAGGATGCGCTGGCCGCTGTAGCCGAAGAGGCCGCCAATTGCCACGGACACCAACACCCCGATCAGGGACGTGTGGAACACCAGGTTGCCCACCTCCTTCAGGAAGCCGCGCTCGGCACCCAAGGACGGAAGGTCGCCGTCGGCGTTCCTGACCTCGACGCGGTAGCCGCGTTTCTTGAGCAGTCCAGCGGCATCGTTGATGGCCTTCGACGCCGGGATCCCGGCGTCGGCGGGCAATGCGAGGGTGCCGTACTCCGGCAGGCGGGAAAGGCGCTTGGGAGTGCGCGGGGGCTGCGACTTCATGGCCTTGTAGTGGGCGATCGCGCGCGGAGTGACACAGCCGATCAGCGAGATGAACAGCAGGATGTAGATCGCAGAGAACCAAGCAGACGAGTACACGTCGTAAAGCTGCAACGCATCCAGGAACTGGCCGTAGGACGGGTTGTCCTTGATGTATTGGGTGACCACGGCAGGGTTGGCGGGCCGTTGCGGGAACAATGACCCGGGAACAGCCCCCACCGCGAGCATGAGCAACAGGAAAAGCGCCGTCCGCATGCTGGTGAGTTGCGTCCAGGCCCAACGCAGCATGCCCCTGAAGCCAAGCGCGGGAAGCGCGGCCTCGGACTTTGCCTGCTGGAGTTTGCCTTCGCCTGCTGTGCCTTCTGCGGTGGCGCGGTCAGCGGGAGGCGACTTCTTCTTGGCTTTCACGGACTCACTCATCAGATCGGCAACTTCACGTCGTTTTGGAACCAGTACTGCAACTCGGTCACCCAGGTCCCCCACACTCCGGTGGCCATCAGGATGCCGAGCAAAATCAGGATGCCTCCGCCGATCCGCTGTATAGCCAGGCGGTGCTTGCGGAAGAAGGACATGACGCCCATGCCGCGGCGAACGGCCAAA
Source organism: Paenarthrobacter sp. UW852 (assembly GCF_024608385.1). Taxonomy (NCBI): domain Bacteria; kingdom Bacillati; phylum Actinomycetota; class Actinomycetes; order Micrococcales; family Micrococcaceae; genus Paenarthrobacter; species Paenarthrobacter sp. UW852. The sequence goes on from NZ_JAMSGY010000010.1 coordinate 34,308, forward strand.
GCGATCAGGAGGAACGGAATGCCCAGGCCAAGGCTGTAGATGAAGGCAAGGAGTGCACCCTTGGCCGCCGACGAACCGCCGGACAGGCTCAGCAACTGTACCGCGGAGTACGTCGGACCGATGCAGGGTGCCCAGCCGAGGCCGAACGTGAGCCCCAGCAGAGGTGCGCCCCACAGGCCCGCCGGCGGTTTGGCGTGGATTTTCGCGTCACGCTGGAGCCAGCCGAAACCGCCCATGAACACCACGCCCATGACAATCACCAGAAGGCCAAGCACCTGGGTGATCCAGGCGTTCTGCGGACCGGTCAGGAGGGTACCCAACTGACCGAAGGCACCGCCGAGCAGGACGAAAATCACCGAGAAGCCAAGGACGAACAGGCCGATTCCGGCCAGCATGCGGCCACGCCGCTGCTTTTCAAGGTCGACGCCGGTCAGTCCAGTGACGTAGCCAAGGTACCCGGGCACCAGGGGCAGCACGCATGGCGAGAGGAAGGAGACCAGCCCGGCGAGCAGTGCCACGGGCACAGCCAGCAGCAGGGATCCGTTGAGGATGGTCTCGGCGAAGGGACTGTTCACGGTTCTACTCGGCCACTGCGGAGGTGATGAGGGCCTTCAGGGTGCTCTTTTCAATTTCGCCAAGCACGCGGGAAGCAACCTTGCCCTCCTTGTCCAGGACCAGGGTTGTGGGCACCGCGCCTGGTGGGACGATTCCCGACACGGAGAGCAGCACTGCCCCGTCCTTGTCGTTGAAGCTCGGGTACGTGAGGTTAAACGTCTTGTCGAATGCCTCGGCCGTTGGTTGCTCGTCGCGCAGGTTCACGCCGAAGAACTGGACGCCCTGGTCCTTGAATTCCTGGTGCAGGGCTTCAAGCTGCGGAGCTTCGATGCGGCAGGGAGCGCAGGCGGCAAACCAGAAGTTCAGGACCGTGACCTTGCCCAACAGGTCTTCGGGCTTTACTTCCGCGCCGGTGAACAGTGTGCCTTTGAGTGCCACGGGAGCCGAGCGGTCAGCCTTGGCGAACTCGGTCACGGAGCCGTCGCCGGCTACATAGTTCTTGTTATCGCCCTTCCGGGCCTGTTCGGCCAGGGAGTCCTTTTGGGCGCACGCTGAAAGGCCCATGGTGAGTCCAGCCAGCAGGACACCCCCTGCAGTCAGTACTCCTCGGCGTGAAAGATTCTTGTCCATGGTCCTTAGGCTCCGGGGGTGCTTGCGGCGCCGGGGAGCAACGCTGCGGCAGGCTCGCTGTATTCGACCCGGACGATCTTGCCGTCCTGGTCCAGGGTGAGGGAAGTCAGGGAGGTGAGGGTGCATTCACGCTTGCGGGGGTCGTGCGCCAGCCGGCGGCCTTCCGCCGTCAAACGGGTGGACCAGATGGGCAGTTGGTGGCTCACCAGGATGGCCTCGGCGCCATCGCCGCCCAACTCGATGGCCTTGACGCGGGCATCCTCAACTGCAGCCAGGACACGGGCAGCCTGCTCCTTGTACGGCTCACCCCAGGACGGCCGCAGTGGATTACGGAAGTAGAACCAGTGCTTGGGCTTGAGGAACTCGCTCTTGGTGGGGTGCAGTCCCTGGAAGTGGTTCTCTGCCTCGATGATCCGGGGTTCCGTGTGGATCTCAAGTCCCAGTGCCTCAGCCGTGGGCAGCGCCGTTTCCTGCGCCCGGGTCAGCGGAGAGGCCGCCAAGTGTACGATCTTGGCGCCTTGGGCAACCTGCGCCGAGAAGTGCTCGGCCAGCATGCGGGCCATCTCACCACCGCGTTCGGAGAGGTGGAATTCCGGCAGGCGACCGTACAGGACGCCGTCGGGATTGTGGACCTCGCCATGGCGAAGGAGGTGGACAGTTGCTTGGGGCATGTTTACCAGTTTCTCAAAGAAGCGGGGCGATCCGAAATCTTCTACCGCTAGTAGAACTCAAAGTTTTACAGAAATGTTCCGTGGAGTTGGAACAAAAGATGCATATGCATGTTTATACTAGACACGAAGCTCGGTTGACGCTTCAAGCAATGAGTTCAGCCGGGCAAGCACGCAGTACCTTCCACTACCCATAGGAGCAACACCATGATGACCCTTCCCGCTTCCGTTACAACCGGCACCTGGACCCTCGACGCTTCGCATAGCGAAATCGGCTTCACCGTCCGCCACGCAGGCATCAGCAAGGTCCGCGGCCAGTTCAAGGACGCCGCGGCCACCTTGGAAGTTGGCGAAACCCTGGCGGACTCCAAGGTCTCCGCAACCATCCGGACCGCCAGCTTCGACTCCGGCGACGTCAACCGCGATGGCCACGTCAAGGGCGAAGACTTCTTCGATGTCGAGAAGTTCCCGGAAATCACGTTCGTTTCCCGCCACGTCAAGGCCAACGGAAACAGCTTCGACCTCGTGGGCGATCTCACAATCAAGGGCGTGACCAAGGAAGTTTCCATCGAGACCGAGTTCAACGGCGTGGCCGTCGATCCGTTCGGCAACACCCGCGCAGGCGTTTCCGGCGAAACCACCATCAGCCGCAAGGAATTCGGCCTCACCTGGAACGCAGTCCTCGAAGCCGGTGGCGTCCTGGTCAGCGACAAGGTAGTCATCAACCTGGAACTCGCGTTCATCGCACCGGCTGCCGCCTAAGTCCAGCCTGTACCCTGCGCGGATCCTTCCCTTGTCCGTAACCCCCGCGGCACAACGCCGGGTGTGACTCTCAAGGGCGGGATTCATAGCGGGACCCCCACGACGGCGCCTCCTCAGCATCACGCTGCGGGGGCGCCGTTTGGCTGTCTCGAAGATCACCCGCCAATTATTCGGCAGATACCCCCTGATTAGCTGCGAGTTGGCTCCGAATTTCCTATGCATCCTTCAACCACCGGTCTAAAGTGATGCCATGAGTACCCCAGACGAAGCACCTCAGCCACAGCAGCCCGGCTCACAGCCTCCGCAGCCCGGCAATGTTCCTCCTGCGGGTTACCAGCCACCGCAGGCCTACCAACCACCCCAGGGCTACCAGCCCCCATCCCAACCGGGGCAGTACTCCCAGCCCGGAGCGTCCCAACCTGGCCCGGCGCAGCCCGGTGCCGCCCAGCCCGGGTTCCACTTCGAAATGCCCACCGACGGCCCACGCAATTTCAACGACGTCATGCCGCAGGGCGGCTTCTCGGGAATGTTCAAGACGCAGGGCCTTCCCACGGAGTTGAAGGTTTCCTACTTCATCTGGGTGATCTCCGGACTCCTGGGCCTATTGTTTGGGCTCATCGGATTCTTCGCCGTCATCGCAGCTTTCGCTTTTGCACCGGCGTTCGCCGCGATCGCCCTGGTCCTGCTCCTGCTGGCCCTCGCCGTTGCAGCCGCCCAAGTAATCCTTGCCATGAAGATGAAGGAAGGCAAGGAGTGGGCGCGGCTCGCCTTGACCATCGTGGCCGCCGTTTCACTGTTGCTCGCCATCTTCGGGGCGGCCAACGGTGGAGGTTCCGGCATGGGCCTGGGCGGTAACTGGTTCGGTTTCCTGGTCAGCGCAGTTGCCGTCGTCTTGATGTGGCTGCCCAACTCGCAGCTCTGGTTCAAGGCAGTCAAGGGCCAGGTCTAGCGTCCACGCCAGTTCCGTCGTCGGGCTCTACCGACGTGAAGGCCGCGGTGCAATCCCTCCGGATTCCCGCGGCCTTCATCATGAAGGCGTAAGCCCACATGATGATTTTCGCCCTAGCCATGGAATTCCTGCGTGTGTTTGGCTATAGCGTCAGACCCGGGATGTACGGTGGAAACAGAACCACGCTGGGGGCAGGGTCATTTTGCTGATCCCGGCGGCCGAACCAGCAGTCGAACAAGCAAAGGAATGCCATGAGCAACCCTCCCTACCCGCCGTCGAACCCGGGTGACGCCAACCAGCCTGAGCAGGCCGGCTCTCAGCCGTCCGCACCTCAGTACGGCCAGCAGTCCCCGCCTTCTGCACCGCAGTACGGGCAGCAGGCTCCGCAGTACGGGCAGCAGTCCCCGCCCGCCGCGCCGCAGTACGGTCAGCAGTCGCCGCCCGCCGCGCCGCAGTACGGGCAGCAGTCGCCCCAGTATGGCCAGCAGGCCTCCCCGTACGGCCAAGCCCCGTCCGCGCCCCAGTATGGCCAGGACACCAACTGGCCGAGCCAGCAGCCCGGCCCCACTACGGTTCCGCCGATGGTCAACTACGCCTTCTGGATGATCATCGCAGCCGGCGTCCTCTCAGCCATCAGCTCGCTGCTCCTTGCCACCACCGGTGCCGACGCCTTCATCAACGCCATGAACCAGCAGGCTGCGCAGCAAGGCACCGACCTTCCCGCAGGCTCCATGGAGGGTATGCGGGGCGTCATCTCCGTGAGCGCCATCGTTGGCGCCATCATCTCCCTGGGCCTCTACGCGCTGGTGGGCTTCAACGTCCGCAAGGGCAAGAACTGGGCAAGGATCCTGGGCACCGTATTCGCCGCCATCTCAGTCCTCGGCCTGACCAGCCTCTTCCAGTTCGGCCCCACCTACGGCGTGCTGCAGCTCGTGGTGATCCTGCTGGGTGTTGCAGCAATCGTCATGCTGTACCTGCCGGCGTCGGCTCCGTATTTCCGGAAGCCCCAGCCGTTCGGCAACCCGTACCAGACTCCGTACGGCCGCTAAACCGGCGGGCCTGTCATAAGGCAACCCAACGGGCGTAGCCCCGGCGAAGGCTAAACGGCCTGGCCCGGTGTCTGCGCCCGTTGTGCGTGGTAAGCCAGGATTTGAAGCTCCGTGGCCATGTCCACCTTGCGGAGGTTGACGTGCGGCGGGACCTGCAGCAGCACCGGAGCGAAACTGAGGATGCTTCGGATTCCAGCGGCGATCACGCGGTCGCAGACTGCCTGCGCCACAGTGGCCGGCAACGCGAGCACCACCATGTTCGTGTGCGTACGCTCCAGCACCCGCTCCAACTCGGCTGAGTCGCTGACCCGCAGCCAGCCCACCTCGTTGCCGATCACCATGGGGTCGGCGTCAAAGATAGCGACAACGTCGAAACCCCTGGACTCGAAGCCGCCGTACCGGGCCAACGCCTTGCCGAGGTTACCGGCACCGACGATCGCGACCTTCCAGTCATGGGTCAAGCCCAAGGCCGCGGCGATATGACGGCTCAAGTATTGGACCTCGTAGCCCACGCCGCGGGTGCCATACGAGCCGACGTAGGAGAGGTCTTTGCGGAGAGTGGAAGAACTCACGCCGGAGGCTTCGGCGAGGGCTTCGGACGAAACCCGCTCCACGCCTTCTGCCAGCAAAGAGTTGAGCGCACGCAAATAGAGAGTCATCCGGGCCACAGCCGCGGGTGGGATCTGCTTGGCGGCAGGTTCGTTGTCCTCGGAAGTTGCTTCCGCGGACGGTTCCAGCGCAGTCACGGTATTCTCCATTGCGTCGCTTTGTTGTTCCACTCTATGACCCCCGGGCGGGCTCAACCAAAGCGATTACTTACGGGTAACGGCACCCTCAGCCCTCCAGGGCTTTCTTCAAGGTGCGGGTCAGCCGTTCCTCGTCGATCTTCCAAAAATCCCGCTGCACACCGTCAACAAGGACCACGGGAATCTCCTCCGCGAAGCGCTCCCGCAGCTGCGGATCGCCGTCGATACTCTGTTCTTTCCACTCCAGACCGAGGCTTGCGGTGACACGCTCGACGGCGGCACGCGCCTCCGTGCAGAGGTGGCAGTCAGCTTTGGTGAGGAGGACGACGTCGGGAGTAGCCATGGGATAACGGTAACCTCCCCACCAACCCTCACTCACATCCCACCCCCTTCAACCCAACCCTCACTCACATCCCACCCCACCGGAGCGCGTGCCAGTGCGCCAACAGCGAGGTGTACCAGTGATTGACTAGACTCAAGTCATGCCCGAGGAGAAGAACGCCGCTGTCGCCGCAGCTGCCAAAGCGCAGAAGCACACCGGCGAAGCTGCTTTCTTCGACGTCGACAACACGTTGATGAAGGGCGCCAGCCTCTTCCATGTGGCCCGAAAGATGTATGAACGCAAGGCGTTCACCTTGCCGCAGGCGGCTGGTTTTGCTTGGAAGCAGTTCAAGTTCGTGCTGCGCGGCGAGAACATGGAAGACGTTCACGCGGTAAGGGATTCCGCACTCACTCTTGCGGCAGGCATCACTGTTGATGACATCAAAGCCTTGGGCGAAGAGGTCTACGACGAGATGATCGAGTCGCGGATCTGGCCGGGAACCAAGGCTCTGGCTGAACAGCACCTCAGAGTGGGCCGCAAAGTCTGGCTGGTAACGGCAACCCCGATCGAGGTGGCCACCGTAATCTCAACCCGCTTGGGCTTGACGGGCGCGCTGGGTACTGTCGGCGAAGTACACGACGGCATGTACACGGGGAAGCTCGTGGGCGACATCCTGCACGGGCCCGCTAAGGCAGTCGCGGTCCAGCTGGTCGCCGACCGCGAGGGTTTGGACCTGGACCACTGCTGGGCCTACAGCGATTCTGCCAACGACATCCCGCTGCTGACCATGGTGGGGCACCCCGTCGTCATCAACCCCGACGCGAAGCTGCGTCGGCACGCCCGCGACAACAATTGGCCCGTCTACGACTTCCGTTCGGGCCGACGTGCCGCCACTCTCGGGCTCAAAGCAGCTACGGTGGGCGGCGCGATCTATGGTTTGTGGCGGGGCTTCTCCAGGTTCCGCGGCCCCCGCATCTGATCCTCGCTCACATCCCACCCCCTTCAAACCAACCCTCGCTCACATCCCACCCCCTTCAAACCAACCCTCGCTCACATCCCACCCCCTTCAGGCCAACCCACGCTCACATCCCCAGGACGTGGTCCCCGTCCCTGTGGATAACTTCTGCAGCTCCAGCGGGATCTGGGTCAGAATGCCGGTATGCAGATTCCCATACCCGTGCCCTCCAAGCTGGCATCCGCCCCGTTTACACTTTCGGAGGCCAAGGCCGCCGGCCTCGCCCATCCACAGCTCTGGAAACGCGTCAGTATCGAGGCTGTGAGCAAGGGCATATACCGGCCGCAGGACTGGGCCTTTGATCTGGAATCGGCTGCTCGCTCGCTCTCGGCTGCGAGCCCTGGCGCTTGGATCTCACATGTCACTGCCGCCAAGATCCACGGATTTTCACTCCCACCTTGGCTGTCAGATTCCAATGAGCTGCATCTGAGCAAGCCGCGGAGTCTGCCTGCGGTGCGGCGAAAAGGTGTCACCGGCCACACGGTTGTGGTCTCGGAGGGTGAAGTAGAGCTCAATCACGGCATGTGGATCAGTACACGTTCCAGGACCTGGTTGGACTTGGCCCGAATGCTTCCGCTGAATGAACTGGTCAGTGTTGGCGACGAACTCATTCGCATCCCCAGGCCCGAATTTGAGCAAAGGGACGCGCCGTTCACGACCATCCACGAACTACGCACCATGGTGGATCGCCACAAGAACCTGCAGGGCGTTGTCCGTGCGAGGGAAGCACTGGACCTGATGCGGGTCGGTGCCGACTCGGCGCCGGAGACTGCGCTCCGCCTGGCTATGTTCGATGCTGGGCTTCCCGACCCGGAACTCCAGGTGCGCCTATACGTCAACGATCCTTTCTCGCCGTCAGCCGACCTCGGCTACCGCGAGCGTCGGGTCGCTATCCAGTACGACGGCGGTCATCACCTTGGGCAGGAACAGATCCTCAGTGATCGGCGAAGGGACAAGGCATTCGAGGCAGCGGGGTGGACGGTGCTTATCTTCGGGAAGTCGGACCTCGCGGACAACTTCGCTAATGCCACCCGTCAGATCAAAAGGGCTCTAAGAAACGGCTGGGTAGACCCATCGGTCCAGGCGGGCTTCGCGCGGCCCCACGCGTGAGCGAGCGTCTAGGGGAAACAGGCGGGACGTGAGAGAGCGTCCGCAGGAAACAGGCGGGACGTGAGAGAGCGTCGGGGGTGCAAAAATGCCCGCCACCTCGAAAGGCAACGGGCATTCACGCTTGATGAAGTATCTCTACTTCTTATTGCGGCGCTGGTGGCGGGTCTTGCGAAGCAGCTTGCGGTGCTTCTTCTTGGCCATACGCTTGCGGCGCTTCTTAATAACTGAACCCACGAAAGTTCCTTACAAACTAGAAGGTCCTGTCTGTTGGAACGGATCCGCGGAAGCAGACAGTACAACTGACAGATTCTTACATTGACGTAAAACGTTCCTTAACAGAGTACCGCTTCAAAGGGGCACCCCGTGACCACGGTCCGTGAGGCGGACTGCGGCAGCCTCAGGCGGTCTCGGATTGCCCGTCCACGACAGCACCCTTAAGGTACTGGGATACGGCCTCTTCCGGAACCCGGAACGAACGCCCGAACCTGACGGCGGGCATTTCGCCTGAGTGAACCAGGCGATACACGGTCATTTTGGAAACACGCAAGACGTCGGCCACTTCAGCCACCGTCATGAAACGCGCATTCGAGAAGTTAGTCTCCGCGGACATTTCCCATATTCCTTTGCTCTCAGACAGTAGGACACCCCCAGTAGAACGGTGTGCCGATGCTGAGCCATCCAACAACCATGTGCTAGATACTCTAGAGGCTGATGGGGCCAATGTGAAAGCATTTCCGGAAAGTGGGACCCTACTCCCCCGATGCCACCCGGCGCTTCCGGGCCGAGGCTGCGAGCTGCTCCAACACCGAGGCAGTAACGTCCCACTCCATGCAGGCGTCGGTGACACTCTGGCCGTAGACGAGTTCCTGCTCTCCGGCCAACTGCTTGGCCGTATCCAGGTTCTGCGCCCCACCGACAAGGAAGCTCTCCAGCATCACACCCGCAACAGGCGACGAAGACCCGGTTTCCAGCTGCGCACCGATTTCGAGTGCAACCTCAGCCTGCCGGTGGTGGCTCTTGCCGCTGTTGGCGTGTGAAGCGTCCACGATGAGGCGCGGGTTGAGTCCCTTGGCGGCGAGCTTGGCCGAGGCCGCTGCGACGTCGTCGGCAGAGTAGTTGGGGCCCTTGCGTCCACCGCGCAGGATCACGTGGGTATCGGGGTTACCGGACGTAGCCACCAAAGCCGCGCGGCCGTCGTCGTCGATTCCCAGGAAAGCCTGCTCAGCGGCAGATGCACCGCACGCGTCGATGGCTACCTGGAGGTCGCCGTCGGTCCCGTTCTTGAAGCCAATGGGCATGGACAGGCCGGACGCCAACTGGCGGTGGATCTGGCTTTCGGTGGTGCGCGCACCGATGGCGCCCCAGGACACGAGGTCGGCCATGTACTGCGGGCTGATGGGCTCCAGGAATTCGGTGGCCGTCGGCAGGCCCAGGGCTGTGACCTGCTTGAGGAAGCCGCGGGCGGCGCGCAGTCCTGCAGCGATGTCGTGGCTGCCGTCCAGGTGGGGATCGTTGATGAGGCCCTTCCAGCCGACCGTGGTGCGCGGCTTCTCGAAGTAGGTCCGCATGACGATCAGCAGGTCTTCCTTGTGCTTCTCGGCCTGGCTGACCAAACGGCGGGCGTATTCAAGCCCGGCCTTGGGATCATGGATGGAGCATGGACCCACAATGACCAGCAGGCGATCATCCACGCCGTCCATAATGGCGCGGACCTGGTCACGCCCACGGTCGACGACGGCAGCTGAGCGGGCGTCCAGCGGCAACTCAGCGATGAGGTCCTGGGGAGCCGGCAGCGGCTCGAAGCGCGCTACCCGCAAGTTGGAGGTTGAGGGCTGCGCGGCGTCAGCGGTGTCGGGGGCTGAAAGCGATTCAGTGGGTTCTGCGGCGATGCTGGTCATGTCTGGGTCCTGTCCGGGATGCGGAGCGGGCCCCTTTTCAGAACCCGCCGGATATGGCGAAGGGCAGAGAATGATCTCTGCCCTGTTGGCTCTGAAGGAAAGTTGGATGCGTGTCAGTTAGACGCGGGCCCCTCCAGAGCCAACGAAAAATACGCATACCAACGGTTTGTCATAGCCACACCATAACCATGGTTCTTCACACGCGGCAAATCGTGTCCGTCATGATGACAACAGCTTGCGCAGGTACTGCAGCTGCCTGACCCAGTGGTGTTCCTGGCCGCCCTCGTGGTTGTTGAAGCGGTAAACCTCGACGTCCTTCTCAGGCGCCCCAGCATCCAGACCGTAGTTGTTGTAGCTCGCGAACACCGTGGAGGGCGGGCAGATGTCGTCCATTTGCGCTGCGGAAAAGAGCGCCGGGACGGTGGCCGCGCGGCCCAGATGGACGCCGTCGAAGTAGTTCAGCACTGCGAGCATGGCGTCGTAGCGGTCCCTGTGCCGGCCGAGGAACGAGGCGATTTCGGGGTAGGGCCCGCGCGGCGTGATGTCGATGGCACGCGGGAAGTCCTGCAGGAACGGGACGTCGGGCAGCGCGGCAATAACGCCGTCGAGCCGTCCGGCCACAAGGCCGGCGGTAGCGACGGTGATGCCGCCGCCTTGGCTCACGCCGGTCAGGACCACTTTGGAGGGGTCGACGGCGGGATGGTTCTGCGCCGCTTCTACCGCCCGGAAGGCGTCCACGTAGACCCGTCGGAAGTAGTAGTTGTCCGGATGGTCGGCGCCGCGGGTCATGAGGCCGGCATAGTTGACCCCGCCCGCCGAGGGGTGCGGATCCGGGGTATCGCCGGAGACACCGCCGTAGCCCTGGCCGCGGGTGTCCATGATGAAGTGCGCGTAGCCTGCCTGCGCCCAGCGCGTGTTCTGGTTGACCAGTCCACGGCCGCCTGAATAGCCGATGTACTCCACCACTACCGGGAGCTGAGCGCCGGGTTCACGATCCGCCGGCACGTGGAGCCAACCCTTGATGCGGTCTCCCCCGAATCCGGAGAAGGTGACATCGAAGGTGTCGATCACCGTGAGGTAGTTGTCCACCGGCTCGAACACTGCGTCCAGCGGCAGGGCCCTTGCTTCGGTGATGGTGCGGTCCCAGAAAGCGTCAAGGTCAGCCGGCGCCACAGCTGTGGAGGCGTAGTCGCGAAGCTGTTCGAGGGGCAGGTCAAAAAGAGGCATGAGGAGATCCTACGTCATAGGTTAGTGCGCGCCGTCACAGGACGTAGCGGCTGGATTGGGCTGATGGTGAGGTTGCGGTACGCGGCTTTGAGCGGAGCCATCTGGCGGATCCCAAAGTAGCCGCCGCCCAGCGGCTCCGGGCCGGGGTCAACCCAGTCGAACAACGGCAGGCCATTGATCGAAAAGGCCACACGTGGCCCGTCCTTGAGCACTTCCAGCTGGTAGAAACCGTCGGCATCCTCGGCCGGAGGAAGGGGGTCGGCGCCTTGGGCCACGAGTTCGAACCCCGCACTTTTGCGGAGATTGCAGGTACGAAAAGCTCGCTCCAAGGCGTGCTTGTGCCGGAAATAGGAGACATGAAGGGCGTCGATATCCCCCGAGTGGTATTGCGGGTAATAGCCGGTCCGCGGAGCAAGGGTCGTGGAGAACAGGTCCTCGCCGCCGTGCCCCCTGGCCGCGAAAAACACCATGGCCAGGCCGGGTTCCTCCAGCGGCCGGAACTCCCAGGCGATCCGGACGGAATCCGGGATTTCTTCCGGGCACCACAGGGTCCAATGGGCGTGGTCGCCGTGGACTTCAGCGTCAAGGGCGCCCGAGAGGACCAGCGCGCTGGTGCCGTCGCCGCGGGAAGCCGGCCCGCCGTCGTCGTACGTTTGGAACTGGACCGGACCCTCCGCGATCCAGGTGCGAACGTCAGCAGGTCCCCGCAAGGGGTTGGAGTAGATCAAGCGCGTGCCCCAACAAAGCCGAGGGTTTCCAGCTGTCCCGCCACGTATCCGGCAATCATTGTGGCCCCCTTCTGGTGGAAGTGCGTGTTGTCCTCCAGGCCGCCGGCCCAGTGCGCATGCTCGCCGGGGGCAAAGTGGGAGAACAGCTCCTTGGACTTCTCCTCCCCAAGCTCTTCGTACAGTGTCCGGGTCCACTGGTTGAGGTCGATGACGTCCAGGCCCAGCTCGCTTCCGAGTTCACGCACGACGTCGGGATACTCACCCAGCGTCTCGTGCAGGGTGCCGGCGAGGAAGTACCGACGCTCCACCGACGTGCACAGGATGGGCACGCCACCCTTGGAGCGGACCTCGGCCACCATGCGACGAAGGTTCTCTAAGTAGCCCGTCCGCGCCGCGAGGTGTTCACGCTTCTGGTCGTTGTGCCCGAACTGGATGAGCACCACGTCGCCCACCACGGTCTGGTTCAGCAGCTGGGTCCAGAGCCCCTCCTCACGGAACGACTCCGTGGTGGCGCCGCCCTTGGCGAAATTGTGGACGGCACCCCACCAGTAGGTTTCGGGGGCGAGGTGGGCGCCCCAGCCGCTCATCGGGTATTCGTAACTGGGGCAGGCGGCCACGGTGGAGTCGCCCGCGAGGAGGATTTTCATGGTTGTACCTTTCAATGCGCCTCAGCCCTTGACCGAGCCGATCAGCATGCCCTTGGCGAAGTGCTTCTGCAGGAAGGGGTAGAAGATCAGGATGGGGAGGGTGGCCACCACGATCACGGCGAACTTGATGCCTTGCTCGGGCGGTATGTAGCTCGGGTCCACGTTGCCGGTGCCCAGGAGGTCGGACGCTGCGGTGACCTGGCGGAGGTACATCTGCAGGGTCCACATGTTGTTGTCGCTCAGGTAGAGCAGTGGAGACATGAAGTCGTTCCAGATTCCCACCGCGTAGAAGAGGGCGAACGTGGCCAGCACCGGTTTGGACAGCGGCAACAGAATCCGCCAGAGGATCCCGATTTCCGTGGCGCCGTCCATCTTTGCCGACTCTTCCAACTCGTCCGGGAGTTCCTGGAAGAAGTTCTTGATGATGATCAGGCTGAACGGGTTGATGGCCGCCGGCAGGATCAGGGCCCAGTAGGTGTTCAGCAGGCCCAGGTCCTTGACCAGCAGGAACGTGGGAATCATGCCGCCGGAGAACACCATGGCGAAAACCACCAGGGACATGATGAGCTTCCGGCCGCGCAGGTTCTTCTTCGCCAGCGGGTAGGCCATGGTGACGGTCAGGATCAACTGGATCAAGGTACCCACCAGTGTTACCAGCACTGTGGTGACCAGTGCCTTGGTGAACGCCGGGGTAGAGAAGATGTACTCGTAAGCCGAGAGGGTGAACTGTTCGGGCCAGACGAAGAACGCCCGCCGGGTGATTTCGGCTTCGTTGGCGAAGGAGCCGGCCAACACATAGACGAAGGGCAGCAGCGTGATGATGCCGACCAGGCTGAGGAAAACGTAGTTGGCGGCGTCGAAAACCCGGCCGCCGCGGGTGTTGTGAATCTTCATTTAGAACAGTCCGCTCTGGTTGAACCGCTTGGACAGCCAGTTGGTGCCAAAGATCAGCACGATGCCTACCAGGGATTTGAAGAGTCCGACGGCGGTGCTGTAGCTGTAGGCGCCCTGGGTGATGCCCACGAAGTAGACGTAGGTATCGAAGACGTCGGCCACGCTGCGGTTGAGGGCGTTGGTCATGAGGTAGATCTGCTCAAAGCCGGTATTGAGCATCTGCCCGATGGCCAGGATCAGCATCACGATGATGGTGGACCGGATGCCAGGCAGGGTGATGTGCCAGACGCGCCGGAACCTGCCTGCGCCGTCAATGATGGCCGCCTCGTACTGGTCCTGGTCCACTGTGGCCAGCGCCGCCAGGAAGATGATGGTTCCCCAGCCGGTGTTCTTCCAGATCTCCTGGAGCACGATCAGTGGCCGGAACCAGTTGGGATCGGACAGGATATCCACGTTTGTCCCCAAGAGCCCGTTCACGAACTGGAACAGCGGGCCGATGTCCAGGGCAAAGAGCAGGAAGCTCAAGGACGCCACGATGGTCCACGACAGGAAGTGCGGGATGTACACCAGTGTCTGGACGGTGCGCTTGAGCACTGACAGTCGGACCTCGTTGAGCAGCAGTGCCAGGATGATGGTCAGGGGAAACGCGATCCCCAGGTTCAGGAACGCAAGGATCAGGGTGTTTCCAAGCAGCCGCGGGAAATCGGGGTTCGCGAAGAAGTCAGTGAAGTTGGTGACACCAACCCACGGGCTGCCGTTGACGCCCAGGAAGGGAACGTAGTCCTTGAACGCAATGGACACGCCGTACATGGGCCCGTACCGGAAGACCGCAAAGTAGAGGACTCCGGGCAGAAGCAGCAGATACAGCCACTTGTAGTGCGCAACGTGGACGGCGAACCCACGCCGCCGCGGGGCGGGCGGCTTGGCGGCCACCCGCTCCGGGGCCTTGGCTTCAACAACCGGCGCGGTCACTTCTTGTTGTCCTGCCACAGCTTGTTGATTTCTTCCTTGACCTTGTCACCGCCGCTGGTGTTCCACAGCTTGATGGCGTCCTTCAGGCCCTGTTCGTCGGTCTGGCCTGCCAAGTACTTGATCCGGGCATCGGCCACGATGTTGTCCAGTTGGGCACCCTTGGCAACATAGGTGGGCGACACGAACGCCGCTGCCGGGTTGTAGACGGCGCTCTTGAGGTCCTTGGCCATGACGGCAACACGGTCATCGAAGACCTTCTGCTCGTACTCGGAGGCCTGCTTGACGGGGTAGAAGTTGTTGCCGGTGACGTTGGTTCCGAGCTGGGCGAAGCTCTTGATGTCGGTATTGACGGCCTTGCCCTCAGGAGTTTCAGGCTTGATGGTGGCGGCCAGGCCGTCCACGACGTTGAAGTTCACGCCCTCGATCCCGTTGTTGATCAGGACGGCTGCTTCTTTGCTGTTCAGCTTGTCCAGGAAGGTCAGGACGTTCTTCAGGTCTGCCTCGGTTTTGACGCTGGACTTGGGGATGGCCAGGAAACCGGAGTAGCCATCGGTGGGGTGGGCGTGCAGTTCGCCGTCGGGACCCTTGAGGCTGCCCACGAAGCCCACCTTGTTTTGGAAGTCGTTGGGGTTGGCCTGCTTGAACAGGTTGATCAGCACGCTCGCCCGGGAATCGACGTCGATGATGATTCCACCCTTGCCGTTGAAGAACGGCTCGTTCCACTTGGTGCTGTCGAAGGTGGCGAAATCGGGGTTGATCAGCTTTTCATCCACCATTTTCTTGATGAAGCGGTTGGCCTCAAGGAATTCCTCGGTTTCAAAGCTGGGAACGAGTTTTCCGTCGCGTTCGGCCCAACGGTTTCCGGCGCCGTACCAGGTTTCGATGAGGTCGTAGGGGCTGTTGGTGCCCAGCCCGCCCCACTTGGGGATGGTGATTCCGTAGGTGTCGTTCTGGCCGTTGCCGTCCGGGTCCTGCTCGGTGAACGCCTTGGCTACTTTGTAGAGGTCCTCTGTGGTTTCTGGTGCCTTGAGGCCGAGTTTGTCCAGCCAGTCCTGGCGGAACATCACGGCAGCACGGATCGGGTTGCGGCCGCGGTAGACGCCGTAGACCTTGCCGTTGACGCTGGCGTTTTGCTGGACCTCCGGGAAGGTGGTTTTGAGGTTCGGGTAGTCCTTGAGTTTGTCTGTCAGGTCCCAGAATGCACCGGCTTCGGCGTTCTTCACAAAGCCGGGCGTCTTGCCTTGGACCACCAGCACATGCGGGATGTCGGAGGACGCCAGCGTGATGTTCATCTTGTCTTCGTAGGATGCGTTGGGCGTCCACGTGATGTTGACGTCCTTGCCCGTGAGCTCCTCGAGCTTTTTCTGGACGGCGCCGTCGGCTGTTGGCGGTTGCGCCTCCAGGAACGGTGCCATGATCTTGACGGATGAAAGGTCCGACGCCGGCGCTTCGCCACCGCAGGCGGTCAGCGCCAAGGCAGCGGATACGACGACGGCGGCGGCCAGCGTGTGTTTTCTACGGATCATTTTCCTACTGCTCCACTTCTTCGGGGTTGTTATGGTCCGACGACGCTCCCGGAAACCTTTTGATGGTCCACAGGTGCTCGCCGTTCATGCCTTGATACGTTTCATTAGTGCTCTCGCCAGAGGCGTTCCGAACAAGCTCCGCATGCCCCTGGACATCCAGGGGGCGGTGGAGGACCTGGTTCCCGCCTGGTCCGGGCCGCACCGGGTTGATGTCAGGCAATGCCGGCTCCCCTCGTCACAACAGCTGCCGTTGCCCCGGCCGCGGGTGTCCCCGCGGCCGCATCTGCTGACAGGGCACCCGCCATGGCTTCATCGTTGGCGGTGAAGAAGCGGTCGCATAGCCAACCCATGACATACAGCCACGCTCCGATCCCGAAGAACGGAATCAGCCCTGGAACGGAACGGCATACGAACAGGGCGGCTGCCGTGACGAATACGAGGATTACGGTTCCGGCCAGATGGCGCATGGCGAAGCGGGACGACATCAGGAAGTACTGGGGCAGGGAAAGGTGGTAGCGGGCAAACATCGGGAAGAGGTAGCAAGCTACCCCCGCCCCGAACAGCGCCATCATGAACAACCCCGCCGATGCGATCTGCGAGCCAAGGTCCCATCCTGCCGAAAAGTAGTCCCAGTTGAGCGTCAGGGCCACCCCGACTGCCGCCAAGGGCAGCCCCAAGGCATTACCCTTACCGAAATTCCTGGCGTACTCCCTGGCGAAGCGCCGCACCAGTGGTGCGGCACCGCCCCGTACCTTGTCCCGTACCAGCAGCTGCGCTGCAGCAGTACTGGGACCGAATCCGAAAACAACGCCACCCAAGACCGTGAAGATGATCCACAAAACGTTCAGGCAGGCTATCCAGACGAGCGTGTCGAACAGTGAGTAGGCCTTGAAACTAAATCCACCAGACGCCATGGCTCCCCCTTTCTCCATCGTTGCAGAACAGGCCCAGGGTTCCGATGGCACTGGTTCTTTCGAGTGGCATCGGAAGGCGGCGTGGGCCGGCTGAGTGGGTGCGGCCCGGGTGGGCCACATCACAGAGTAAACGCTTTCCCGAAAACTTAGACGCTGCACATGGACCGCGTCAAGGGACTTCTTGAATCGTTACATTTCTACCTGGAGCGGGTTACACTGGGCTGAACCGAAAGTGGGAAAGCGCTTGCTGGGTATAGCCTGAACCCGCCGGACCACATGAAATGCAACCCGGACGACGGCGTCACTCGCCTTCGCCGCATCGCCAGCAGAGGAGAGCCATGGAAGCCCGCTCCGTCGAGTCCGCCAGCAGCCAACACCACGGTGACGCTCCGCAGTTGCGCAGCGAAGGAGCAACGCGCGAAGCAATGGCACCGTCAGCACCGACGCCGCGGACGACACTGGCGCGGATCGCCTTGGTAGGGGTGCATGGCTTCGGCGTCCATCACCTGCAAAATCTCGAAAGGCTACGGGCGGAGGGCCTGGTGGACTTGGTCGCTGTGGCCGATCCCAACCCTCCGGCCCCGGGAACGCTGCCCGCGACAACGGCCGTGCATTCGAATCTGGGAGACCTGCTGGCCGGCAACCACTCCCCGGACGTCGTCATCGTGGCCACCCCCATCCAGACCCACGCACCCTTGGCCCTGTCCGTGCTGGCCGCCCAGGCCGACCTCTACCTGGAGAAGCCCCCGGTCGCCTCCATGAAGGACTTCCTCCATCTCCAAGAAGCTGCGAGCGCGGCCGGTCGAAGTGTTCAGATCGGTTTTCAGAGCCTGGGCTCGCACGCCCTGGCCGCACTGGACAAGCTGGCGAATGGCCAATCCTCACCCGAACTTCCCCAAATAGGGACCCTCAAAGGCATCTCCGCCACCGGCCGATGGGTTCGGGATCGCGCCTATTACAAGCGCTCCCGTTGGGCGGGCAAGCGGAGTCTGGACGGCGTTGATGTGGTGGACGGCGTAGCGACGAATCCGTTGGCCCACGCCATCGCTACGGCGCTGCGAATTGCCGGTGCACGGCACGCTGAGGATCTGGCCGTTGTGGACACCGATCTCTACCGCGCGAACGACATCGAGGCGGACGACACCTCGGTAATCCGGATGCGTACCACCGCTGGATTGCCCATCACGTGTGCCCTCACGCTGTGCGCCACGGAGTCTGTGGAACCGTACGTGACGCTTCACGGCACGGAAGGAACGGCGGTGTTCCATTACACGGAGGACCGCGTGACGGTTCGCACGGAAGACGGTGAAACCTCGAATACCTTTGGTCGCGATGACCTCACCGAGAACCTCTTGCAGCACCTGTCCGAAGGCACGCCGCTGCTCAGTCCGCTCGATCACAGTGGCGCGTTCATGCGCGTCCTGGAAGCCATCCGCACGGCCGATCAGCCGGCCCTCATCCCCACGGAAAACGTGGTCTGGGTGGGATCGGGCGATCAAGCACACGCCGTGATCCCTGGCATCGAGGACATCCTGGACCGCGCCACCCGTGCGCACGCCACCTTCTCCGAGCTGGGTCTGTCCTGGGCGCGGCCGGTCACATCGGGCGCCGAGGCCCTGTTCACTTCTCCCGCCGCCGAGCCAGCCACGCTGGCTACCGTCCTGCGCAGCGGAAGTGGCCTCGAGGGGGACCTCTCTCCCCGTCCTTACCTGCACCCGGTGTCTACGCAAGCCGGAATTGTGGTGACGGACCACCTGGCCTCGGACCATGCCTGGCATCTCGGTGCCGGGTTCGCGCTGCAGGATGTCAACGGAAGCAACTTCTGGGGCGGTCGCAGCTACCGCAGGACTGCTGGAAAGTACGTTGACCTGAACGATCACGGCCGGGTGGACATCGCAGGCGTAACCCGCGGAGGTCGCCACGCAGCACTGGACCTTGAGTGGTTCGGGGCCGACGGAAGCCTCCTCCTGGAAGAGCGTCGCACCTTCACTCGCAGCCTCATCAGCTCCAGCACGTGGCGGCTGGACATCCAGACCCAGCTCACCGCCGTCGTCGATGTCACGCTTGGGAGCCCGGGTTCGCATGGTGCCGCCGGAAGCGGCTACGGTGGCTTCTTTTGGCGGCTGCCTGTCAACTCTTCGCCGCGCGTCTTCTCCGCCACAGCCGACGGAGAGCCGGCTGTGCACGGTTCCGTTTCGCCGTGGCTGGCTTGGTCGGGAGAGTTCGACGGCGGTCCCGCCACCTTGGTGTTCGGCGCGCCTATGGAGTCCCCCGATCCGTGGTTCGTGCGGTGCAGCGGCTACCCGGCATTGGGCTCGGCCTTGGCTTGGGACAGTGCGGTGGAGTTGGCCCGGGGCACTTCGCTGGCACGCACCAACACGGTCTGGATCAGTGATGGTTCCCTGGATGTGGACGAGATTGACGAGCTGGTAGCCAGCCGCTGATTACACGCACCACGTCGCCGCGAGATGGCAGTTAGTAACAGTCCGCTTCCGTGGAACTGTCATCAATTGCCGCCTCGACGGGAACAGCGCCGCAGCAGCAACCCGATCACCGCGGCAGACGCCATGCCCAGCGCCCCGGTGATGACTAGCCCCGTACGCACACCGAAATCCTCGGTCAGCCACCCCGCCAACAACCCACCCAAGGCGTGTCCGCCCAGGAGGAGGGGGAAATAAAGCGCCAGGACACGTCCGCGGACATTCGCGCCGGCTTCGAGTTGGACGGCAGTCGCAGCGCTGGTGAGGAATACCAGGGTCATGAAGCCCACCACAATGAGCATCACCACGAACCACTCCTGGGTCGGCATCAACGCGGCCAGGAGCTGGGTCAGGCCAAAGAGCCCGGCACTGGCCACAATTCCCTTGCGTCCGAACCGTTTGATCCGGGTAGCGACCAAGGCGCCAGCCAAAGCTCCGAGCGCGCTGACGGTGTTGAAGAGGCCGAAACCGGCCGGGCCGCTGTGCCACACCCTGTCAGCGAAGGCTGCCAGGACAACGGGCCCGTTCATGCCGAAGGCACCCAGCAAACCGGCCAGGAGCATGGTTAGAAGAAGGGATGGACGGGCACGGACGAACCGGAACCCAGCCAGGACCTGGCCGCGACCTGCCCCGGGGCCGGGCGGTTCCGGCGAGTGGTGGAGCTCCCCCGGACGGATGGATGCGATCATCACCAGGACCGCCACGCCAAGGCATGCGTTGGCAGCGAAGGCCGCTGCCGGGCCCGTATGGGCAATCACCACACCGGCAAGCGCAGGACCTGCCATGGCGCCCAGTTGCCCAATCGCACTGTTCAGTCCGATGGCCGCAGGAAGGCCGGCGTCGCCTACCACTTCATTGACGAACACCTGCCTGGCCGGCCCGTCAATGGCACTGGTTATCCCCAAGGCAATGCACGAAGCGTAGACCACCCACACGTCCGTGCCGCCCATCGCATTCCACGCGGCAAGGCCTGCGGCAAGCACCACGGCAACCGACTGGCATACCAGCAGGATGCGACGTTTGGGGAAAAGGTCCACCAGCACACCACTGACGGGGCCCACCACCAGCATGGGAAGGAACTGAAGTGCAACGGCCAGGCCAACCGCAGCCGGGCTGCCGGTCAGCTGGAGGACCAACCAGTCCTGCGCGAGCCGTTGCATCCATACACCACCGCTGCCAACCAGGGAGAGGACGACGAAGATCCGGTAGTTGTGGTGCCGCAGCGGGTAGTGCCAGGACTCTGTGGATCGGGCACGCCTGGTTGGGGGCTTGGTGGATTGGGGGCGCGGTGGGAACGGGCGCGGCGACACGGGGAGGTCTGCTCGATTCAGCGGGTTGGTCTGGAGTTTCGGTGGGAACGGATCTTGATGGCGGCCGCCGCGAGCACCAGGGTTCCGGGCACGATCACGAACAACGCCTGCAGCATCCAGACGAAGACAACTGCCATGAACACGGCGGCGAGAAGCAGCAGCGAGCCACTCCAGTCACGCAGGGAATCGCTCTTCGCACTGGCATAGGCCGCCGCCCAGCGCTGGGAGCCCGGAACGTCTGTGGGCACTTGGTACTCATCCCCGCTCCATGCCACCTGGCCACTCCAGTTGGCCGTCATGCGGAGCAGGAGCACCGCACCGCCGGCCGCCAGTATGACTGTGGCGGGCAGGATCACAGCCCGCCCCGGCAGTTGCCCCACCAGTGCGAGCAACAGGTTCAGGACAATCACGACGGCGGCTGCCGCCGTCGTGATTCCCAGCTTCCAACTGCCGGGCAGCGCCTTACGGAAGTTCCCCCACAAGCTGCGCAGGGAATCGTCCCTGCCGCTGAGGTGCCTTTCCAGATGGGCGACGCCGGCCGCATAGGCAGCCGGCGCCGTCACCAGAGGAACGGAGAGCAGGAGAACAATGACTCCGGCCAGGATGGTTTCGGAGAACAGCGCAAAACGGTTGACCGGGATGCCTGGTGTTCCGGTTGACGTGCCAATGGTGCTCATTGTCCGCTCCCCTAGCCCTTGAGTCCTTGGGTGGAAACGCCCTCGACGATGTAGCGCTGGAACACCAGGAAGAACACCAGCACGGGCAGCAGCGCCAGCACGGACATGGCGATCATGGCACCGTAGTCCGAGGACTGGGTCTGGTCCACGAAGAGCCGCAGAGCCAGGGGCAATGGGTACTTCTCGGGAGTGTTCAGGTACAGCAAGGGGCCCAGGAAGTCGTTCCAGCTCCAGATGAAGGAGAAGATCGACGTGGAAATCAGGGCCGGCTTCATCAGCGGCAGCATGATGGATCCGAAGATCCGGGCGTGCCCGGCACCGTCGATGCGCGCCGCTTCGTCCAGTTCGGCCGGCAGGCCACGCATGAACTGGACCATGAGGAAGACGAAGAACGCATCCGCGGCGAGGAACTTACCGATCAGCAGCGGCACGTAGGTGTCCACAAGGCCGAGCTGTTGGAACACGATGTACTGCGGGATGATCACCACGTGGAACGGCAGAAGCAAGGTAGCGATCATCATGCCGAAGAACAGCCCGCGGCCGGGGAAGTTGATCCGGGCGAAGGCGTAGGCGGAAATGGAGGCGGACAGTACGGTGCCCACTACAGCGCCAACAGCCAGGATCAGGGAGTTGGTGAAGAACGTCAGCGTGGAGACACCACCGATGCCGTCCATGGCGGTGGCGAAGTTGTCGAAGCTGAAGTTGGCTGACCAGAGGGCGTTGTTGGCCCCGCCGATCTCGGAGTTCGGCTTGAAGGACGAAGCGATCATCCAGATAGCCGGGTAGAGAACCATTACCACCAGCGCCAAGGCAACGATGTGGAAGATGGCGCTCTTGATCCGCTTGGCCGTGACGGACTCGGACTTCGGGTTGTACACCGGAGCCTGCGTGGCCGGCGGAGTGGACTGGGTGGGGGTTGCCATTGTTGTCACTTTGAATCACCGCTGTAGTGGACCCAGGACTTGGAGGTCTTGAAGAAGATCAGCGTGATGATGCCGACCACGATCACCAGGAGCCAGGCCATTGCCGAGGCATAGCCCATCCGGAAATCGCTGAAACCGCGCAAGTACAGGTAGAGGGTATAGAAAAGGGTGGAGCCCGCGGGACCGCCTTCACCGTTGGAGATGATGTAGGCCGAGGCGAAGATCTGGAACGCGTGGATGGTTTCCATGAGCAGGTTGAAGAAGATCACCGGGGAGAGCATGGGCCAGGTGATGTTGATGAACTTCCTGACCGGCCCGGCACCGTCCATGGACGCGGCCTCATAAAGGTCTGCGGGAATCTGCTTGAGACCGGCCAGGAAGATCACCATCGGTGCCCCGAACTGCCACACGGTCAGCAGGATCATCATGCCCATGGTCATGTTGGGGTTGCCCACCCAGCCCCCGAGGTTGATGCCGAAGAACGACAACCCCTGGTCGACGGGACCGGAGTCACCAAACATTGCTTTCCACACGATGGCAATGGACACACTGGCCCCGATAAGGGACGGCGCGTAGAACGCTGACCGGTAGAAGCCCTGGCCTTTGCGCTTGCTGTTGAGGAGCATCGCGATCGCCAAGGCTGCGGCGAGCTTCAATGGCGTTCCGAATACTACGTACTGCAGGGTGACTCCCACTGATTGGAGGAAGCGCTCGTCCTGCAAGAGGGTGGTGTAGTTGTCCAGCCCGATCCATTTGGGGGCATCGAACAGGTTGTAGTTGGTGAAGGATAGGTACAACGAGGAAATCATCGGACCCACGGTCAGGGCGATGAATCCCAGCAGCCACGGCAACAGGAAGGTGTATCCGGCGCGGGCGTCCGCTCCCCGCCGCCGCGACGTGCGCGGTTGCGGGGCTGCGGACGAGGCACGCCTGCTCAGGGTTGGGCTTTGAGTCACAAGATCAGTCCGTCAGTTGGGAAAGCCTGGATCAGGCGTTCTGCTTGATGAGGTCTTCGGCTTCCTTGAACCACGCATCAGCTGCGCCGTCGATGGTCAGCTTGCCGTAGTTCAGGTCCGAACTGACCCGCTTGAACGTTGATTCAAGCGTGCCGAATCCCACGATGGGCGGCTCGGGAGCGTCCTTCAGGTACTTCTCAATGGACTTCTCGTAATCCACCACCAACTTGTCGGTTCCTTCGAACGTGGTGCCGTCGCGCTGGGTCTTCGACGCCGGGACGCCGCGGGAGGTCTTGAAGATCTGGCCAACCTCGGGATCGTTGACCATGAAGTCGATGAAGCGGGCCGCAGCATCCTTGTACTTGGTCTTGGCGCTGGCCACCATGAGCATCGAGGGCTTCAGGAAGAGACCCAGGTTGTCGGGATCGTCGGAGGGCACGGGAACAAGCTTCAGTTCCTTGGCACCGCTGTCCGCGAGGTAACCGGCCATGAAGTTGTCCCAGGTGACTTCCGTTGCGGTGACGTTGGAACCGAACGGGGACTTTGGCAGCAACTGGGTGGTCTTGTCTTCGCCGACGATTGCGCCGGTGCCGCGCAGGTCCGCGCTGAGGTTCCACCACTTCTTCAGGTCGTCCTTGGAGAAACCAAGCTTCCCCTCATCGGTGAAGGCCTTGATGTTGTTCTGCCGCAGCCAGATGTTGAAGTTCCACCAAACACTGGTGTAGTCGGTGCCGCCGAAGAGCGTGCCATTGCCCTTCTGCCCAACCTCGGCGAGGAAGGCGTTGAACTCCTTGTAGTTCCAGGAACCGTCGGGCTCGGCAATACCCAGCGAAGCGAGCTTCGCGGGATCGTAGTAGACAGCGAAGGCGTTCGTGCTGGTGGGAATGCCGAACGTCTTGCCCTTGATCTGGCCGGACGGGAGGAGTGACTTGTCGAATCCGTCGGTGTTGATCTTGACCGTGCCGAGGTCCAGGAGCTGGTTCCGCTGGCCGTAATCGCGGAGGTAGGAGAGGTCCCACTGCATGACGTCCGGCAGGCCACCGCCAGCGGCTTCGGTGGCGCGCTTTTGCCAGTAGCCTGCGAAGTCGGAGAAGTTGCCGTTGACTTTGATGTCCGGGTTCTTGGTCTCGAAGAGCGCAATGGCCTTCCGGGTCCGTTCTGCACGGTCGTCATTGCCCCACCAGGTGTAGGTGATGGTGACGGGTTTGTCCGCGGAACCGGTCTGGCCCGAGGACGATGACTGGCCACAGGCCGAGAGGAACGCGGCAGATGCGGTGCCGAGTGCCACCGTGGTGAGGAATTTCCTTCTGTCGATCATGAGAGCCTCCTTGCTCAGTTGGTGCAAGCTTGTGGAGTTCTCTACAACGTGGCAGTGATCTCGCTTACACTCGTTCTGAATCGATACAATAGCCGCAATACGGAAACTGGGCAAGCGTTTTCCAAAGAACGCGTTTTGACCGATATTCTGCATTCATACGTTCAGCAGCACCCGCACCAGTTCGGCCAACCTGACGAAGGAGTCCCCTTGACCTCCCCCTCTATTCCCCGCAGCCCCTCGGTCTGGAACAGCATTGGCGGCCTCGCTTACGGGGGCGACTACAACCCCGAACAGTGGCCCCGGGATGTCAGGCTCGAGGACATTGAGCTCATGAAGGAAGCCGGCGTCAACTTCCTCAGCGTTGGCATCTTCTCCTGGGGCCTCCTGGAACCCAGCGAAGGCAATTACGACTTCGGGTGGTTGGACGAGGTCATGGACAACCTCCACGGAGCCGGCATCAAGGTAGCCCTCGCCACGGCCACCGCTTCACCGCCGGCCTGGCTGGTCCGCAAGTACCCGGAAATCCTTCCCGTCACGGCGGAAGGCATCCGACTGGAGCGCGGATCGCGACGTCACTACACGCCGTCGTCAGCTGTTTACCGCCGGTATGCCACCGGCATAACGCGCGTGATCGCCGAGCGCTATAAGGACCACCCCGCGCTGGCGCTCTGGCACGTGGACAACGAACTCGGCTGCCACGTTGGGGAGTTCCACGGCGAAGAAGACGCCGCCGCTTTCCGTGCCTGGCTGGAACGCCGTTACGGCACCATCGAAGACCTGAACGAGGCTTGGGGAACGGCATTCTGGTCCCAGCACTACGCCTCATTCGAAGAGATCATCCCACCCGGAGCGGCCCCCACCACGCTCAATCCGGGCCAGCAACTGGACTTCGTCCGATTCAATTCGTGGGCCTTCATCGACTTCTACAGGGAACTATTGGCCGTGATCCGCGAAGTCACTCCCAACGTGCCGGCAACCACCAATTTCATGGTCTCCAGCGCCACGAAAACCCTGGACTACTTCGACTGGTCCAAGGACATGGACGTCATCGCCAACGACCACTACCTGGTGGCGGCAGATCCTGAGCGCGCCATCGAACTCGCCTTCAGCGCCGACCTCACCCGTGGCGTGGCGGGCGGAGATCCGTGGATACTCATGGAACACTCGACGTCGGCGGTCAACTGGCAGCCCCACAACCAGCCGAAAATGCCCGGCGAAATGCTCCGGAACTCGCTGGCGCATGTGGCCCGTGGGGCGGACGCCGTGATGTTCTTCCAGTGGCGCCAAAGCAAGGCGGGCTCCGAGAAATTCCACTCGGCCATGGTTCCCCACGCCGGCCGCGACACCCAGGTGTGGCGGAACGTCGTGGAACTCGGCGATGCCCTGGACAAGCTCGAACCTGTCAAGGGATCCCGGGTGGAATCGCGCGTTGCGATCGTCTTCGATTACGAGGCCTGGTGGGCTTCCGAACTGGACTCGCACCCGAACAACTCGCTGAAGTACCTCGACACGATGCGCGCTTTCCACCGCTCTTTGTACCTCCGTGGAGTGACTGCGGACTTCGTCCACCCCTCCGGTGACCTGTCCGGATACGACCTCATCCTGGTCTGCACGCTCTACTGCGTGACGGACGCCGCGGCGGCCTCGATCGCTGCGGCCGCCGAGGGTGGCGCTACCGTCCTGATCAGCTACTTCAGTGGCATCGTCGACGAACGTGACCATGTTCGGCTCGGCGGTTACCCGGGCGCTTTTCGGGATTTGCTGGGCGTCCGCAGCGAGGAATTCCATCCTCTTTTCCCAGGCGCTTCGGTCACGCTGAGCGATGGAACTGTTGGCACGGTCTGGAGCGAACACGTATCTGCAGGCGCCTCCACAGACGTCCTGGCAACGTTCACCGACTACCCGCTCGATGGTGTGCCCGCACTGACCCGGCGCACCGTCGGCAGTGGTTCGGCCTGGTACCTCGCAACGCTTCCGGACAACGACGGCATCGACGCACTGGCAGCCCGACTCATCGAAGAAGCAGGGGTGACAGCCGTGACCGAGTCCTCACCCGGCGTCGAACTGACCAGGCGGCGTGCCGAAAACGGCCGCAGCTTCCTGTTCGCCATCAATCACAGCCGCGAGGACCAGGCCGTCAAGGCCGACGGCGACGAGCTGCTCAGCGGGGCCCGCTTCACGGGCGTGGTTCCCGCCGGGGCGGTCGCCGTCATCGCGGAGGACTGACGCAAACCCCGCGTTAAACGAAGCGCCCCGGGCGGATCACGAATGATCGCCCGGGGCGGTTCCCGCGGATAAGGACTAGCTGATGGCGGACTTCATTTCGTCCACGGCTTTCTTGCCCGCTTCGTCGGTGGAGAGCCTGTTGAACAGGACTTCGGAGGTGTAGCGCTTCACGATTTCCTGGATGGCGCCGGCACCCTTCGGCGGTGCGGCCGGAGCATCCCCGAGTTCGCCCTTGATCTGGTCGATGAAGGTCACTACCTTGACATCGGCCTTGGCGAGCTTGGGCGCAATGGCATCACGCACATCAGAGTTCGGGTAGACGCCGCGGTCCGCGAGGAGGGCTTCGCCGGCCTTGACGTTGTTGGTCAGGAAGTCGATGAACTTCGCTGTTTCTTCAGGGTGCTTGGTGCGGGAGGAAGCGGACCAGAACTGGGAGGCCTTGTACCAGAGCTTGGCGTCGGCAGCCTTGCCGGTCTTGGACGGGAAGCGCAGGATCTGCAGCTCACCGCCGGCAGCCTTTTCGAGGGCCGGAAGCTGGTTGGACCACCAGAAGGCGAGACCGTTCTTGCCGGTTGCGAGCCCACTCTGGTCCAGCGGCGCAGCTTCGGCTTCAACTACCTCCGAGGCGGACGGGACCGCCTTCTTCTCGCTGAGTTCCTTCAGGAAGCTCCACCACTGGGCAATATCGGAGGGTTCGAAGCCCAGTTTGCCGTCATCGGTGTAGAGGGACTTGCCGTTCTGCCGGAGCCATACTCCAAGGGAAGCCTCATCGGTTCCATACGCCGCGGCCCCATAGGTGCCCTTGGGCGACTTGGCGGTGACCTCGGCCGAGATCCGCTCGAAGTCTTCCCAGGTCCAGGTTTTGTCATCGGGCAGTGCCACGCCTGCTGCCTTGAAGACGGCGGGATTGGCCAGGATGGTCGCAGCGTTGATGCCTGCCGCGATACCGGTCAGGCCCTTCTCGCTCTTACCCGCATCCAAGGCCGCCGCGTCCAGCTTGGATGTATCAATCTTGTACTTGGAGAGGTCCAGCAGTGCGCCACGAGTGGAGTACTCGGTAATGTACTTCTCGTCCATCTGGATGATGTCCGGGGCGTCATTGGCGGCAACCTGGGTGGCCAGCTTGTCCCAGTAGCCGCTCCAGTCTCCATACTCGGGCTTGATCTTGATGTTGGGGTTTTCGGCTTCGAAGGCCGCGATGGCTGCCTGGGTTACCTGGGCCCGCTTGTCGCCGCCCCACCAGGCGAAGCGAAGCTCCACTTTTCCGTCGGCGCTCTTGGCTTCCGAGCCGCCACCGCAGGCGGTGAGCGCCAGGACCGCGGCGGCCGTTGCCGCGACGAGGGCCGAGGCGCGGAGCCTGCGCTTGGTTCGGCGGGGGGCCCCTGTTGTTGCGAGGGCGACTGCTTCACCCTTGGGTTGTGCGGGCACTGTTGTCTCCGATCTTCATTGATCCTGATGCGATATGGGAAAGCGTTTTCTTAGTTGTGTTTATGATACGAGTCACATTCTTGTATTACAAGATAACGACTTGTATTAGTTGCTGGGTATTACGACGGCGCACCGGCCGGGCCGTCGACGGCCGGCCTACTTGATACCGGTGGTGGCGATGCCCTTGATGAGGAACCGCTGGCCGAACAGGAACACCAGGAACACCGGGAACAACGACACGATGGACATGGCGAAGAGTGATCCCCAGCTGGTTGCGGACTGCGAATCAACGAAGGCGCGCAGTGCAACGGGGACTGTGAACATGTCCGGGTCCGTCAGGTAGATCAGGGCTCCGAAGAAGTCGTTCCACGTCCAGATGAACGTGAAGATGGTGGTGGTGGCCAAGGCCGGCACCATCAGGGGCAGGATCACGCGGAGGAAGATCCGCGGGTGTCCAGCGCCGTCGATGCGGGCCGCCTCGTCAAGCTCCTTTGGAATGCCGCGGATGAACTGGACCATGAGGAACACGAAGAACGCATCGGTGGCCAGGAGCTTGGGAACAATGAGGGGCCAGAAGGTGTTCACCCAGCCGATCTGCGAGAACAGGATGTACTGGGGCACGATCACCACGTGGAACGGAAGCATGATGGTCAGCAGCATGATGCCGAAGAACAGCTTCTTGCCGGTGAACTGCAGGCGGGCGAAGGCGTAGGCGGCCATGGAACAGGACACCAGGTTGCCTACGATCGAGCCCAGCACCACAATCGCCGAGTTGATCATGTAGTGACCGAACGGGTGGGTCAGGGCCGACCAGCCGTCGGTGTAATTTGTCATGTCGAGGCTGTTCAGCCAGAGGCCCGGTTCGCGGAAGATCAGGTCATTGGGCCGCAGGGAAGAAACCACCATCCACAGGAGCGGGTAGATCATCACCAGGCCCACCACGATCAGGATGGCGTGCTTGACCAACCCTTTGACGCGGGCACTACGGCTGAAGGCCAGGTTTCCGGGAGATTCACGGCGGCGCGGAGCCTTGCCCGGCTCGGTGGTTTTTGCTGCGGGAAGGCTCTGGAGTTTAGTCATCGTAGAACACCCAATACTTTGAAGCGATGAAGTTGATGGCGGTGAAGACGCCGATGATGACCAGCAGGACCCAGGCCATCGCTGAGGCGTAACCCATATCGAACTGGCCAAAGCCCTTCTGGTACAGGTACAGCGTGAAGAACATGGTGGAGTCGGACGGTCCGCCGTTGCCGCCGGAGACGATGAATGCCTGCGTGAACGACTGGAACGAACCGATGATCTGGAGCACCAGGTTGAAGAAGATGATGGGGCTCAGCAACGGGAGGGTGATCCGCCAGAACCGCTGGAGGGTGGTGGCGCCGTCAACTTCCGCGGCTTCGTAGTACATGTTGGGGATCTGGCGCAGGCCTGCCAGGAAGATGATCATCGGAGCGCCGAACGTCCATACATGCAGGAGGATGATCGAGCCAAGAGCTGTGCTGGGATCCGAAATCCAGCCGGGTCCTTCGATGCCCACCATGGCCAGGACCTGGTTAACCAGGCCCGTGGTGCCGAAGATCTGCTTCCAGAGGATGGCAACGGCGACGGAACCACCAAGGAGGGACGGCAAGTAGAAGATGGAGCGGTAGAACGGCAGGCCGCGAAGACCCTTGTCCAGGACCAGCGCGATCAGCAGGGCCACTGCCAACTGCAGGGGAACACCCACCAGTACATAGGTGAAGGTGACCCGCAATGAGTTGTGGAGGCGGGCGTCTCCGAACATCCGGACGAAGTTGTCCAGGCCCACCCATTCCGGAGGCTGCAGGAGGTTGTAGTCCGTGAAGGACAGGTACAACGACATCAGCATGGGGCCCACTGTGATGGCAACCAAGCCAACGAGCCAAGGAAGAAGGAAGATGTAGGCCGCTTTGTTGTCGCGGCCGTTGGCCTTCTTCTCTTCCTTGGTCATGGGGCCCTTGCGGCGGGTCATCGTTGAGAGTTCACCAATGGCACTCATGGATTCCCCCTCTCCGGACCGCGAACGCCCTGCGGCGTCCCCGTGTGTACTACAGCGGCCATGTGGTCTCCTTTGGTCATCGTGGCCATCCACGGAGTTCGAGTCTGTTGATGCTTGCCTTCCGGGATGCCGTCGATCTTCCGGCACTCCCCTGAGTTACCGGGATTGGCTCCCGATGTTCAGCGGCTCCGTACCAAAGTAAACGTTTTCTTGACCCATGTACAGCCTTTTGCTAATTTTTGAGAAAGCGTTTTCTTACGAAGCCGCCAGCATCGATTTCCCACGCTGAAGAAGCCCGGCGTGCGCCTCCGCACACCCTCCCGCATCGATAAGGCAGGACACCATTGTCAACCAACCCCAGCGCCTGCCATGACCCCCGCTGACATGGCCGGAACTGCTTTTCGTCCGAGTGCGCTGGCCGGGTATGAGGACTGGCCAGGCTACGCGCCACACTTTCACCGGGCCGGGTCGGCCACCGCCCAGGAACTCAGCGACGTGCTTGGCATACCGGCTGTCGTCCCGGACCTTGGATACACGATCCACGCCGGCATCAAGTCGTATGGCGCCGAACGGCTCGTGAAGCTTCCTGCCGGGGTCGAAGACCACGACGCCGATAGTCCTTTCCCGGGTGGCTTCGGTCCCGTGCCGCCAGCGGTAAGAGGCCAGCAGTCGCTCTGGCGGGAGGCCGACGTCGAACCTTCCGCGGCGGCGCTCTACGGCGCCGCGGCCGCCGCTCACGAGGAAACCGTGACGAAAGCTGCGACGCTGCTGGGCAGCAGCTTTCCTCACCGAGGCCCTGCGGTTATCGGCCACCAAAACAACCCACGAACCTGACCCCGCTAGGACAGCATCATGACGCAACAATTGGCCACCACAACAGCGGAGGGCCCAACACGACTCCCCCGCGTCGCACTGGTGGGTGTGCACGGCTTCGGCGAACGGCACCTGGAGAACCTGGATCGGCTGAGTGCTGCAGGTGCCTTGGAGCTGGTGGCAGTCGCCGATCCGAACCCACCGGCCAAGGACACACTCGAACCGGGAGTGGATATCCACGCCTCGCTCGACGAACTCCTGGCCGCCGGAGCGGCCCCCGACGTCGTCATTATCTCCACGCCCATCCAGACCCACGCGCCGTTGGCCATTGCTGCACTCAACGCCGGAGCCAACGTGTACCTCGAAAAACCGCCGGTGGCCTCCATGGTGCAGTACCGGGAAGTCATGGCGGCGGCCGCGAGCGCCGGCCGCCTGGTCCAGGTAGGGTTCCAGAGCCTGGGTTCGGACGCCCTCCCCGCGATCGAAGCACTGGTGGGGTCCGGTGCCATCGGAGAGGTGCGAGGCATCAGCGCCACGGGCTTGTGGCTCCGGACCAAGGCTTATTTCAAACGGTCCCGGTGGGCCGGCAAGCGCAGCCTGAACGGTACGGACGTGGTGGACGGAGTGGCCACCAACGCCTTGGCGCACGCAGTGGCCACCGGGTTGTGGCTGGCCGGGGCAAGGACCGTGGCGGATATCGAATCCGTGGACACCGATCTTTACCGTGCCAACGCCACCCAGAGTGACGACACCTCCGTGGTGCGGGTACGCACCACCCACGGCACGGTATTGACGTGTGCACTGACGTTGTGCGCGCCGGAGCAGTCCGCACCGTCGGTCACCGTGTACGGCACCGAGGGCCAGCTGACCCTCTTCTACACGGAGGATCGGTTGGAGATCACCACGCCTGGGGGTGTCCGGACTGAGACGTTTGGGCGGAAGGATCTCCTGGAGAACCTGCTTGCCGCACGCACCCACGAGGACCTGCTCAGCCCTCTCGGTGGGGTTGGCGCCTACGTGTCAGTGCTCGAAGCCATCCGGACAGCGGATTCGCCCCGAGCGATCCACCCCGACTTCATCACGTGGGACGGCAACGGCGACGATGCCCACCCCGTGGTGCACGGCATCGAGTCCCTGATCCGTCGCGCTGCCTTGGGGCATGCCACCTTCGCCGAGCTCGGAGCGCCGTGGACTGCAGCAGGTGGTCCGGCGTTGGAGATCGACGGCGCTCCCGTCGCTACCATCCAGGACGGGACCCGCATCCGGCCGACCTCGTCCCCCCGCCCCTACCTGCACCCTGTGCGGACCCTTGCCGGCACTGTAGTCACCGACCACATCCCGGAAGACCACGTGTGGCACCTTGGCGCAGGTGTTGCCCTCCAGGACGTGGATGGCGTCAACTTCTGGGGCGGCCGGACCTACACCCGCGACGCCGGCGCGTACGTCTGGCGCAAGGACCATGGCCGCATCGTCACCGAATCCGCGGAGCACAGTAACGGGCAGCGGCGCGAACAGCTGGGCTGGATAGGGCCCGACGGCACCCGGCTGCTCCGCGAACAGCGCGAGTGGCGCTGGGCCGCCGTCGGGAATTCAACGTGGAAGCTAACGCTCGACTTCACGCTTGAGTCAGCCACCGGTCATCCGGTCCTCCTGGGCAGCCCCGGTTCCAACGGGCGGCCGCAGGGCGGTTACGGCGGCTTCTTTTGGCGCTTGCCCAAAGTCAGCGACGCGACCATCTGGACTCCGGACGCCCGCGGCGAGGACGCCGTGCACGGCAGCGTGGCGTCGTGGTTGGCGTGGTCGGGAACGTTCGACGCCGGAACCTCCGGCGCCGCGCACGTCACCGGAGACCCCGGTTTGGGCCACCCGGCAACACTCGTCTTCCTTGCCTCACCACAGGCGCCGGACCCATGGTTCGTGCGGCATTCGGGCTATCCCGGAGTCGGATTGTCGTTGGCCTGGGATGCCCCGGTGCCCACCGAACCCGGGAACCCTGTCCACAGGACCGTCACGGTGCTCATCACGGACGGCTTCCTGGCAACACAAGACATTGAACAGCTCATCACTACCTTGGGGGAATCGGCATGACCACGCCAATACAGTCCACAACGCCCACCACAGCACTTACCGCCCCCGGCAACGTAGCCGACCGCGCAGTGAAACGCCGTCGCGTGCTGGACATCCTGGACGCCGCGGGCCGGGACTCGCTCCTGCTCACCACCAACACCGCGCTCACCTGGTACCTGGACGGCAGCCGGATGCACATCAGCCTCGCCGGCGATCCCATTGCCGCCCTCCTGGTGGACCGCTCCGGCGACCACCTGGTGACATTCAACAATGAGGCCGGGCGGATCGCCGGTGAGGAATTGCCGGAAGGGGTTAGCCTGTCCACCGTTCCGTGGTACGGCCAACTGCATGCCGCGGCCGCGGGACTGGCCATCGACGGGAACCCGTTGGTGGAAGCTGCCGTGACCACCGAACTGCGGGCGGCCCGCCAGCAGCTCTTGCCAGCCGAGTCCGCCCGCTACGCTGCACTATCGGCGGATGCTGCGGCTGCCATGACCGAGGTCCTCACAGCAGCAACCCCCCAAACCACCGAATTCCAGCTGGTCTCGGCGCTTGCCGCCAGGATCGTCGCGGCTGGGGCCGAGCCCTTGGTCCTGCTCTGCAACGGTGCCGGCCGGAGCGACTTCCGCCACCCCTTGGCAACACACTCTCCCATCGGCAGGCGCGCCATGGCGGTGGTGTGCGCACGCCGGAACGGTTTGGTTGCCAACGTCACCCGTTGGGTAGCGTTCGACGCCGGCTCAGCGCAGGAGCTCGACGCCGAGGCCCGCATCGCGGCCGTTGAGGCCGACATCTTCCGGGCCACAGTCCCCGGGGCACAGCTCAACGAGGTCTTCGCCGAGATCAAGACTGCCTACGCGCGGCACGGCTTTGGCGACGATCAGTGGACCCTCCACCACCAGGGTGGGCCCGCCGGTTATGCGGGCCGCGATCCCCGGGTCACCGGAGACGTAACGGACACCATCGTGCTCAACCAACCTTTCACGTGGAACCCTTCGGGACCCGGGGTCAAGATCGAGGACACGGTGCTGCTCACGGATTCCGGCCTGCGCGTCCTGACCGTTGACGACCGTTGGCCGACCGCGGAAGTTGACGGCCGTCGTCGTCCGCTGACGTTGCGTCCCTAAGCCCTGTTGCGTCCGTAAGCCCTGCAGGGCCCATACGAAAAGGGCGGGTCACCATCACGGTGACCCGCCCCTTCTGCGTGTGCCTAGCCAACCAGGGTGAGCACACCGTCCACGCGACGCGGGATACCAAGCGGGTTGGCGTCGTGCAGGGCTGGGTGCAGCACGCTCTCAGGCGCATCCTGGTAGGCCACCGGGCGCTGGAAACGGCGCACAGCGGTGGCACCCACTGAGGTGAACAACGACGTCGTGGCCGGGTACGGGCCACCGTGCTGTTGTGCCCAGTTCACGGTGACACCGGTGGGCCAGCCATCGTACAGGACCCGGCCGGCCAGGGTGCTGAGCTGCTCTACCAAGCCGGAGACATCCTCGCCGGGCTCGGCGTGCACCGTGCCGGTGAGGCTCCCCGGCACCTTCGCGAGGGCTGCCGACAGCTCCTCTTGGTTCGCATATTCGATGAGCAGGGTGGTGGGGCCGAAGCACTCTTCCAGCAGTTCATCCGGGCGTTCCAGTACATTGGCGGCACTGGTAGAGAACACCACGGGCGCGGCACCGTCGGCCAGGCTGTCCTGCTGGACCGTGCCACTGACGACGGCGACACCCGGTTGGTCCGCGACGCTGCGCAGCCCGTCCGGGTAAGCCTCAGCGATGCGCTCGGTAAGCATGGCAGCCGTGGGCTTGTCCTTGCTCGCCTCGCCCAGTTGTGACGCGAAATCGGTGCCTGCAGGGATAAAGACCAGTCCGGGCTTGGTGCAGAACTGGCCCGCGCCCATGGTGAAGGAACCAGCCAAGCCCGCAGCGAGCTGCTGGCCACGCTCGGCCAGGGCATCCGCGGTGATGACCACCGGGTTCAGGCTGCCCAGCTCACCGTAGAACGGGATGGGTTCCGGGCGGGACGTGGCGAGGTCGAACAGTGCCCGGCCACCGGGAATGGAGCCGGTGAATCCCACCGCTTTGATGGCCGGGTCCTGGACGAGGGCTGTTCCGGCCTCGCGGCCACTGACCAGTGCGAAGATGCCGTCCGGGGCCCCGGCCTTGGCCAGGGCTTCCGTGACGATCTCCGCGGTCCGCTCGCTCAGGCGCAAGTGACCTGAGTGGGCCTTGACGATCACCGGGCAGCCGACGGCCAATGCGGACGCGGTGTCGCCTCCCGCCACGGAGAAGGCGAACGGAAAGTTCGACGCCGAGAACACCGCCACCGGTCCGATCGGACGCAGGATGCGGCGAAGGTCGGGCTTGGGCGGGGTGGCCGTCGGGTCGGCGTGATCGATGACGGCCTCAAGGTAGGAGCCCTCGGTGATCACTGTGGCGAACAACCTGAGCTGTCCACTGGTCCTCGCTACCTCGCCGGTGAGCCGGACGGTGCCCAGGCTCGTCTCGGAATCTGCGATGGCCACCAGCTCGGTGACGTTGGCGTCCAAAGCGTCGGCGACGGCGGTCAGCCAGGCCGCGCGTTCGGCGTCACTTGCCGTTGAGGTCACCTTGAACGCTGCGGTTGCGGCGTCCGTGATGGCGGTCAGGTCAAGAGTTGCTGTACTCAATGCGGTTTCCTTTGCTTTCAGGGGCTGGCACTTTTAGGTGCTGCGAATGCTGCCCGGCGAAGTCGAAGCCGAGCCCGATGCGGCCGGCACTGCTGAGCCTGCTGTTGTGGAGACGTACCGGGGAGGGCCCGGCGAGGATCCCGAGTTGACCGAACGAGGCGTCCTCCACGTCCTCCACGCTCACGGCTTCGGCCAGGGTGAGGGCAAGCTGTCCGGAAAGCTCCGGGAGCAGGTGCGGCGCCACCCTGATGCTGTTGGCCCTGGCCAGTTCGACAATCCTGCGGAACGGTGTAATGCCACCCACCCGGACAATGTTGGGCTGGATGATGTCTACCGCTTCGGCTTCGATGAAATCGCGGAACCGGTAGATGGTGTGGACGTTCTCGCCCAGGGCAATGGGCACCGGGGAGTGCTTGCGCAGGCGGCGGTAGGCCCAAAGGTCGTCGGCGCGGATCGGTTCTTCCAGCCATTCCAGTCCGTACTCCCCCAAAACATCCAAGGCACGGAAGGTATGGGCCAGGTCCCAACGCTGGTTGGCGTCAATCATGAGCAACCGGTCCGGGCCAATGACCTTCCGAACGGCGGCGACGCGCTCAGCGTCTTCCCTCAGTTCGGGTTTGCCCACCTTGATCTTCACCGCGTTGTGCCCGGCGGCAACCCAGCGGTGCGCTTGCTCCACGAGTTGCTCCACTGTGTAGTGCAGGTTCACGCCGGAGCCATACACCTCCACGGATTCCCGGCGCTGGCCCAGGAGACCGGTGACAGAGGTCCCTGCCTGCCGCGCTTTCAGGTCCCACAGGGCCAGGTCCACACCGGCCATGGCGATGGTGGTCAGGCCTCCCCCGCCGGCTTCGTGCAGCCGCTTCCACAGCTGATCCCAGACAATGTCCGCGTTCGCTTCCAAACCAACAATGAACGGTGCGATGTCGTGGTCCAGGAGGGCCTTGACCGCCTGGGGACCGATGGTAGGTGTCCACGAGAAACCATGGCCCGTGCCGCCGTCGTCCGTAGTCAGTTCGGTGACGATCACGTGGTTCTCTGGCGCCTCTGCACCCCAGCTGCGCAGCAGCGGGACCGTGATCAGCCGGGTGGCCAGGCCCGTGATGCGGGCCGCCATCAGCTGCCGGCCAGCTCGTGGCCCTTGGCCAGGATGGACTTGAGCTCCAGGAGCTGTTCCTCGGAGGGGTCAACCAGCGGCGGGCGGACGGGGCCGACCGGCAATCCGGCAAGGCGAAGTCCGGCCTTGATGAGGGAGACGCCGAAGCCCGGAGTCTGGTCACGGAGACGGACCAGCGGCGCATAGAAGCCCTCGAGCAACGCGTGGCGTCGTTCTTCGTCACCGGAAACGTAGGCGTCGTAATAGGCCTTGGCGATCTCCGGTGCCATGGCGAAAGCGGCCGAAGAGTACAGGGGAATGCCGAGACCCCGGTAGGCGCCCTGGGTAAGTTCGGCCGTCAGCAGGCCGTTGAAGAGTGCGAAGTCCTTGCGTCCGCTCGCGTTGATGGCCGAGACGATTTCCTGGGCCAAGCCGACGTCGCCGATTCCGTCCTTGAAGCCAACCACCTTCGGGTTGGCGGTCAGGCGGGTGATGGCTTCGGCAGTGAATTTGGCGGTGCCGCGGTGGTACACGATCACCGGAAGGCTGCTCGCGGCGGCGATGGCTTCGACGTACGCCACCACGCCATCGGTGGGGCCGGTGACCAGGTACGGCGGGAGCACCAGGAGCGCGTCCGCGCCGGCTTCCTCGGCCACCTTCGCGGCGGCGATGGCGTGGCCCAGCGGACCACCGGCACCGGAAACTACCGGCACGGCACCTGCAACGGCCTCGACGGCGGCAGTAACCACTGTGCGGATCTCGTCAAGGGAGAGCGCATGGAATTCGCCGGTGCCGCAGGCTGGGAAAACGCCACCGGGGCCGAAAGGAAGGCGGGAGGTGATGTGCTCCTTCAGCAAGGCCACGTCTACGGTGCCGTCTTCAGCGAAGGGAGTGACGGGGAAGAACAGTACGCCGTCGAAGTTCATGGTGTCTCCTTGGTTGCTCCCGCCGGGACCAGGCCGGCGTGGATCTCGTCATTGAGTGCTGCTTGTTCGGATGCTGCGGTGTCCGGGCCCTCGTAGGGCGGAGTGAGTTCGGTCCGCCACGTGCGCTTGGGCTCCCAGCCGAGGAGTTCGCGGGCCTTGTCGATCGAGAACGCCGGGCTGGTCCCGGTAAGGTCTTCGGTCAACGGCCCGCTGCCGGGGAGGAAGCGTGGGAAGAGCTCTGCGAGGGGCGCGGTGGCCAACGCATCCTTCGCGCCAACAAAGAACACCTCGCCGTTCGGGATCGAGTCCATCTTGTCCAGAAGCACGTCCAGGAAGTCGGCCACGTCCCGGGCATCCACGTAGTTGAACTGTGCGGGCGCCGAGAGGGCGGGATTGTCCAGGCGTTCGCGGACCGTGTGCCCCTGCTGCGTCAGGGCACCTTCCCACTCTTCGGGGGAAATCACATAGCACGGACGGAAGGCCGCATACCTGATCTTCTCGCCCTGGGCGGCCGCAAACATCTGTACGGTTTGTTCGGCGATCAGCTTGGACAGCGCATAGGCGTTCCATGGCTTGGGCGGCGTCTGCTCGTCCAAAGGGAACGACGGCGGCAGCCATCCGGCCGGTGAGCCGTAGCCCAGGGCGGTGGGGCTGGACGCCGTCACGATCTTCGGGACGCCTGCGTCGGTGGCTGCGCTGATGACCGCGTACGCGAGCCGGGTGTTGGTGCTGAAGATGACGTCCTCGGGTGCGCTGAAAGGTACGGCGATAGCAGCGAGGTGGATCACGGCGTCGGGCGCTGTTTCGCGGATGAGGCGTTCCGCCTCCCCCGGCGCCAGCAAGTCTGCGGTGTATTGCTCAGCGCCAGCCGGCAGATGCTCCGCCGGGACGGCGTCCCGGTCAACTGAGATCACCGTGTGGCCGGCCCCGGCGAGGCCGGCCACAACGCTGCGGCCAAGCCGGCCGGAGCCGCCGGTGATGAAAATCCTGCTCATTCTGTGTTCCTTGCGTGGGTAGTGAACCGGTCAGCCCTGGCTACGGCTGAGGTCGGCGCCGAGGCCAAGTTCGCTGATGCGGACGGGAAGGTCGGTCTCAAGGGACTGGTTGCCGGCGATGCCCACCGACACGGAGCGGAGTCCGTCGATGTAGCCGGACGGGCGGCCCAGCGGGTCAATGCCGGGGCCGTTGAAGAGGTCGGAGAGCAGGAGGTTGTCGCCGCCGCCGTGGCCCCCTTCGCCGTTGATGATCGGGACTTCGTAGGCCGCTTCCCAGTGCCGCTGGACCACCAGGCGTTCGCCGTTGCGGCGCACAGCGTCCTCTTCCTCGATCGGTGTGGCGCTCGGGTCCACCACGGTCTTCTTGTCGGTACTGGATTCGACGGCGGCGCGTTCCACCACCTCAAGCTCAGCCCGGCCCTCGGTGCCGTTGACGGTGACGCGGTAGCCTTCCCACGGGCTGTGGGCGTTCAGCGAGTAGCTCAGCGTGGGTCCACCCTGGTAGTCCACCACCAGCGCGAGGTTGTCCTCAATGGTGATTCCTTCGGTGAAGACGTCCTGGTCGCGGAGGTAGCCGTCGAACTTCTCGTTGTCGTAATACAAAGCCTTCAGGCGCTCGTCCTCGCGCATGTCCAGGCGGAAGGGATCGTGCTCAAGGCCATCAACGGTGCCGCGCTCCGGACGGGCTCCCAAGCCACGCTCTGCTGCGTTCTTGTCGCCGTAAAAGCGCAGGCCACCGGAGGCAAAAACGCGCTCCGGAACATCGTTGATCCACCAGTTGACCAGGTCAAAGTGGTGCGAAGCCTTGTGGATGAGCAGGCCGCCGGAGTTCTTCTTTTCTCGGTGCCAGCGGCGGAAGTAGTCAGCGCCGTGCACGGTGTCCAGGACCCAGCTGAAGTCGATGGAGGTGACTTTGCCGATGACCCCGTTCTGGATGACTTCTTTCAGCGCACTGTTGCGCGGCGAGTAGCGGTAGTTGAACGTGACTACCACGTTGCGGCCGGTCTTGGCCACGGCCTCGGTAATACGGCGGCAACCCTCGACGTCGATGGTCAGGGGCTTTTCAACCACGACGTCGGCGCCCGCCTCGAGTGCCTCCACAATGTAGTCCGCGTGGGTGTAGTCGGGCGTGGTGACGATGACGCGCTCGATGCCGTTGGCTTGGATGAAGCTGGTGAGCTGTCCGGGCTCGAAGGAAGCCACGGGCTCTGTGCCGCCGAGCTCCTTGATGAGGTCCTGGTAGAACTGCACGCGGCCCTGGTTGACGTCGGATAGGGCAATAAGTTCAGCGACGTCCGCGTGCTGCCCGTAGATGGCCCGGATGTACATCTCGGAGCGGCCTCCGGTGCCGATGAGGGCAATCCGGGTTCGCTGGGGGCTTTCGTCCTGGACTGTAGTTGCGCCAGGTGCGGTCTGGGTCTCGGCTGAGTCGACGTTGACCATGTGGATGCCCCTTTCAAAGAGCAGGAGTGAACCGCTTGACGGCCCGGCTTCGTATGGGAAGAATCATGAGAAAGCGTTTTCTCAGAGCGTTATAAGCTTTGTATCAAGACTCTGGTGGTCACGTCAACCATTGCTCCAACGACGGAGCAAACGGGAGGCGGCCAATGGGAAGGGGCCACATGGCACGCAGGAACACCAACAGGCGCGTCGGGATCGCCGACGTCGCGGAGAAGGCGGGCGTCTCGCACGCCACCGTGTCACGCGTCATGAACGGTAACGCTGCCGTGGACCCTGGAATCGCCGCGCGCGTCCGGGCCGCCGCGGCCGAACTGAAGTACCAACCAAACCCGGTAGGCCGCAGCCTTGCGCTGGGCAAGACAGACACCATCGGCATTGTGGTTCCGGACCTGGCCAACCCCACATTCCAGGCCATCCTTCGCGGGCTCAGCATCGCAGCCGCGCAGGACGGGTATCGCGTCCTCATCGCCGACTCCTCCGAAGTCACCAGCGAGGAAGCGATCCTTGCCGGCGAGGCTCGGCGGCGCTGCGACGGCGTGGTCCTCTGCGCACCCCGAATGTCGGATGCCGAACTTGAGGAACTCGCTCCCACCCTGCATCCGCTGGTACTCATCAACCGAACCACCGTGGCCACCAATACGCCCAGTTTGAGCGTGGACTACGGCCAAGGGATCCAGGAATTGGCCCAGCATTTGGTCTCCCTGGGCCACCAACGCCTGGCGTTCCTCTCCGGCCCCGAGCACAGCGCCTCAAACCGCCAACGCCTGGCAGGGCTTGACCAGTTCCGCACCGGGCACCCGGACATAGAACTGCAAATGCTCGACGGCGGCTCCAACTTCGATTCCGGCCACGAATCCACCGAAGCCATCATCGCCAGCGGTGCCACGGGAATTTTGGCCTTTAACGACCTCGTTGCCATGGGGCTGCTCAGCGGCCTCCACGAACGCGGAGTGCGCGTGCCCGAAGACATCTCCGTGACCGGCTTCGATGACATCCCGTTCGCGAAATACACCACTCCCCCACTGACCACGGCAGCGGTGCCCATCAACGAGCTCGGAAGCCTGGCTTGGCGGCGCATGCGCGAACAGATCCAACAAGCCGGGGAGGCTGCCACCCAGGCGCAGGATGAGTTCTCGCCCAGGATGGAGATCCGCAAGAGTACCGCGGCGCCCGCCCTCAAGCCCGCCTCTTAAAGCAACGCGGGGTCACTTACGGCCGATCCTGAGGGTCATCATGGGCCCTAAGTGACCCCGCGTTGCTCTAGATCCGGGGGACTCCCGCGCCCACTCCGGCCTCCGTGTAGAAGCCCTGGATGTGGGCCGCCACAAGCTGGGCCGCCTTGCCGCCGTCGTTGTTGTTCACGGCGTTCAGGATGGCGCGATGTTCGGCGCGAAGCCTGGTGGAAGTCGCGTTCCAGTCGGGCAGGTTTTCCGTCAAAGTGCTTGCGTAGTTCTCGATTGCGCCCCTCAGCGAGGCCATCATGGCGCTGACCACCGAGTTGCCCGCAGCCTGGGCTAGCGCCACGTGGAACCGGGCGTCGAGTGCAAGGAACGTGTCGATGTCCGAGGCCTCATCCATTTGGTCCAGCAGCGCGGCAGCTTCCTCCAAAGCGGGAACGCCGACCTGGGCCCGTTCGGCCGCCCAGGATTCCAGCAGCACGCGGGTCTCCACGATGTCGGCCACCGGAAGGTGGCGGGTGGCCACATGCAGCCGGAGGGTTGAGCCCAGGGCGGACCCCGGCTCCGCGATCACCACCGTCCCGGCATCCTTGCCCGAACCCACGCCAGCGCGGACCACCCCCATTGCCTCAAGGATCCTCACGGCCTCCCGCACGGAGGTCCGCGAAACCTGGAGCTGCTCGGCCATGGCACGCTCGCCCGGGAGCCGGCCTCCGAGGGTGAGGTCTCCGTCAGACAGCTGCTTCTCGATCCACTGCAGGACCAACTCGTGCGTACGCATATCCGAAATACTAGTTG
The DNA here is from genome assembly GCF_024608385.1 of Paenarthrobacter sp. UW852. Taxonomy (NCBI): domain Bacteria; kingdom Bacillati; phylum Actinomycetota; class Actinomycetes; order Micrococcales; family Micrococcaceae; genus Paenarthrobacter; species Paenarthrobacter sp. UW852. The sequence continues at coordinate 76,254 of NZ_JAMSGY010000010.1, forward strand.
ATGTGGTCCAACCACATGGATTACAGTGTGGTTAGACCACAGACTTTCAAGGGAGAACCTCATGACCGAGACACTGGATCCCAAGCTCACGGCCGCCCCCGCCAACGCCGGCAGCGACGAAAACGTGACCCGACCACCCCAGCCGCGGCCCGCCGTAGTGCAGCCCCCTGCCCTCAAGCGCCGCATACCCAAGGTCTCAGACCTGGCGCCGCTGATGCAGTTCAAGAAGCCGGAGTTCAGCAAAACCGCACGCCTCAAGCGCGCCAGCACCATCTGGGAGCTGCGTGACATTGCCAAGCGCCGCACCCCTCAAGCACCGTTCGACTACACCGATGGCGCAGCCGAAGAAGAAATCACCCTGCGCCGGGCCCGCCAAGCCTTCCAGGACATCGAGTTCCGCCCGGGCATCCTGCGCGATGTATCGAGGATCGATCTACGCACCGACATCCTGGGCAAGGAATCGCGGCTCCCGTTCGGCATCGCACCCACCGGCTTTACCCGCATGATGCAGTCCGAAGGCGAATACGCCGGCTCACAGGCAGCCGAAGCCGCAGGCATTCCCTACACCCTGTCCACCATGGGGACAGCGTCCATCGAAGACGTCGCCACTGCCGCGCCGAACGGCCGCAACTGGTTCCAGTTGTACCTGTGGACGGACCGCGACCGCTCGCTGGAACTCATTGAGCGGGCCGCGAAGGCCGGCAACGACACCCTCATGGTCACCGTGGACACCGCAGTAGCCGGAGCCCGCCTGCGCGATGTCCGCAACGGCATGACCATTCCGCCGGCATTGACCCTCAAGACCGTTCTTGACGCGTCCTACCGTCCGGCCTGGTGGTTCAACTTCCTCACGCACGAGCCCCTGACGTTTGCCTCGCTCTCCCGCTACACGGGCACGGTGGCGGACCTGATCAACTCCATGTTTGACCCCACCCTCACCTACGAGGACCTCGACTGGCTGCGCGAAACCTGGAAGGGCAAGCTGGTGGTCAAGGGCATCCAGACGGTCGAAGACGCCCGCCGCGTGGTTGACCATGGCGCCGACGGCATCATCCTGTCCAACCATGGCGGCCGCCAACTGGACCGCGCCCCGATCCCCTTCCACCTGCTGCCCGAGGTGACATCGGCGCTGAAGGCCGACAACAGCCAGGCCGCGGTCATCCTGGACACGGGCATCATGAGTGGCGCAGACATCGTGGCAGCCCTGGCGTTGGGCGCGGACTTCGCCCTGATTGGCCGCGCCTACCTCTACGGCCTCATGGCCGGGGGCCGCGAAGGCGTGGACCGCACCATCCAGATCCTCGAAAAGGACATGACCCGCACCATGGCACTACTGGGCGTCAGCAAGGTGGCCGACCTGAACCCGGACCACGTCCGCCTGCTGCAGCGCTAGCCGCACCCAACCAGGGGGCGCTAGATCAGGCCCTGCGCCAGCATCGCGTCGGCTACCTTGACGAAGCCGCCGATGTTGGCGCCCACCACGTAGTTTCCGGGCGCACCATATTCGTCGGCCGTTGCCGCGCAACGGTCGTGGATGCCCACCATAATCTCGGTCAGGCGCTGTTCAGTGTGCTCAAAGGACCACGAGTCGCGGCTGGCGTTCTGCTGCATTTCCAGTGCAGAGGTGGCCACGCCACCGGCGTTGGCAGCCTTACCCGGGCCGAAGAGGATCCCGGCCTCCTGGAAGACCGACACGGCCGAGCGGGTGGAGGGCATGTTGGCGCCTTCAGCCACCGCGATGAGTCCGTTGCTGACCAGCTTGGCGGCAGCATCGCCGTCGAGCTCGTTCTGCGTGGCACATGGCAGCGCAACGGTGCCGGTGACATCCCACACGGAACCACCGACCACGTGGTTGGAGCCGGGGCGGCGGGCGGCGTAATCGGTCAGGCGGCCTCGCTCGACTTCCTTGACCTGGCTCAACAGCGCGACGTCGATCCCGGCTTCGTCCACGATGTAACCGGCGGAGTCGGAACAGGCCACCACAGTGGCACCGAGGGATTGTGCCTTGGCGATCGCGTGGATGGCCACATTGCCCGAACCGGAGACCACAACGCGCTGGCCATCGAAGGACTGTCCCCGGGTCTTGAGCATCTCCTGGGCGAAGATCACAGTGCCGTAGCCGGTGGCTTCGGGCCGGACCAGGGAGCCACCCCAGGAGATGCCCTTGCCCGTGAGCACGCCGGACTCGTACCGGTTGGTGATGCGCTTGTACTGCCCGAAGAGGTAGCCGATTTCCCTGCCGCCCACACCAATATCGCCGGCGGGAACGTCGGTGTATTCACCGATGTGGCGGTACAACTCGGTCATGAAGGACTGGCAGAAGCGCATGATTTCAGCATCGGAACGCCCACGGGGATCGAAATCCGAGCCGCCCTTGCCTCCGCCGATCGGCATGCCGGTGAGCGCGTTCTTGAAGATCTGCTCGAAACCGAGGAACTTGACGATTCCCAGGTACACGGACGGATGGAAGCGGAGGCCGCCCTTGTAGGGACCCAGCGCGGAGTTGAACTCGACCCGGAAGCCACGGTTCACGTGCACGCGGCCGGCATCGTCGGTCCACGGAACGCGGAAGATGATCTGGCGTTCAGGCTCACACAGCCGCTCCAGGACAGCGCCCTCAAGGAACTCAGGGTGACGGTCGTGCACAGGACCGAGGCTTTCAAAGACCTCAATGACGGCCTGGTGGAATTCCTTCTCCCCCGGGTTCCGCGCCAACACGGTGTCCCGGACAGCCTCGAGCCTTGAATCCATGCGTCTTCCTATCCTCAGTACGCCGGCCAGCGGCGGGACGATCAGTCCCGCCCATGGTTGCACCCGAGGAGGTGGGATCTCCATCCGGGCCGTATATGACCCTCAGGGAGGAGTTAACACAACTGTAGAAAATCGTTGAAAACACAAGGAAACCGGAAGTGAACATAGGCTCACAATGTGAGCGGAATCACTTTGGCGTGAGTCCTATTACCGCTTGCGACCGAATTTGGGCAGGTTGGGGAGGTTCGGGAGATTGGCGAGGAGGTCGGCGGCTTTCGTCGCAGCCCGCCCGACAGTACGGCCAATCTGCTGGGGAACAGTGTCGTCGGACGTCAGGTCCAAGGAAACCGGAGTCGCACTGGCATGGACTTTTACGGCCTGGCCGACTGCGTCCGTACGGGTAGGGGCCTCTTCAGGGGCGGCGTCCGGCGCAGCGGCGGCCACCTCGGTGGAAGGCGCGACGGCGGCCGGAGCCGCGGGTCCGACGTCGAACGTTTCCAGCCAACTCACCACACCGGCGAGCGGCTTGGGATTCAGGGCGTAAAACCGCTTCTGGCCCTGGGCGCGCATGCTGACGAGGTCCGCCTCGCGGAGCACTTTCAAATGCTTGGAGATAGTGGGCTGGCTTGCAGCCAGTTCTTCCACCAGTTCGCCTACAGCTTTATCCCCAGAGCGGAGGGAGACCAGGATGTCGCGCCTGGTTGCCTCAGCTATGACGGCAAATACGTCGTCAGTCACCATGCCTCCCACACTAGCGACATATACGCCAAAAGGCATCCCTATGTCGTTGTGATGCGGCCTGCAAAACGCGTTGCCGCGCGGACGCTGCGCGCTGCCCCGCAGGGGATCAATCGAACCAGGGGTCCAGTCCGTACAACGGGAAAATTTCCTTGCGGGTGGCGATGACCGTCCGGTCAACATCATCGGCCGGGTCGTAGCCGACCTCCCACGAGCGCCACCACACGTCGACGTCGTCGCCCATCTTCTCCGGCGCCCAGACTCCATACGTTTCCTTCACGTATGTGCGCCATGCTTCGGGGACGGGCGTGCTCAGCGGGACCGGCCGTTGGGTCACCATGCCGATCAGGTGGCTCCACGCCCTCGGCACCACACCCGTAACGTCGTAGCCGCCTCCACCTGTGGCGATCCAGCGGTTGTCGCAGTAGCGGGCGGCGAGGCTCCCGACGGCGGACGCGGCCTCGCGCTGTCCGTCGACGCTGAGGGTCAGGTGCGTCAGGGGGTCGTCCCGGTGCGAATCGCAGCCGTGCTGGCTCACGATCACTTCGGGTTTGAAAGCCCCCACCAATTGGGGCACCACCGCGTGGAAAGCCCGCAACCAGGCAGCGTCACCGGTGAACGTGGGAAGGGCAACATTGACTGCCGTTCCGGGTGCCTCCGGGCCGCCGGTCTCGTTGGCGAATCCTGTCCCGGGGAAAAGTGTCAGGCCGGTTTCGTGGAGCGAGATGGTCATGACCCGGGGGTCGTTCCAGAAGATGCTCTGCGTCCCGTCGCCGTGATGCGCATCCACGTCGATGCTGACGATCCGCTGCACACCGCCGTCGAGCAGTCTTTGGATAGCCATGGCGACGTCGTTGTAGACACAGAATCCGCTGGCCCGCTCCCGGGCCGCATGGTGCATGCCGCCGCTGAAGTTCACGGCCCGAACGGCGCGACCGGACAGGATGGTGTCCGCCGCCAGCAGGGAACCGCCGGCGAGGCGCGCGCTGGCTTCATGCATACCGGCAAAGGCGGGATCATCCTCCGTGCCAAGGCCTCGGCTCTCCTCGGGGCGGGTGGGATCCGCGGAGACGCGGCGCACAGCCTCCACATACTCGCGGCTGTGAACACTGTAAAGCTCGACGTCGGTGGCCACCGCGGGTGCCTCGACGGCCACGTGCTGGTGGTCGAATAGCCCCAGGGAACCCGCCAGCCGCGCCGTCAGCTCGAGCCGCTGCGGCGCCATGGGATGGCCGGGGCCGAAGTTGTAGGCGGTCATGGCTGGGTCCCACACCACCGTCGTTGGCAGTGCGGAGCGCGTAATGCTGGAAGCAGTTGTTCCAAGCCCGGAGTTCATCCAGAACAGGCTACCTGAGGCTGGCGGGGCCCAACGCCCGGTTACGCCGCAGGAATAGTGGTTTACTACTCAGGAAAGCTTGTTTCAACCGAGGAAGAGCGCCATGTCTCAAAGCCAGTCGCGGTCCACCAGCCCGACCAACTGGCAACCCAACCAGCCGGAGCGGGAAGGTCTGTGGATCTTCACCCGGGTGCGCGACTTCATCGACAACATTGCCAACACCTCACCGGCCCGACTGGCGCTGACCGTGTTCGCGGTGGTGATCCTGGTCTTCACGGGTTTGCTGTCCCTGCCCGCCGCTTCGACCAGCGGTTCCGTCACACCCTTGCACCAAGCCATGTTCACCGCGGTCTCCAGCGTTTGCGTCACCGGGCTGACCGTGGTTTCCACCGCAGCCCACTGGACGTTCTTTGGGCAGCTGGTCATCCTGGTTGGCATCTTCGTTGGTGGCTTGGGCACCCTCACCCTCGCCTCGCTCCTGGCCCTGATGGTCAGCAAGCGGCTGGGCGTCCGCGGGAAACTCATAGCCCAGGAAGCCATGAACAACGCGGGCCGCCTCGGTGAAGTGGGTACCCTCCTCCGGATCGTCATTGTGACGTCCGTGGTCATTGAGGGAGCCCTGGCGTTGGCCTTGATCCCGCGCTTCATCATGCTCGGCGAAGATTTCTGGCAGGCCGTCTGGCACGGCGTCTTCTATTCGATTTCTTCCTTCAACAACGCTGGTTTCACGCCACACTCCGACGGCATCGTTCCCTACGAGACCGACCTCTGGATCCTCATCCCCCTCATGCTGGGCGTTTTCCTTGGCAGTCTGGGCTTCCCCGTGGTGATGGTTTTGCAGCAGAACGGGCTCAACTGGAAGAAGTGGAACCTCCACACCAAGCTGACCATCCAGGTCTCCTTCATCCTGCTGGCGGCCGGGACAGTTCTCTGGGGCCTCATGGAGTGGGACAACGTGCGGACCATCGCCAACATGAACCTCGGCGACAAGATCACCCATTCGCTGTTTGCCTCCGTCATGACCCGTTCGGGCGGCTTCAACCTGGTGGACCAAAACCACATGGAATCCACCACCATGCTCCTCACCGATGCCCTCATGTTCGCAGGCGGCGGCTCGGCTTCCACCGCAGGCGGCATCAAGGTGACCACCATTGCGGTCATGTTCCTCGCCATCATGGCCGAAGCCCGCGGTGACGCCGACGTGAAGGTCTATGGCCGCACCATTCCCCAAGGAACCATGCGCGTGGCCATCTCCGTGATCGTCGCTGGCGCCACCCTGGTATCCGTGGCAGCATTTTTGTTGCTCTCCATCAGCGGAGCCTCGCTGGACAGGGTACTCTTCGAATCCATCTCAGCCTTTGCCACCGTGGGACTGAGCACCAACCTCAGCGCCGAGCTGCCGCCGTCGGGCGTTTACGTCCTCACAGTGCTGATGTTCGCCGGACGCGTCGGCACCGTTACCCTTGCCGCCGGGCTGGCCTTGCGCCAGCGCAGCCAGTTGTTCCACTACCCGGAAGAGAGGCCAATCATTGGCTAGTACCACTGGGGCCGCCAACCGCCCCGCCCACAACGCCCCAGTGCTGGTCATCGGCCTGGGCCGGTTCGGCTCAGCAACCGCCGAGCAACTGGTCAAGCAGGGCCGCGAAGTCCTGGCGATCGAGCGCGACAGGACCCTCGTCCAGAAATGGGCACCGGTCCTGACACACGTGGTCGAAGCCGACGCCACCAACATCGACGCCCTGCGCCAACTCGGCGCACAAGAGTTCAGCTCTGCCGTGGTGGGTGTAGGCACGTCCATTGAATCCTCGGTGCTGATCACCGTGAACCTGGTGGACCTGGGCATCCAGCACCTGTGGGTCAAGGCCATCACGCCCTCGCACGGCAAGATCCTGACCCGGATCGGCGCCAACCACGTGATCTACCCCGAAGCCGACGCCGGAGTACGCGCCGCCCACCTGGTGTCCGGCCGCATGCTGGACTTCATCGAGTTCGACGACGACTACGCGATCGTCAAGATGTACCCGCCCAAGGAAACAGTGGGCTTCACCTTGGAGGAATCCAAGGTCCGCTCCAAGTACGGCGTGACCATTGTGGGCGTCAAAACCCCGGGCGAAGACTTTACCTATGCCCGGCCGGAAACCAAAGTGTCCGGCCACGACATGTTGATCGTGTCCGGACACGTGGACCTGCTGGAGCGCTTCGCCGCGCGTCCCTAGGAATCAGCCGAGCTGCTTGGTGATCTCTGCCGCCCGGGCTGCTGCGGCGCGGGCACCGTCGGCGATGATCTTGGGGATGCCGCCGTCGTCAAAAGCCATGATGGCCCGCTCGGTGGTGCCGTTGGGGCTGGTCACAGCAACCCTCAGCTGCGTGGGGTCCGCGCCTGGCTCAGCCAACATGAAGCCGGCGCCGGCCACTGTTTCGCGGGCCAGCATGACGGACAGCTCCCGGTCCAGGCCCAGCTCGACGCCGGCTGCAGCCATGGCCTCAGCCAGGTAGAACGCGTAGGCGGGTCCGGAACCGCTGATGGCCGAGAGCGCGTCAACCTGCTCTTCGGGGATTTCCACCACCGTGCCGGCCCCGGCCAGGGCCTTCTTGGCCTGCTCCAGCTGCTCAGGTGTGCAGTGCGTCCCGGGCGATACGGAGACAACGCCACGGCCGAGCCTGGCAGGCGTGTTGGGCATCGTGCGGATGACCGGCTGCCCCTCAGGCAGAGCGGCTTCGAGTTGTGCAATGGAGACAGCCGCAGCGACGCTGACCACCAAGGTGTCCTTCGCCAGAGCTGGGCTGATCTCGCGGGCCAGGTCCAGGATGCCAACCGGTTTGACGCCCAGGATGACCATTCCGGCGCCTTTGGTGGCCACTTTGTTGTTATCCGGGTCTTCTTCGCCGGCGATGGCCATAACGCCATGGCGCTGGGCCAACTCGTCCGCGCGTTCCGCACGACGGACGGTGGCAACAATGTCGGACGGGTCCGCCCCCGCGGCCAGGAGACCGCCCAGGATTGCCTCGTTCATGGATCCACAGCCAAGGAATGCGATTCGGTTGCTCATGGCTCCATCATTGCAGTTGGCATCCGACGGGGTCTAACGGGTTGAACATTCCCAGCTTGCTCCCAAGGTTATTGCAGGCAGCACTCATGCTCGGTGCCTAACGTAGTTATTACCTCATTGAGGGTGCGAGTGATGAGGCGGGCATGGGGATGTCCGCCACAAGCACCGGTGGCCGGGCGGGTTTTCCCCCATTTCCCGATTCGGCCGCCGGTGCTTTCGCTTTTAAGCAGCAGAATTCCGCCCTCGTCCGCCTGCTGGGCCGTAGTACGGCGGGGCTGGCGAAGCCCGACGCCGTTACTGGTCGGAGCTGCGTACCAGAGGAACGCTGAGGTGCTGGCGGGCGAAGCGCAGGGTTTCGGCCAACATCTCCTCGCGCTCCCCCGCTACCTTTGCTTTACGGGTGGAAATCTCGGCCACCACCACGCCGTCGAATCCGGAAGCCGCCAAATACTGCAGCGAATCCGCGCACTGCTGCGTGCCCATGCCCGGCACCAGGTGTTCGTCCTTCCCGGAGCCCGACCCATCGGTCAGGTGCACGTGGCGCAGCTTGCTTCCAAGTGCCTTGATGGCTTCCAGACTGTTGGCCCCGGCAGTGGCAGCATGCGAGAAGTCCCACGTGACGTCGTCGTAATCCTGGCCCAGCGGGTCCCAGTGCGGCAGGTACGCCACAGCTTCACGGCCGCGCACCCGCCATGGGTACATGTTCTCCACGGCGATCCGCACCTGGTACGTTTCGGCCATTTCCCGGACGCCCTCCACGAAGTTCTCCGCGTAATTGGACTGCCAGCGGAATGGCGGGTGCACCACCACGGTGTCGCAATCAACCTCCGCTGCCATCTGGCACGATTTCTCGATCTTGCTCCACGCCGAACCCCAGACCTGCTGCGTCAACAACAGGGTGGGTGCGTGGATGGAAACGATCTTCTGGTGATAACGGTGGCTCAGCTGGATGAGGGCGTCGGGGTTTTGGCTCACCGCGTTGTTGGTAACCATCACCTCCACGCCCTCGTACCCCAGGTCCTGGGCCACGGCAAAGGCGTCGTGGACGCTCAGCGGATAAACGGACGCACTGGACAGCGCCACCGGGATCTGGCGGTCATTCACTTCAGGTTCGACGTCGTTACTCATCTCAGGAGGCCAGCCCGCCTGCCACAGGGGCTGGGATGGGTGATGGGGATGGTGTGTTTACTGGGACCGGGAATTCCTTGACCGGGTGAGGCTCGTCAATGTCCGTGGTCTTGCCACTTTCTTTGGACTTCTTCTTGGATTTGTCCTTCTTGCGCTTGCCCACGTGCGGCGCAGGATCCAGGGCGTCCTCGAACACCAGCTGGTCCAGGCGGCGAAGGATCAGGCCTTCGCGCAGGGCCCAGGGGCAGATCACCATACTGGGGAACTCAAAGAGCTCCAAGGCCGCCTCGGCAACCAGGGCGCCGGCCAACAACTGGGGTGCCCGGGCGTCCGATACTCCGGGAAGGTACAGCCTGTCCTCCACCGTCATGGCCGAAATGCGTTGTGCCCACAGCCCCAGATCAGCCGCATGCAGTTCGCGTTTCACATAGGGGCCGGCCGCGCTGGGCGCTGCCCCCGCGATCCGTGCCAGTGAACGGAACGTCTTGGACGTGCCGGCCACCAGGTTGGCCCGCCCGAGGTCGTCGAATTGACGGACCACCGGTTTCAACGTGGAACGGATATAGCGCCGCAGCTCCTTGACGCTCTTGGCCGTGGGGGGATCGTCATGGAGCCAATCGCGCGTCAGGCGGCTGGCGCCCAAAGGGACGGACGTGGCGAATTCAGGGAGCTCGTCTGTTCCATATGCCATTTCAAACGAACCGCCGCCGATGTCCAGGTCCAGGATGGGCCCGGCGCCCCAACCGTACCAGCGGCGAACAGCGAAGAACGTCATGGACGCTTCCTCGCTGCCCGTGAGTTCCTGCAGGGTCACGGTGGTCTCGTGTTTGACCCTTGCCAGGACCTCCGGACCGTTCGTGGCCTCGCGGATGGCGGAGGTACAGAAGGCCAGGAGGTCCTCGGCCTTGTGCGTGGCGGCGAACTCCCAGGCCTCCAACACGAACTCAATGAGCTCATGCTGTCCGGCATCGGTGATGTTTCCGTCGCCGTCGAGGTATTGCACCAATGACAGGGGGCGCTTATGGGAAGCGAAAGCTACCGGGCGCGCGCCGGGATGAGCATCCACCAGCAGGAGATGGACGGTGTTGGACCCGATGTCGAGAACGCCAAGACGCATTCTGCCATTATTCCCCGATTCGAAGGCCGCAAAGCAATTTGTGGACGTCGTTTCGCATTCGGGGATCTGGTTGGCCGCTATTCGGTGGGCTCGCCGGCTTCATCAGCGCGCTTGAAGTCGCGGCGGATGTTCGCGATGCCTTCCGGATCGATTTCGAAGCCAAACTCGCTGCCAGGATTGATGACCATGCCCAGCTCATCACCGATGTTGCCGAGAATGGCTGAACCCATGGTGCCCAGGACGTGCGGGGCTGCTTCAAGGAAGCGTTCGTCGACGCGGCTGGGGTGGCTGAACACCGCCAGGACGGGCTGGCCATCAGCGTTGGACAGCACCAGTGGCTCCACCGAGGAATCAGGGCCGTCCACGGCTTCCGAGCTGACGAGGTAAACCTCGTTGTTCAGGAAGGCGAGGATGACGTCCACCGGGTTCGCGTCCGGTTGTTCGGCCATGGCGAGCTTCGCCTCAAGGTCGTTCAAGGGTTCGTTGTCCGGGGAAACGGTCTGTTCAGTCATGGTTCTACTCGACCACGATGCCGGCCGGGACGCAATTCGCTCATGCTGTCCCGGCCGTCGCAGTTGTTACTTCTTGGCTGCGGCCTTACGTGCCGGCGCCTTCCGGGTGGTGGTCCGCTTGACCGGACCCTTGGCCCGCTTTTCAGCCAAAAGCTCGACGGCGCGCTCCCGGGTCAGTTCCTCAAGGGACGTTGAGCGCGGGACCGTAATGTTCGTGACGCCGTCGGTGATGTAGGGCCCGAAACGGCCTTCCTTCACCACGATGTTCTTCTCCGACACCGGGTCAGGACCGAACTCGGCAAGAGGCGGCACGGCTGCCCGTGCGCCACGTTGTTTGGGCTGCGAGTAGATTTCCAGCGCCTGTTCCAGGGTGATCGTGAAGATTTCCTCTTCCGATCCGATGGAACGTGAGTCGGTACCCTTTTTCAGGTAGGGACCAAAACGGCCGTTCTGAACGGTGATGGGGTTGCCGTCGGCGTCCTCACCCAGGACCCGGGGAAGGCTCATGAGCTGCAGGGCCTCGTCCAGGGTGACAGTGTCCACTGTCATGGACTTGAACAGCGAACCTGTGCGGGGCTTGGCCTTTACGGGCTTCTTCGGCGGCTTGGGCTTGCCGTTCTTGTAGTACTCCACGGGCTGGTTGGCCAGTTGTTCCTCGGTCATCTCGGGGATGATCTCGGTGACGTACGCGCCGTAGCGCCCGTTCTTTGCCACAATCGTGTGGCCGGTGTGCGGATCCGTGCCCAGGACGCGTTCCTCCGGGGCTGCCGTTTCCATGAGCTCTTTGGCTTTGGCTGCGGTGAGCTCGTCCGGAGCCAGTTCCTCAGGAACATTCGCCCTGGCGGACTCCACTACTTCGCCGGTCTTCTCATCCACGGTGGGAATGGAGCTTTCCAGATACGGCCCGAACTTGCCCACCCGCAGCGTGATGCCCTCTGCGATGGGCACCGAGTTGATCTCGCGGGCATCGATTTCACCGAGGTTGTTCACGATGCTCAACAGGCCGGGATCAGCGTCTTCGCCGTAGTAGAAGTGCTTAAGCCAGGCGGTTCCTGCGGCCTGGCCATTGGCGATCTTGTCCAGGTCGCCTTCCATGTCCGCCGTGAACTCATAGTCCACATAATCGGTGAAGTGCTGCTCCAGCAAGCGGATCACAGAGAACGCAATCCAGCTCGGGACCAAGGCGGAGCCCTGCTTCCGGACATAGCCGCGGTCCTGGATGGTGGAGATGGTGGAGGCGTAGGTAGAAGGCCGTCCGATGCCCCGCTTTTCCAGCTCCGCAGTCAGTGACGCTTCGGTGTAGCGCGGCGGCGGTGAGGTTTCGTGGCCCACGGCCAGGATGTCCGAGGCGGTCAGGGCGTCACCCTTGGCGACGTTCGGCAGGCGCCGGGCCTCATCGGAGTCGTCGTCTCCGCGGCTTTCGTCCTTGCCCTCTTCGTAGGCGGCCAGGAAGCCGGGGAAGGTGATGACTGTGCCGGAGGCGGAGAATTCCGCGTCCCTGCCGTCAGCTGCAACCGCACCGAGGCGGATCGTGGCCGTGGAGCCCTTCGCATCGGCCATCTGGGAGGCAACAGTGCGCTTCCAGATGAGCTCGTACAGGCGGAACTCGTCACCACTGAGTTGCTTGGCAACCTGGGCCGGAGTCCGGAAGGAGTCACCGGCAGGTCGGATGGCTTCGTGCGCTTCCTGGGCGTTGGCGGCCTTGTTGGCATAGACGCGGGGGCTCTGCGGCACGTACTCGGGGCCGTAAAGCTCAGCTGCCTGGCGCCGGGACGCTGTCAGGGCTTCGTCACTCAAAGCCGACGAATCCGTACGCATATAAGTGATGTAGCCGTTTTCATACAGGCGCTGGGCAACCTGCATGGTGCTCTTGGACGAGAAGCGCAGTTTACGGCCGGCTTCCTGCTGCAAAGTGGACGTGGTGAACGGCGCGGCCGGCCTGCGGGTATACGGCTTGGTATCTACCGAACGAACACGGAAGTCCGCGTTTTCCAGGCCGGATGCCAGTGTCGTGGCGAGTTCCTCGTTGAGGTGCACCACATTGGAGGAGGTGAGTTGGCCGTTGTCATTGAAGTCACGGCCACTGGCTACCTTTGAGCCATCCACTGCGGCGAGCTTGGCCTTGAAAGAGCCGGAATCCGCACCGAACTGACCAGTGAGGTCCCAGTACGACGCTGCACGGAAGGCCATGCGTTCACGTTCGCGGTCAACCACCATGCGGGTGACCACGGACTGCACACGGCCGGCCGAAAGCCCGCGGGCCACCTTCCGCCACAGGACCGGGGAGATTTCGTAGCCGTAGAGGCGGTCAAGGATTCGACGCGTCTCCTGGGCATCCACCAAAGCAGTATCGACATCGCGCAGGTTGTCCATAGCGCGGTGGATGGCTTCTTTGGTGATTTCGCCGAAGGTCATGCGGTAAACGGGAACCTTGGGCTTCAGGACCTCCAGGAGGTGCCACGCGATGGCTTCGCCTTCGCGGTCCCCATCGGTTGCGAGGTAAAGCGCGTCAGCGTCTTTCAGCTGCGCCTTGAGCTCTGCGACCTTTTTCTTTTTGTCCGGGGAAACAACGTAGTACGGCTTGAAGTCGTTTTCGACGTCGACGGCGAACTTGCCCAGCGAGGTCTTCTTCAGTTCTGCAGGCAGGTCAGAGGGCTGCGGGAGGTCACGGATATGGCCGATCGAAGCCTCGACGATGAAGCCCTCGCCAAGATACTTGGCGATGGTCTTGCTTTTGGCTGGAGACTCCACAATCACGAGTTTCTTGCCGGTTTTTGCCTTGCTGGGCACGGTGCTCCTACAGAAAAAATGTGTCATTGGGCTGGTGCCCATACTGGCCTAGTTCACCATAGTTTGTAGAATCCTGCGTTGTTGCAGGGAAACCAGGGCGGTGGTGCGCGGGCCCGGATGGGCTCCTACTGTCCGGGTGCTACGCGGTCATCCGGGATCATTGACCACAAGGTTGCCATACGTTCGGCACCTTCGGGTATTTGGGTAGGGTCCTCGAGTTCGTACTCACGCAGAATTTCACGGATCCGGTCCGAAAGCTCCTTGCGTTGCGGGTTGGTGAGGTACAGCAGGTTGCTCGCCAAAACCACGGCAGCAGGCTCTTCGCCGGAGCCACCCCGCTGTCGGCGTTCGCCACGGGCCCTGGCAAAAGCCGAAGCCCTCCGGCGGAACGCATCGAGCTCCAGGTCAACCACTGCGATTTCCGGGCTGGCTACGCTGCCTCCCGAGATCGTGAAGTCCGTCCCTGCGGCCTTCCAACGCCGTTCACGAGCGTCGCCCGCATTCTCTGCCGGAGCCACAATCCCCCACTTTTGGAGCGCACGGAGGTGGTAGCTCATTGCGCTGGGGGTCAGGCCGGTCCTTGCTGCGAGTTCGGTTGCCGTGTGGCTGACCTGGGTAGCGTAGAGCTCGGAGATGACCTCGATGCGGGCAGCGTGTGCAAGAGCGCGAATGGCCTTGGGATCGGTGATCTCAATCGTCTTTTCGGCGCGCTTGCGGCGGGGAACGTCGCCTGACGCTTGGGATGGCTGGTTGTTCGCAATCACTTCATCAGTGTAGTCAGCGTCACTTCCTTGCGGGCCGGCAGGCGGCACCGCGTCCTTTTTCATGCCGTGGCCTGCCCGGCCGAGGAAAGAAGGAACGAGTCGGGGACCAGGAAGCCATCCAGGACGAGGTTGGTGACCTCCCGGAGCAGGCCTTCCCGGAAAGTATCCTCGTCGAAGTCTTCGCTGCCGCCCAGGAGGGCTACCAGCGCCGAGGCGATCTGCCCGACCGACAACTGTCCATCGCATGCCGAAACGAAGCCGGCGAGCTCGGTACTGAGCAAGTTGGTTCGGCGAAGGCCTGCGCCCTGGCGCAGGAGGATCACCCCGGGGTGCTCTGCTCCCGGACGCTGGTGGCGTTCCTCCGTGACATCTTCCGCGACCACCAGATGAGCGTCCAGCAGCGGATTGGCTGCCACCCAGTCTGCGCGTTCCACGGCGGCGCCGAGGTGGGGTCCAATCGGCTGCTCGATGGCGTAGGTGATCTCTTCAAAGCGGTTGATGATGGCCCCCTCGGGGGACACCGGACGGCGGAGCCAGATCATGCCAAAGCCGATGCCCTCGACATTCCGCGACGCGAAGTCCTGCAGATATGCGGCGTATGCCTCCTTATAGTGGCCGCCCTCACGGTTTTGTGAAGCGTCCTGAAGCCACGTTTCCGCGTACTGCTCCGGCCCAACCTGCTCGCGTTGAATGAACCAGACATCCAGACCCGAGTCATTCAGCCATGCTGTGGGACGGTCTTTCCAGTCAGACCCTGAGGTGACTTCCCAGTTACCGAGCATTTGGGCGGTCCCTCCCGGTTGGAGGACACGCGCCAGGGACTGGACCAGTGAAGCTACGATCTCGTCGCCGGGCAGGCCACCGTCCCGGTAAGTGAACTGCTCCGACGGCGATTCGCCGCCAGTCCGGGGCGTGATCACGAACGGTGGGTTGGACACCACCAAGCCGAACTGTTCCCCTTCCACAGGGTCAAGCAGCGATCCCAACCGCAGGCTTACCCGGCTCCCCAAATCGTCGGGATCCAGGTCCAACTCCCGCGCATTGAGGAGGAGGTTGAACCGGGTGAAGGCAAGGGCCCGCTCGGAGATGTCCGTGGCGGTCACATGGTCGCAATGGTGCAACAAGTGAAAGGTTTGGATGCCGCACCCGGTACCCAGGTCGAGCGCCCGCTCCGTGTGGTGCCTGACCGTGGTTTGGACGAGTGTCGTCGATGCGCGACCAATTCCCAGCACATGGTCGTGCCTCAGTACGCCCGGCTGCTGGTGGGCGGCGAGGTCGCTTGCCACCCAGAGGTCGGCGCCCCCGCTGCCGTCAGGGTTGGCATCCCAGCCGTAGGGCCGCAAGTCGACTTTGGCTTGGACCATCCCGGATTCTGCCGTGACCAGCCCCAGTTCCACCAGTCCTTGCACGCCGGTCCCGGGGACAGCGTCTTCCATTGCGGCGGTGGTTTGAGGGACGGCGAGCAGCCACAGCCGGACCACGGTGGTCAGCGCCCGCACCGCCGAATCTTCAGAGACAGCGAGCCGTTCGCTGGCCAACAATGCGGGGATGAGCTGATCCCTTCCCAGGGCATCTGACGCGGATTGACCCAACAGCTCAGCCACCCCGTCCACGGTGTAGGACATTGCGCGGAGGTCAGCGGCGAGCGCCGTGAGCAGTTCCGGACGGTCGCTGCGCGGAGCATCGTCAATGTTGCCGGCTGTAAAGAAGGTAGCTGTCTCAGTCACCTTGCAAGTGTAGGTGCGGTAAACGGTGGCTGCGGATGCCAGCCCCACGCTATGTGGACAAAGATCGGTGTCCGAAGCCGGTAGCGTTGAGTTTATGCTCAACTTCTCCTCCACAAGGCGCCGCGCGGGCCTTGTTGCCATCACTGCTGCAGTCCTCATGGCAGCCTGTGCTTGCCAGGCACCGGCCAACATCGCGGACGCGGACGTCCCAGCGTGGAAGGCGACTGCTCTCCCGGAAGCCAATGGTGTGGTGCTGGAGGACTCGGGAAAGATACTGAACCGGGACCCGCTGCTGAAGGAAGCGGCAAGTGTCCCCGCTGGAACCTACACCCTGACCATGGCGTGCGACGGGAGCGGCAAGGCCTACTTCGCGGTCTCCGCGGGCGGGAACAAGATCACCGACGCGGCCGCCGCATGCAACGGAAACCGTGACATCGTCAAGATCAAGGTGCCCGTTACCGGCCCCCTCAGCATCTCCACCAGCAGTGTCGACGCCCCGCTGATCTTCGCCTATCACCTGGCTCCCGCAACCAGTTAATCGAGCCCCGCCACCTCCCGCACTAAAGCCTTCAGCCGCAAGCCATGCGGGCGTAAAGTCAGTGCATGGGGAGCAAGGCAGCTCGCTCGGTGATGGCACGGCGGTCGGCGAGGGCCGCCGTCGTACTTCTCATTGCGCTTGGCGGAACCTTGGCGGGCTGCGAATACACCGGCGACGGCGGGCCGCAGGCAGATCCCAGCGCTACGGCAGGCAACGTGGTTCTGCCGCCCGATCCCGAGCTGGAAGAGACTGTCACTGGGGATGCGCTTCAAGAATGGGCGAAGTCGGCGCTGCCCGAATCCCAAGGGAAGTCGTTCTTCTCCAGCAGTGGTTACCTCAACGCCGGGGAGTCCAAATCGGAGCAGACGATGCAGTTGCCGGGCGGAACCTACGCAGTGACGCTGGCATGCCGCGGCACCCGACGGGTGATGTTTGCGGTCAAAGTGGGTGAAGCGGAGCTCGTGGACCTGACTCTGGGATGCGCAAATGCGCGGGTCAACGTGGTGCAGCTGGAAACGGACGCGGTGCTGTCCATCACGGTCGGATCCAGGTCGGAAGCCAACTTCGCCTACCGGGTGAGCAAACTGTAGCTCAGCCGGTCATGCGGCGTCGCAGCCCCCGGGGCAGCGCAGGGTTTCGGGGCTGGAAGCACAGTCGGCGCAATAGAGGGTCAGGGTGCGGCAGCTGGGGTTGGAGCAGTTCTCGAACTTGTTCGTCGGTGCTGAGCATCGGACGCATTCACCAAGGGTTTTGGCTTCGTCGCTGAACTCAACGTGCATGCGCTTGTCGAACACATACAGGGAACCCTCCCAGAGCCCCTTGTCCTTGAACGTCTCGCCGTATCGGACGATTCCGCCATCCAGCTGATAGACCTCTTCGAAGCCGCGGTTAACCATCAAACTGGACAGAACTTCGCAGCGGATGCCCCCGGTGCAATACGTCACTACGGGCTTGTCCTTGAGGTGGTCGTACTTACCCGAATCGAGTTCTTTGATGAAGTCGTGGGTGGTGTCCACTTCCGGAACGATCGCATCCTTGAACTTGCCGATCTGCGCTTCGAAGGCGTTCCGCCCATCGAAGAACACCACGTCTTCGCCAGTGGCCTTCTTGGCGTCGACCAAAGCGTGCAACTCCTCAGGCTGGAGGTGCTTGCCACCGCCAACCACACCGCCGGCGTCCACCTTGAGTTCGCCGGGTGCGCCGAAGGACACAATTTCGTCGCGCACTTTGACGCTCAGGCGCGGGAAGTCCGCGGCGCTGCCCTCCGACCATTTGAAGTCGATGTCGTGGAAGCCCCGGTACTCACGGGTCGTTTTAACGTACTGCTTCATGTTGTTGAGCTCGCCACCGACCGTGGCATTGATGCCATCCTTGGAGATAAGGATCCGGCCGGTCAGCCCGAGCTTTTCGCACAGGGCACGCTGCCACAGACGCACGGCGTCGGGGTCGGCAATCGGGGTAAATCCATAGAAGAGCACGATTCGGTTCAAAGCCACTATTCAAGGTTACTTGGTGCAGTAAAATCGGCCCTGCTGGGGCCTGGAGCGCCCGTCCACCGCCGGGAAGTCACAATTGCATAAGCAACGTTCCTCCGGCTGGTATCGCTCTGTTGCTTCCCCGGGCGCTGGCATACTCTCTCTACATGAGTCCAGACGCCTTGGTTGAAGACATTGCGCACCTCTTGGAGGTCTGGGTAGCCGGCTGGTCCGGCTGCCGTGGCTATGAGAAACGCAAGGAGGGTCGTTTCCCTGCAGCCCTGCGAGCCGACAAAACCGGTGACTGGGAGTATTTCGCCCACGATCCCTCCGATGAAGAGTTCGCCGGCCTCGCGGCAAAGACCGCGGAATCACCGGCCCGCATCCTGACGGTCCTCACCAATGACGTCCAAAGGTACAAATTCCTCGCGGAACAGCACGGTCTCACGGTAACGTCCGCTTCCCAGACCATGATGATCGTGGACATGGAAACACAGGACGCCGAGGATCCCTGGCTTCCTGATGACGACCTGGAGCTTGCAGTGTCCGAGTCGAACGGCGTCCAACACGCGGTGGTCCACAGCGGCGAGAAAGTCGCAGCCAGTGGCCGGGTTTTCGTGGTGGACGGAACCGCTGTCTTTGACAAGATCGTCACCGAACCGGATTTCCAGCGAAGGGGGCTTGGGACCTTCATCATGAAAGCCCTCGCGGCCCAGGCCTATTCACACCAGGTGGAGAACGGGCTTCTCCTGGCTTCCCTGGACGGACAGAAACTGTATTCGCACCTTGGATGGGACGTCGTGGGCCACGTGCTGATGATGTCGGCCAGCGGAACCGAAGGATCGGACCTTTCGGGTAGCTGACACCTCCTCCCTGAAGCCATGGACGACGGCGGCACCCCTGCGTGCCGCCGTTCGCGGCTCCCAGCCGGGCGACGGTACGAACAGTGACAGAATGATTCGGTGGCTTTACCAAATTCGCTGATCACCTTGCTGGGCCGGACTCCCGACCCCGAGCAGCTGCGCCATGTCCACACCATCCCTGCCCGAAAAGCGGTCAACGAGCCCTGGCCCCAGTGGGTGCATCCAGACATCGTCGACGCCTACGGGACACTCGGCATCCAGGAGCCGTACCGTCACCAGGTCCAGGCTGCCGACATTGCCCACTCCGGCCAACACGTAGTCATCGCCACCGGTACAGCCTCCGGCAAGTCTCTCGCATATCAGCTGCCCGCCCTGGACGCCATCCACCGATCGGAACTGCGGGTCCTCTCCGATCCGGGAAAGATCCACGATGACGGCGCCGTCACCTTGTACCTGTCCCCCACCAAAGCCTTGGCGGCAGACCAACTCGCGGCCATACGCGGGCTGAAGCTGCCCACAGTCAGGGCAGAAACGTATGACGGCGATACAGACGTGTCCGCCCGCCGATGGATCCGGGACCACGCCAACTTCATCCTGGCCAACCCGGACATGCTGCATTTCGGAATTCTTCCCAACCACACCTGGTGGGCCCGGTTCTTCCGGAGGCTCCGGTACGTCATTGTGGACGAAGCGCACAGCTACAGGGGCGTCTTTGGCTCTCACGTAGCCAACCTCATGCGACGTCTCCGGCGGATCTGCGCTTACTACGGGGCTGGCACCGCTTTTCCGGAGCCCGTATTCATCGCGGCTTCTGCCACCGCGTCGGACCCCGGAGTTTCGTTCGGCCGGCTGATCGGCGCCCCCGTCAGGGAAGTATCTGAAGACTGCTCTCCGCACGGTTCCACCACGGTGGCTTTCTGGGAACCCGCACTGACCGACGTCAGGGGTGAGAACGGAGCCAAGCAGCGAAGGACCGCTGTGGCCGAAACCGCGGATATCCTGGCCAACCTGGTCGCCTCCCGTGTCCGAACCATTGCCTTCATCAAGTCCAGGCGCGGGGCCGAGTCCATTTCCTCCATCACCAAAAGGCTTTTGGACGAGGTCGACCCCAGCCTCCCGGCAAGGGTGGCCGCGTACCGGTCCGGCTACCTGCCAGAAGAACGGCGGGCCCTGGAACAGGCATTGAGGTCCGGGCAGCTTCTGGGGGTCTCCAGCACATCCGCGTTGGAACTCGGCATCGACATATCGGGTCTGGACGCCGTGCTCGTCGCTGGCTGGCCGGGAACACGGGCGTCCCTTTTCCAGCAGATTGGACGCGCGGGGCGTGCTGGACAAGACGCCATCGCGGCTTTCGTAGCAAGCGACGATCCCCTGGATACGTATTTGGTCAACCACCCGGAAGCCATTTTTGACGTATCCGTTGAGGCCACGGTCTTTGATCCGGGAAACCCGTACGTCCTGGGTCCGCATCTGTGTGCGGCCGCGGCCGAGTTGCCGATCGGACCTGCTGAGTTGGAGCTCTTTGGTGCTACGGCCGAAGGCCTCCTGGATCGTTTGGTGGCCCAGGGGTATCTCCGCAAACGACCAGCCGGATGGTTCTGGACCCACCCCGAGAGTGCGGCCGGAATGGTCAACCTCCGGGCCGACGGCGGCGGACCTGTGAGCATTGTCGACGCCGGAACCGGATCCCTGCTGGGAACAATGGATTCGCCGCAGACCCACTACCAGGCCCACACCGGCGCCATCTATGTGCACCAAGGAGAAAGCTACTTGGTGGAAGACCTCAACGAGGCAGATCATTGCGTGATGGTGCGTCGGGTGAATCCCGACTTTTACACCACGGCCCGTGACGTCACCCAGATCGAAGTGCTCGAAACATCCCGCACGGTCCAATGGGGTGACATCACTGTGCACTTCGGCGATGTCAAAGTTACGACGCAAGTGGTTTCCTTTCAGCGCAAGGCATTGATTTCAAACGAGATCCTCGGAGAGGAGCCCCTCGAGCTCGGGGCCCGGGACCTGTTCACGAAGGCCGTCTGGTTCGTGGTGGACAACCGTTCGCTTCATGGCGCAGGGCTGGTGGAAGCCCAGTTCCCTGGCGCCTTGCATGCTGCTGAACATGCAGCCATCGGGCTCCTCCCCCTGGTGGCGTCCAGCGACCGATGGGACATCGGCGGCGTGTCCACTGCCTTGCATGCCGACACCGGAGTGCCCACGATCTTCGTCTATGACGGACACCCGGGCGGTGCCGGTTTCGCGGAACGCGGTTACGAGAAAGCCAAAATATGGTTGTCGGCCACCCGGGACGCCATCAAGGCGTGCGAGTGTGAGGCTGGCTGCCCGTCCTGTGTTCAGTCACCCAAATGCGGCAACAAGAACAACCCCCTGGACAAGGCAGCCGCCGTTACACTTCTGGACGTCTTGTTGAAGGACGCCGTCTAAGCACCGCCCTAGGGCGGCGGCCCGGCCTAGGGTGGCGGCCCGGCACGGGCCCGTCCGGTGGCAGCGCCCCAAGCGAGGGCATACGCCAGTTCGGTGGTGACCTCTACCTCGTCGCCGCCAAGAACCTTGCAGGAGGTGAGCCGGGCTTCGTGACGCCCAGCAACATCGCCGGCCACTGCGCAGGGCTCTCCCGAAGCAAGACCCCGTTCGGCATCAGCAGCTGCCAGCGCCGCGAGGTCAGCCGCAGTGGCTGCCCGCGACGCCGTAACGCTTGCCTGGACCAAAAGCAACAGCCCTGCCAGCAAGGCCATGACCACCGCTCCCAGAGCCAAAGCAAGGACCGTCCCAGCCCCGCGGTCGGATTGGACTCGGCCTGGTGCAGGATGGCGAGCCGTCACTAGCGCTTTCATTGGGAAACCGACTCGGTCCGGGCCGACGCAGAGGCCTTCAGGTTCCACGGGATCAGGTATCCCAAGGCCCCGCCAACCGGAGAGGTGGCCGTTACCCTGCACCAGCCGCCCTCCTCAGACAAGCCGGGAACAGCTGCTTCGCCAGCCAAACGCTTGACGATGTTTTCCACCGACCCGGGCGACTCACCCCTTGCTGATGCACGCGCCCCCGCCCGGACTGCCTCCTCCAGCCGTACCTGCGTAACGCCTGCGGCGCCACCTGCCAACAGGAAGGCAAGGAGTAACACCACCGCCGGCAAAGCGACGGCAAACTCGGCAGTGACAGCGCCTTGTTGTTTACCCCAGCGGAGCTCGCTCCTGCAGGCAGGCAGCACTGGCGTCATGGCAGGGACAGTGCCGTGCGGATCAGGTTGAGCAGGAAGCCGCGTACCTCTTCGCTGCGAAGAATGACGACCAGCAGCCCGGCCAAGCCGACGGCAGCCAACGTAGCAATGGCGTACTCGGCGGTGGCCATGCCCGCTTCCGAACCGAAAACCCGGGCATCAGCCCCGAGACCCCTGTTCCGCCCTCTCCGGCGTTTGAGTGTCCCGACTCCGTAGGGCGCAGCGAGATCAAGGTCAGTTGCAGGGGTAGGAGCCGGCACATCGCCGAATCCGGAATCCATAAACGGCTCCAGTTCGAACTGCTCGATTCCGAAGGGTTTCATTGCATGGCCCTCCTCTGCAGTACCGAATGCCTGACTTGCTCGGCGAAGTTGGGAGCGGCGTCCGGACGGAGCACGAAGAAGTGTTTTCATGGTTGCTTCCTTTCAAAGATGCCGACGGTTCTGCCGACAGACCTGACTCTTCCGTGGCTGGATCGGGGCTGGTAGGGAACGATTCCCGCAAGTGGAAAACCCCGGCTTCGCACGGACTGTGGAGGGACAGTGGCACCGCGGACAGTGGGCACCGCGGACAGAGGCACTACAGACGGCGTCACAACTGAGCGCCCGTCACGATGGCGCGGCGGGCGCTCAGGGAGCTGTAGGGGGGTGACCCGCTCAGCCAGAGGGCACCATGGCGATCAGCACGGGCACGATGCCAAGGCAGATGAAGGCGGGCAACGAACAAAGGCCCAATGGAATGACTAGTTTCACGCCCAACGCTGCCGCCCGCTTCTCTGCGGCACGGAAGGCTTCGCGCCGTTCCCGGGCCGCTTGGGCATAAAGGATCGATGCCGACGGAGCACCCGTGATGGCTGCGAAAGCCAGCGCATTTTTCAACCGCACCACTTCGGGTGCGGGTTGCGTGGGAGTCCGCCAGGCGGTCTCCCAGTCGGCTCCAATTGCCAGTGCCGCAACGACTGGTCTCAGCGACTGCTGGATCGACGGGGAAGCCGCGCGAGAGATGAGCTCCAACGCACGCCCGATGCCCGCACCAGCGTCGAGCATGGAAGCCACCAGCTCCAGCATCATCGCTGTGTCGCGGAGACCGTCGGTTGGCGAGCGAGGATGCTCCGGCCCGTCGGAGGCCTCCGGGCCGGGCGTGCCCGCCAAAGCCCAGGGAATTCCACGCGGTGTTCCCAACGGGCCCTTACTATGCCCGGGTCTGGCCCAACAGATGAATGAGGCCAAAGCCAGAACGGCAACCATCAGCATGACTCCGGACATCAGTATCCGCCTGCAGCTGAGGCAACCAGCCGTGACGACCAGACGCGGCCCGCAACGGTCAGCAGTAGCCCCGCTCCGAAGGTTGCAACACCAAGAATGTTGTCCAGCAGGATCCCCAACGGGTCCACCCCCAGGGCCATCCCGAGCAGCAGTCCGAAAACCGGGAGCCACGACAACAGCTTCACTGTCGCTTTGGGACCTGCGAGCGCAGTTTGCCGGGCCGCCTCCGCATCCTCTTCGGCGATGAGTTGGGCTGCGAAACGGGTGAGGAGGTCCGCCAGCGGGCAGCCGCTGGTTTCGGCTACTTCCAGGCACGCGGCGAGCTCCATCCACACGCGCCGCTCGTTGCTTCCCCGGGCCGTGTATGACTTGGCTGCTGAGCTGCGGATGGCGTGGGCCGGTGAATTTCCGACGGCGGCCGCTGCACGTGCGGCGGCCAGCACCCTTTGTGAACTGTTAGAAAGCAAGGCTGTTTCGGTTGGTGCGACGCGGTTTTCGTCCTGCTGCGCAGCGTGGACCAGCCAGAGTTCTTCCCACAACCGGGAAGGCCCCCGGCCACCACGCAGCAAGGCGGCAAGTTGCTGGACCAAAACCACAAGGGACAGGGTTGCCGGGCGTTTCTTCCTGCGTAGGAAACCCACCGTGAAGTCTTGGAAACCCCTGCGGAGCACCGCCGGCTTTCCCAAGCTGCGCAGGACCCGCCGGTTGTCAGCACGGCTGCCCCGGACATGCACCCACGCCGCTGAGGCTGTGACGATGACGAATACGGCGATCATCCGTTCCGGCCCATTACCGTCGAAGGGCCCGGAACCTGGAGGGTGTCATGCGTTGCCGCCCTCTTCGGGTCGGCAGGGTCCAGCCCGAGCCGGACGGCGAGTCCCGGCCACGCTGGTCCAGGTTCCATTCCGGACGGACTACGTCGGAGCGCAGCCACTACCTTTTGGCCCTCAGGGGTGTCAGCCAGGACACCAATGGATGCCACCTTGCGTCCCCACTGCGTCCGCTCCACGTGGATCACCACATCCAAGGCGCTCGAAACCTGCAACCGGACGGCCTCCGCGTTCAGCCCAGCGAGCGCGCCCAAGGCGACCAGACGTGCCGGAACGGCCTCTGCGGTGTTGGCGTGGATGGTTCCCCCACCGCCTGTGTGCCCGGTGTTGAGCGCAGTCAGTAGTTCACGGACCTCAGCTCCACGGCACTCTCCAACAATCAATCGGTCAGGACGCATGCGCAGGGCCTGCCGGACCAGCTCTCCGAGGTCCAACGCGCCTCCACCCTCCAGGTTCCCGTGCCGCGACTCCAGCGTCACCACGTGAGGGTGCACGGGGTTGAGCTCCGCCGCGTCTTCTATCAACACCAGGCGCTCCGTCGGACTGCTGAGCCCGAGCAAAGTAGAGAGCAACGTTGTCTTTCCCGAGCCTGTGGCACCACTGACCAGGAAGCTCAGCTTGCGGGCCATGATGGCGCGAAGGACTATCTCCACGTGCTCGGGAAACATGTCCCGCTCCTGCAGTTCCTCCAGCGCGAAGACATCCTCGCGTCGGATGCGAACGGACAGTAGGGTGCCGGCTGTCGATATGGGCGGGAGCACGGCGTGAATCCGGTAGCCGCCGTTCAGCCTGACGTCCACGCACGGGGAACCGTCGTCCAGCCTGCGTCCGCCGGCCGAGATCAACCGGGAGGCGAGCGACCGGACCTGTTGCTCGTCGTCGAAGCGAATGGCTGAACGTTCAAGGCCTTGGCCGCGGTCCACCCATACTGACTCCGGGCCGTTGACGAAGATATCCGTGACGGCGGGGTCCCGGACCAGTTGCTGGAGGGGGCCAAGTCCGTTCAGCTCCGCATTGATCGACTCGGCCGCTTCCAACGCACCAGCCGCCCCCAGCAGCCTGCCGCTTGCCTGGACTGCTGCCGCAACGGTGGACGGAGTCACGGGCCCACTACCGGCGAGCACTGATTCCCGAACGGTTTCGAGAAGGACCGAGTCCAGCCTCCGGCCATGCCTCCTGCGTGCGGAATCGGGTACGCGATTCATTGGCCTTTTCCATCCAGTTCAAGGACAGCCTCGGCAAAACGAACCACAGGTTTACGACGGCCCAGTTCCAGCAGGCGTCCCAGCTCAGTCCCTGACGCTACTCCCCGAAGCTCCGGAACCCGGCCCACCAGCGGCAAACCCAAAGAATCCGCAATCAGCGAGGCGTCGACTGATGTGGAACTGTTTCCGCGGATGAGCAGGCCCGAATCCACTGGCGGGAGTTCTTGCAGGATCCGTGCAGCAGCGACCGCGGACTTCAGGTGGGACAGGGCTTGGAGCAGCAATCTGTCGCAGTCCCAAGCGAGCGTCGACGTTCCGTCACCGTTTCGCCCGATGTCCACCACGATGAGCTCGAAACTCCGGCGCGCGGCATCCATGACGGCAGCCACCGCGCCGGCGTCGGGAGTCGGGACTGCGTCCCGTGTTCCTGGCCACGACAAATAGGCGAACCCTCCGGCGATCGGCAAGGACTCCCGGAACTGGGTGGGGTCGATGCTTCCCCTGGTTTCTGCGAAGTCCGGCCATCGAAGGCCGGGAATGTCATCTGCCGTCACCGCCAGTTCCAGCCCACCGCCCCAAGGATCTCCGTCGATGAGCATGGTGCTGATGCCGTGGCTGGCAGCTGCCTGGGCAAGCCAGACCGCGGTGGTAGTGGCGCCTGCCCCGCCGCTTCCGCCGATGACACCCACCACGTTCCCGCCCGGGTCAGGGGACCCGGACAGGCTGAGGTGTTCGGCCAACCAGCCAGCTGCTTCAGGCAGTACCGCCACACGTTCGGCTCCCAAGGCAGCTGCCAACCTCCACAGTCCGTCCCCGTCCGAGGCCCTGCCCAGCAGCACCGTCGGCGCTCTTCGCCGCGGTGGTAACTCCCGCACGTCACTGCCCACCAGGACGACGGCGGCGCTGTCCCACCCGTGGAGGGCTTCCCCGACATCCGCCGCGGTCCGCAGGCTTCCCCCTGCGGCCGCAACGATTCGTTTGGCCTCCTCTTGAAGGTAGCTATCGCTGGATACGAGGAGGACTTCAACGGCATCCTGAGGCAGCCAGTTGGCACCTACCTCGACATCCGGACTCCCGGTTCGTTTTTGCCTTCGATCGTGCTTGCTCATGAACCCCACCATGGCTGCCGGAGACTCCAGCTTGAAGGGCCCATCATCCGTATGTGCATAAAGCAGCGCCGCCAGCGGTGTGGAGGACGGGTCGGACCAAGCCGTGTGGAGAAAGGCCACGGCACACCGCCGCACAAGGCAGAATGGAAACCATGTATTTGCTGCTCGCCGCCCACCAGGAAGGCGCAGCCATACAGAGAATCTCCCCCACGGGAAAAGCTACGGCGGACCCACGCCTTGTCACGCGAGGCGAGCTGCCCGGCGTCGTGCGTGAGATGGAAACCCAGCGGCCCCGCTGGGTGTGGCACCGCGCCCAGGACTGGTACCCGGAACTCCTGGTTCACGGAGTCGAGCTGGAACGGTGCCACGATCTGGCCTTGTGTGGGGCGATCTTGGCCCATTCGGAGTTCACAGCCCACACGGACTACGCAAAGAACGCCGTGAAGCTCACTCAGGACGACGATGCGACACCTCCCCGCGTCCTGCAGCCCCCGCCGCCGCCCGCCGACCAAGGCGCCCTCTTCGATGACATCGTCACCTCAGCTCCGAAAGCCGGCCTGGCTGAGCTCAAGGAAGAGTTCACGGCCCAACAGCATGCCGTCGCCCAGGTGTCCACGGACCAGCAGCAGCGGCAGCGCCTCCAACTGCTGCTCGCCGCAGAGTCAGCCTGCGCCATCATCGCCGTCGAGATGCAACACGCCGGTGTCCCATGGCGGGAGGAGCTCCATCAGCAGATCCTGGCGGATGTCCTCGGGCCACGGCCCCAACCAGGTCACCGGCCGCCAGCTCTTGAGGCCCTGTGCGCCGAGCTCCGGAGCATCCTGAACTCCCCTGGTTTGAACCCTGACTCCCCGCAGGACCTCATGCGGGCGTTGCACCGGAACGGTATCGAAGTAAAAAGTACCCGGCAGTGGGAGCTCCAGGAGTCGAAGCACCCAGCCATCCAGCCGTTGCTGGCCTACAAGAAGCTGTCGCGCCTGCACACGGCCAACGGTTGGGCCTGGCTGGACGCCTGGGTAAGTGGCGGCCGGTTCCATCCGGAGTACGTCGTGGGCGGAGTAGTTTCAGGGCGCTGGGCTTCCCGCGGTGGTGGTGCCCTGCAGATACCGCGCAACATCCGGGCAGCAGTCCACGCCGATCCCGGTCATAAGCTCATCGTCGCTGACGCCTCCCAGCTGGAACCCCGCGTCCTGGTGGCATTGGCGCAGGACACCAAAATGGCCGAAGCGGCACGGGACAAGGACCTCTACGCAGGTATCGCGATGCAAGGGTTTGGTGGTGACCGAGCCAAGGCGAAGATTGCGCTCCTGGGCGCGATCTATGGCGCTACCACCGGCGAATCGGGCAGGCTCATGCCCCAGCTGACGCGCACCTATCCCCGGGCGGTGGGGTTCGTGGAACAGGCGGCCCGTGAAGGCGAAGCGGGCCGGACCGTGACGACGAGGCTCGGGCGAAGCAGCCCACCCCCGTCAGTCGGTTGGTTACGGAGCCAGCAATCCACCACCGCCGAGGAGCAGCGCCGGGCGGACAGCCTGGCACGCTCACGCGGCCGCTTCACCCGCAACTTCGTGGTCCAGGGCTCCGCGGCCGAATGGGCGGCGTGCTGGCTCGCTGAATTACGACGGCGGCTGCGGGCTTTCCGGGCCGACGGATTGCCCTCCGGTGAACTCGTCTTCTTCCTGCACGACGAAGTCATGGTTCACGCGCCTGACGACGCTGTGGACGACTGCATCAGGGCCATCGAAGAGGCTGCGGCAGCGGCGAAGCTGCTCATGTTCGGGCAGGTGCCGGTGGAGTTCCCGGTGAGTGTCGCCGTCGTCGATTCCTACGACAAGGCCAAGTAACCGGAAGAGCTCAGGGCCCTGCACGGCACCCTCGGGTGCTGTGATCCTAGAGATCGATGTCGTGGAGCTTGTTCTGGTCCCACGGAACGGTCCAGCCCAGTTCATCGAAAAGGCCGCTCAGGACCATTCCGGTGAAGCCCCACACCAACACGCCATTAACGGTGAAGCCCGGGCTGGTATACGTGCGGCCGAACCGCGAGATGGTGGCGCTGACACGGTTGACCGGGTCCAGCAGGTCCCGGACGGGTACCCGGAAAACCTGGGCAGATTCGCCATAGTCCACCACGCGAACAGGTGACGGGGCATCCCACCAGGCCAGCACCGGAGTGACCCGGAAGTTGCTGCGGATAAGTCCGAGCTCAGGCATCACACCGAGCACACGGACACCGCTGGCATCCAAACCGGTTTCTTCCACGGCTTCCCGCAGGGCCGCGGCAACCACCGATTCGTCTTCCGGGTCCACGCTGCCGCCGGGAAAGGCCACCTGCCCTGGATGGTCGTCAAGGGTGTGCGCCCGCTCCAACAGGAGGACGTCAAGGTCGGCCGGGGCGATGGGACGCCCGGATTCTGCGGGCACGTTGTCCAGCACGCCGAACAACATCAGGACAGCGGCGGCACGGTTTGTCTCCTCAAGGACGGGCAGCTGGGCCCACAGGCTTGAGCGCTGTTGCTCGCCGGACTCGTAGCGGGCAACGAGTGCTGACAACTCCTCAAGCGCGGTCACCCGGGCCTCCTTTGCGATTCCATGCGGATCTCCGCGGCCCGATGGGTCTCAGCCAGCAACCGTTCCAGCAATGCTTCATTTCCGGGGGCGAGCTCATACTTCAGCAGCTTGGCCGCTTTGACGGGATCCGTTTCACCGTCGCCGTAGCTCGGGCAGAGGCTGGCGACAGGGCAGGCACCGCACGCCGGCTTCTTGGCATGGCAGATCCTGCGTCCGTGGAACACCACGCGGTGCGAGAGCATGGTCCAGTCCCGACGCTCAAACAGCTCGGCTACATCAAATTCGATCTTCACCGGATCATCCGACGCAGTCCAGCCGAACCGTCGTGCCAAGCGTCCAAAGTGCGTGTCGACGGTGATCCCGGGAACGCCGAAGGCATTGCCCAGGACAACGTTGGCGGTCTTTCGCCCGACTCCCGGCAGCGTTACCAGGTCCTCCAACCGACCCGGGACCTCGCCGTCGTACTCGTCCACCAAACGGGTGCTGAGCGCCAGGACATTGCGGGCTTTTGCCCTGAAGAAACCCGTGGGCTGAAGGATTGCTTCAAGTTCAAAAGGGTCCGCTTCAGCCATGGTCCGTGCGTCCGGGTAGCGGGCAAACAGGATCTTGGTGACCTGGTTGACCAGGACGTCGGTTGTCTGGGCGGAAAGGACTGTGGCCACGACCAGTTCGAACGGGTTCCGGAAGTCCAGCTCCGCATGCGCGTAAGGGTACTTCTCGGCGAGAACCCTGTTGATCTTGCGTGCCCGGCGTTTGAGTGCGAGGAGCGAACCAGCTTCGGCGGTGGCCACGGCGTCCCCGCCTAGCCGCGTTCGATGTTGCTGAGCTCCCTGAGGACCCCAACCTTGCCGTCAGTGTCCTGAACCAGGAACTCGTGGCCGCGGTCCTCCAACGCGAGGACCCATCCGCCGGGTTCGATGGTGAAGGAAGGAGCGCCGGAGTGTTCGTCGTACGCCGTGCGTGGCTGGGCGACAGCGAACCAGAAGGCCTCATACGCGGGGGAATCGGATTCCTCCGGACGGCTTGCCGGGTCCACGGTGGCGCCGATGGAGTCGCTGACGCGCCGGGTGTCACCGGAAACGATGGGAGTAGCCATCGTGGCAGCCCACGGCTGCTGCGCGGCCGGCTGCTGCGCCGCTGACTGGGCGTTGGCCGGCTGGGCCGGTCCTGCCTCCGCGGGCCCCGGCTGCGCCGCGGGCTGAGCGGCGTGCTGGGTAGTTGCCGGCTCCGGAGCAGACGCCGGGGCCTTGCCATCTTCGCTGGACGCAACTGCTCCGTTTGAGGCGGCTGGTTGAGCCACAGGTGTTGCGGGCGATGCACCGGCACCGGAGGCAGCAGGCGCCGAACCGGAGCCGGCATCGGCTGAATGAACGACGGCGGAGGCCGCGGTGGCAGCTGATGACGGCTCTGTATTTGCGGAAGCGGCCGGTGCCAACGGGCTGGAACCCGCGGCAGCGCCGGAACCAGGGGCAGCACTGGAACCCGCGGCAGCGCCGGCTGTTCCCGATGAAACTACGGGACCCGGAGCCTGGTATCCGGCAGCCGATCCTTCAAAGCCCGGAGTGGACGGAGTTGCGGCCGGCTTGGGCGCTTTCGGCGCCTTGGGAGCGGCAGGCTTACGGCTAGGCACAACCGCTTCACGGGCAACAACGTGCGCCGGCGTCTCGACACGCCCCTTGAAATCAGCGGAGAGCCACGGAAGATGAGGGCCAAGAACTGTCGCAGCCAGCAGGCCCACCGAACCAACCAACCCCAGCAGCACACCACCGTTGAAGGAGTCGGCGATCGTCAGGAAAAACAGCGGGAAAGCGAAGGAAGCCGTGACCGATGCAAACTGGTCAATGGACAGGGAGCCGATGCGCACAACGGTTTTTGGTTGCAACCTGCGGGCCACGAACAGTGCCGTCACGACCAAGGGCAGGATGATGCCGAGCAGCAGGAAGAACAGGTTCCCAAGGTTCCAGAGGTTGTAGCGCTCTCCGAACATCGGCAGGAGGGATGCCACGAACATCAGGAGGGTGGAGCCGAACACGGTGAGGTCCCGGATGGTAAACGGACCGGCGACAGCGTCGAACTTCGACGGCTTCCCGTCAGCGGTGCCACTTGCAGGGGTGGCCGTTCCAGCCGTGGTGTCCGGTCCCGTCGGTTGTGAGTCGTGCGGGCCTGGGCTCAGCTGGTTCATCTGTTTCTCCTTCGTACGGCGGCGCCTTGGACAGTCCGGCCCGGTTATCTCCGCAGGAATCTGCAGGAAACCGGACACGCCAGAAGATGGGTTCCAAGGCTTCTTCAGCCTATGCCACCCCACTGACAGGGTTCCAGCGGAAAACGGTCATACGGCTTCGCCCACAGCAAACTCCAAGGTCCCTTACAGTGTTCGCCGCCAAACTCCCGCCCCAACAGCGTGAGCCAGGGCCCGCCGTCGTCGTCATGTAAACGGTTCCTCACGGCACCAGCCGCCATTCGGCGCTAAATGTGCGCCGCTCACGGCCGGGTTTGTGACCACGCACACGTAGGACCTTCCAAAGAGATAGTGTTGTTGGCGGACAGCACTCTGCGGACCTTCCGCGGGACCTGCGCGACGCCGGGGAACGGCTCGCGCACGGACCTATGGAAAGGATCCGCGAAGCAAAGATCGATGAATAATGAGGTTCACCATGTCCCAGGACACCACCGGATCCACACACGTCGAGGCCCTTGAAAACCTCCTTCACGAGAACCGCAAGTTCGCGCCGTCGGCAGAGTTCGCGGCCAACGCCGTCGCAAGTGCTGACGCCTACGCAGAGGCTGAGGCGGACCGCCCCGCGTTCTGGGCCAAGCAGGCCCGCGAGCTGCTGACATGGGACAAGGACTTCACCGAGGCCTTGGATTGGTCCAACCCGCCGTTCGCGAAGTGGTTCGTCGGTGGCGAGATCAATGCGGCTTACAACGCGCTGGACCGGCACGTGGAGAACGGACTGGGCGACCGCGTTGCCATCTACTTCGAAGGCGAACCCGGCGACACCCGCACCTACACGTACGCGGAGCTGACAGAAGCGGTCAAGAAGGCCGCCAACGCTTTCGAAGCCCTCGGCGTGGCCAAGGGCGACCGCGTGGCCGTGTACCTGCCCATGATTCCCGAGGCCGTCATCACGCTGCTTGCCTGCGCCCGGATCGGTGCTGTGCACTCCGTGGTGTTCGGCGGGTTCTCCGCAGATGCCCTGCGTTCCAGGATCGAGGATGCCGAAGCCAAGCTCGTTGTCACTGCCGATGGTACCTACCGCCGTGGCAAGCCCTCCCCGCTGAAGCCCGCCGTGGACGAAGCCCTCTCCAAGGAAGGTCATACTGTCCAGAACGTTGTGGTGGTCAAGCGCAACGGCGAGGACGTCAACTGGGTGGAAGGCCGCGACCTCTGGTGGTCCGAGACGGTTGACAAGGCAGATACCGAACACACCGCCGTCGGGCATGATTCCGAGCACCCGCTGTTCATCCTCTACACCTCAGGTACCACGGGCAAACCCAAGGGCATCCTGCACACAACCGGCGGCTACCTCACGCAGGGCGCCTACACCCACAAGGCCGTGTTCGACCTCCACCCGGAAACGGACGTGTACTGGTGCACGGCCGACGTCGGATGGGTCACCGGCCACTCCTACGTCACCTACGCGCCACTCATCAACGGCGCCACCCAGGTCATGTACGAAGGCACGCCCGACTCCCCGCACCAGGGCCGCTGGTGGGAGATTGTGGAGAAGTACAAGGTCTCCATCCTCTACACGGCACCCACGGCGATCCGCACATTCATGAAGTGGGGCCGGGACATCCCGGACAAGTACGATCTCTCCTCCATCCGTGTCCTGGGCTCCGTGGGCGAATCCATCAACCCCGAGGCCTGGATGTGGTACCGCGACGTGATCGGCGGGAACGCCGGCAAGAACGGCGAGAAGAAGGAGAACCCGGCCCCGATCGTGGACACCTGGTGGCAGACCGAAACCGGCGCTCAGATGATCGCACCGCTGCCCGGCGTCACCGCCACCAAGCCCGGTTCAGCGCAGGTTCCGCTGCCCGGCATCGCCGTGGACGTGGTGGACGAAAACGGCCAGTCAGTAGCCAACGGCGAAGGCGGCTACCTTGTGGTCCGCGAACCGTGGCCCTCCATGCTTCGCGGAATCTGGGGCGACCCCGAGCGTTTCAAGGACACCTACTGGTCCCGGTTCGAGGCCATGTACTTCGCCGGTGATGGTGCCAAGAAGGACGAGGACGGCGACGTCTGGCTACTTGGCCGCGTTGACGACGTCATGAACGTCTCCGGCCACCGCCTCTCCACCACGGAGATCGAATCCGCCCTGGTTTCGCATCCGTCCGTCGCCGAAGCAGCCGTGGTGGGCGCCGCTGACGAGACCACCGGCCAGGCCGTCGTCGCGTTCGTCATCCTCCGCGGTGACGCCGTGAACAACGGCGACGAAACCGTCCTGGAACTGCGGAACCACGTGGGCAAGGAAATCGGCCCGATCGCCAAGCCCAAGCAGCTCCTGATCGTGCCGGAACTGCCCAAGACCCGTTCCGGCAAGATCGTCCGCCGCCTGCTCAAGGACATCGCAGAAGGACGCGACACCGGCGATGCCACCACCTTGGCAGACCCCGGCATCATGACCCAAATCGCGGAGTCGCTCCGCAAGTAGCCCGACCAGGATCAACGACGGCGCCGCTCGCCCCACGGGGTGAGTGGCGCCGTCGTGCGTTCCAGCTGGGCGTGGTGCCTTACCGGCCTCGGCGAGTCCCGCGTCCTAGACTGGAGCCAGACCCAGCCCCACTTTTGACGAGGTTCCCAGAAAGGCCCTGATGCTTCAGGCAGCACGCCACTCCGCCATCATCGACGCCGTCCAGCGCGAACGCGTCGTAAGGGTCTCTGACCTCGCCCAACTCCTTGGCGTCTCCCCCATGACCGTGCGGCGCGACATCGAAGCCCTCGAGGAATCCGGCCGGGTGGAGCGAATCCACGGTGGCGCCAAACTGCCAGGTGATGCCAGCACCCACGAACCCGGATTCGAGCTCAAGTCCACGCAGCTGACCGCCGAGAAGCACGCGATCGCCGTAGAAGCAGCTTCCCTGGTGCAGGAAGGCATGGCGATCGGTCTCGGCGCCGGCACCACCACCTGGGCACTGGCGAAGGAACTCGTCAACGGTCCCCGCATCACAGTCGTGACCAACTCTGTCCGAATTGCCGACCTTTTTCATCACGGCGCCTCCTCCGGTCCTGCCCGGTTTGGTTCCACCGTCATCCTGATCGGTGGCGAGCGGACGCCGTCGGACGCGTTGGTGGGACCCATTGCTACCGCATCCTTGAAGCAACTCCACCTGGACGTCCTGTTCCTTGGCGTTCACGGCATGGATGCCCAAGCGGGCTTCACCACCCCCAACCTGCTCGAAGCCGAGACCAACCGCGCGTTCATGGCCTCCGCGCGGAGCACGGTAGTTGTGGCTGATCACAGCAAATGGGGCGTCGTGGGCATCGCTTCGATCGCCCAGTTGGAGGAGGCCGACGAACTCATCACAGACTCATTGCTGGGTGAAGACGCCCGGCGGGTGCTGGAAGAGAACGTGGCGAAGCTTCGGATCGCGGAGACCCAACACAGCTAGGCCGGCTCTCATACCGCGGGTGGATGGCTGGCCGCGGAGTTCAACCGGTGGACTGACGCGGGGAGATGTCCCGTTTCGGGATGCTGGATATATGAACGCCATCCTCCACGCCCAGCAGCTCACCAAGCACTATCCCGGCAGCCTCGCCCTGGACCACGTCGACTTCACTGCGAACACCGGCGAATCCATTGCGATCATTGGACCCTCGGGTTCGGGCAAGACCACTCTGTTGCACTGCCTCGCCGGGATTTTGAAGCCCGACGCCGGTTCGGTCACCTTGAACACTCCCTCGTCGCCGCTGCGCCTGGACACCTTGGGTGACGCAGCGTTGTCGCGGCTCCGGAGGGAAGAATTCGGCTTCGTTTTCCAACAAGGCATGCTCCTTCCTGAGCTGACGGCCATCGAAAACGTGGCCCTCGCGCTGATGCTGAACGGCACTGACAGGGCCACCTCCGAATCCCGGGCCGCGGAATGGCTGGCCGCACTGGGCCTCGGCGGGATGGAACAGCGACGCCTGGGCGAACTCTCCGGCGGCCAGGTCCAGCGCGTCGCCATCGCCCGGGCCCAAGTGACCGGCGCGCGGGTGGTCTTTGCCGATGAACCCACTGGAGCCCTGGATTCAGCCACATCCAGCGAAGTGCTGGACATACTGCTTGGTTCTGTTGCAGCAAATGGCCGAACCCTGCTGGTGGTGACCCACGATCCCAACGTCGCTGCCCGTTGCCGGCGCGTCGTGGAACTGCGGGACGGCCGGATCGTGGCCGACACCGGTGGACCCTCCACCCCAGCCGCGCCCGCAACAACCAACTTCAAAGGTGCCTTCAATGTCTAGCCTCACCATGGCGCTACGCCTCGCCCCCTATCTCGCCCGAAGCAATGGCAGCAGCCTGCGGGAAACCGGTCTTCGGGACGCCGGGTTGCCCATTCTTGCGTTCGGCACAGTCACCGCACTGCTGCTGACTGTGGCAGGCGGCTCGCAGGTTTTCTGGTCCTGGACCGACGACATCGCCGGCACCTACCAGGCCTTGGCCGTCGTCGCGATGGTGCTGCTGATCATCCCGTTGCTGACCCTTGGCGCCTCGGCCGCCCGACTGGCCGCCCGGCGTCGTGATGACCGCCTGGCCTCCCTGCGTCTTTTGGGCGCGAACAGCGCCACCGTCGTATGGATGACCGTCATCGAGTCGACAGTGCTCGCGGCGGTCGGAGCCCTGGCGGGTGCGGGGCTGTACGCATGCGTTGCACCGTTCCTCGGCCTGATCCAGTTCCGCGGCCAAGCCATAGGGAGCCACGCCTGGCTCTCCGTGCCCTCCATCCTCGGCTGCGTTCTTGCCGTCTGCGTTCTGGCAGCAGCGAGTGCTGCGCTTGGGCTTCGGAAAGTTGTGGTGACGCCTTTGGGCGTCAGGACAAGGCAAATGGCCGACGGCGCCCACTGGGTTCGCGGGCTCATCGCGGCTGTTGTTGTGGTCATCGGCGTGGTGGCGATGGGGATGCTCAGCAGCTTCGGCGCGTTCATCGTGATCATCGGAGTCATGGGTGGCTGCTTTGGCCTGGCGTTGCTGGCGTTGAACCTCATGGGCCCGTGGATCCTGCGGTTGCGGGCATCGTCGCAGCTCAAGCGCGCCAAACGTCCTGAGCAACTTTTGGCTGCCAGGACCGTGCTGGAAAGTCCCGAGGAATCGTGGCGGCAAGTTGGGGGCGTCGCGATGACCAGTTTTGTGGGTGTGTTTGTTGGGGTTGGCATGGCCGTGGCGGACACCATGGGCGGCAGCGCCGGCGATGATACCGCCTTGTTGGTGCGGGACATCAACACCGGTGTGATGATCACCCTATTGGGCTCGTTCCTCATGGTGGCGTGCTCCGCGGGCGTAAACCAGGCCGCGGCCGCGCTCGACCGGGCCCCGATGCTGGTGGCACTGGACCGGGTGGGAATGCCGCGGAAGCTGATGGTGGCGGCCAGGGTCAAGGCCGTGATGTCGCCGCTCTTCCTGGTCGCAGGCATTTCGGCGGCAGCGGCAGCTGTCCTGGTCCTCCCGCTCACGGGTGCCGTGTTGCTGACCCAGCCCGTGGTGTTTGTGACCATCTGCGGAGTGTTCGCGGCCGGGTTCCTGCTGGTGCGTTTGGCCGTGGCAGCAGGGACGTCGCAGATCGGTCAGGTGCTGGCCCGGCCTGAGCGCTACGCGAGCACGGACTCCTAGCCCCCTCCCACCGATGGCCCCCTCCCGACCAACCCCTCTCAGTGGGCCGTGAAAGGTGATCGAGCGTCCGGCCAAACAGGCGAGTCGGTGATGGAGGGTGCTAGTCGCAGCCGCAGGACTGCCGAATGATCAGCTCGGTGGGAAGGATGTGGTGTTGCGGTTCCTCCGCGCGCCCCTTGCCCACCAACGCACGAACGGCGGCTTCGGCCATCAGTTGGACCGGCTGCGCCACCGTGGTCAGTGCGGGCCAACTGTATTCGGAATCCAAGGACCCGTCGAAGGACACCAGCGCCATGTCCTCGGGCACACGGACTCCGGCCTCGTGGAAGGCCCGGAGGATTCCGATGGCCTGCATGTCGTTACTGGCAAAGATCGCAGTGGGCCGGTTGGCCATGGACAGGAATCGCTTGCCCACTTCGTAGCCGCCAGGCCTGGTGAACGGACTGTGCAGCATAGGACCATCCGGCAGGCCCGCTTCACGCAGCGTGGCCAGCCATCCCACTTCGCGTCCGTCCAGTTGATTGCCGGTGTTGGTGCCGATGGCCAGGCCGATGTTCGTGTGTCCATGGCCTATCAGGTGCTGGACAGCAGCACGGCCGCCAGCTTCCAAGTCCACGCCAACGCTGGCGAAACCCGGCGGCGAGCCTGCATTGTTCAAGAGCACGGAAGGGATCTCCGAGGCTTCAAGCTCCGTGACGTCGGGATCGAACACGCAGCTGGCCAGGAACACCCCGTCCACCTGCCGGGCAGCCAAGGTGCGGATGTTCTTGCGTTCGCGTGTCAGGCTGCCGTCCGAGTTGGTGAGCACCATGCCAAAGCCAAGTTCCGCGGCCGCATCCTCCACGGCGTGGGCCAGCTGAGTAAAGAACGGGTTGGTGTTATCAGGAACCACCACTCCAATGGTCTCGCTGGATCCAAGCTTCAGGGCACGGGCGGCAGCGTTGGGCCGGTATCCGAGGACACGGATGGCCTCGCGAACCTTGGCTTCCGTGGTTGGGGCCACGTTCTTGGGCCCACCGTTCACCACATAACTCACGACGGCGGTACTCACCCCGGCGTACCGGGCCACGTCTTTGCGTGTTACCGGGCCGCGCGAGGTTTGTAGCGCCGAAGGTGTCATGGGGTAAATGCTAGCTACTCCACGGGGGCATCACCGAAGTCGCGGATGGGAAGGCGCTCCCCGCCACGGAGCGCAGACTCGTGAGCGATGATTCCCGGCAGCGTGAACCGGGCCGCAACCCAAGCATTAACGGGTGGGAGGCTGCGGTCGTTCACGGCCGTCACGAAGTCATCCACCAGGAATTGGTGGCTGCCTTCATGCCCGTTGGGGGCTCCCAGGAATTCTTGGGGAAGCCTGGACTGGTCATGTACCGGGGCCAGCCCGGAGATGAAAGCATCCCGCAGCTCCGGTGCTACATCTGCAAGGGAGGGATCGTCTGCGGACATGGTCGGTTTGGTTTCCACCTGCTCGGACACGTCCTCAACGGAAGACTTGTCCTGCCAGACGGTGGTGGTGGCGAGCTGCTCAAAACTGGCCTCGGTGCCGAAGAAACGGAAGCGCGATTCCCGGATATGGGAGGGGTACCCCACTCGGCGCATCTCGTTGGTGCGCATCGCGCCGCCGTCGTTCATTTCAAACAGCGCAGTGGCGTTGGAGAAGTCGTTGGCGAACATACTGACGTCCTTGTCGAAGACTCCGTCACCGCGCTGGTCCTTCACGCCGATGCAGCTGACGCTGACCGCGTGCCCCGGTACAGCGCCGAGGACTCCACCGATGGCATGGGTCGGGTACAGCATGGGTGGGTAGCTGGCGGTTTCCTTCCACCGCTCTCCGCCGCTGTACTGATAGGCCTCGTAAAACCCCAGGTCCATGTCATGAACGTAGTCGCCCTCGGTGTAGAAGATACGGCCAAACTTGCCTGCCGCATGTTGTTGTCGGGCGAAGACCGTGGCGGGGTTGTAGTAGCTGGTCTCCCCCATGGCGTAGACAAGCTTGGTCTCGCGTACGGCCTCTATGATCCGGGCGATTTCTTCTTCGGAAATGGCCATCGGCACAGCTGAATATACGTGTTTCCCTGCGCGCAGAGCACGCTCGACCAGCGGCCCATGGGTCCACCGCTGCGTGAAGATGGCGACAGCATCGACGTCGGACTCCAACAACTCCTCGAAGCTGCCCCTGACGCCGTCCAGGCCCCAGCGTTCCTGGGCTGCAGCTGCACGTTCGGGGAGTTCATCCACTGCGTAAACCGCACTGACGCCCGGGTGGAGCTTGAACAAGTGCGCGAACTGGCTGCCGAACTGCCCGACACCCACAACACCGATCGAAAACGTCATTGTTTGCCTTTCCTGAAGCTGCAGGCGCAGCTTGCGAAGCGTCCCTTGTTGGGTTCCACATGAGTCTTCCACCGTGATCTACACGAGTCAACAGAAAGAACAGATCCGAACATTTTTGACCACATTTTGCAGTCATGTCTTGTGCTTGCCAAATCTACTCGTGTAGATTCGCCAACAGTTGTTACCCCCATCACAGTCAGGAAAGGGTCGACGATGACCACGCTAACCAAGCAACCCGGGAAAGCTTCGGGGCGTTCCAGGAGCAACCACGGACGCAAGCTTCAACCAGCCAAACGCAGCATGACCAGCCGTCTCGGTGACCTGAAAATCGCCCTGTTCTTTATCTTCCCGGCCGTTATCGGCTTCGTAGCCTTCTTTCTGATCCCCACCATCCGCGGCATCTACCTCAGCTTCACCGAGTACAGCATCCTGGGTGAGCCCACATGGATCGGGATCAAGAACTACACCACCATTTTCGCCGACGAACTTTTCTGGAATGCCATGGGCGTCACCCTGCAGTACGTCGCCCTCAACATAGGCTTCCAGACGGTCATAGCGCTGGGACTGGCCCTGCTGATGCACCGGGTGGCCAAGTCCACGTTCATCCGTGGAGCACTGCTGCTCCCATTCCTGGTGGCCAACGTCATCGTCGCCCTGCTCTGGTTCTGGATGCTCGACTACCAACTGGGCATTGTCAACGAAATCATGAGCTGGGTTGGCCTTCCCCGCGTCGCCTTCTTCGGCAGCGAACAATGGGCCATCCCCACCATCGCGTTCGTCAACGTGTGGCGGCACATGGGCTACACCGCGCTCCTGATTTTCGCCGGGCTGCAATCCATCCCGAACCACCTCTACGAGGTAGCCAACCTCGACGGCGCGTCCCCCACCCGGACGTTCTGGAGCGTCACCATGCCGCTGCTCCGCCCCGTGTTGGTGTTGGTTCTGGTGGTCACCGTGATCGGTTCCTTCCAAGTCTTCGACACCGTCGCCGTCACCACCAACGGTGGCCCCGTCAACGCCTCACGCGTGATCCAGATGTACATCTACCAGAAAGCCTTTGGCGAGTCCGACTTCGGCTACGCCTCCGCCCTGTCCGTGATCCTGTTCGTCATTCTCGCCCTGGTGGCCTTCGTGCAAATGAAGTTCCTCAAGGGCAACGAATCGGACCTGGACTAAGCCGGAAAAGGACCAAGGACACCGCCATGACTACGTCAACCCTGACCCGAAAAGACCGCAAGAAGCCCCTCAACTGGCGCCGGATCGGCGCGTGGGTGCTGGTCGCCGTCGCCCTCGCCATCACCATCGCACCGTTCCTGTGGATGCTGCGGACGGCACTGTCGAGCAACAGCGCGCTGGCCTCCAATGCCGGAAACCTCCTCCCGGCCGACTTCAGCTGGGGCGCGTTCAAACGCGTACTTGGCCTGCAAACCACCGAAGAAGCGATAGCCGACGGCGGCTCCGGTGCGGCCATCAACTTCTGGCTTTACCTGCGCAACTCCATCATCTTCGCCACCATCACCACGGCCGGCCAGGTGTTCTTCAGCGCGATGGCCGCCTACGCCTTCGCACGGTTGCGTTGGCCAGGCCGGAACAAAGTGTTCGCCGTCTTCCTGACCACCATGATGGTTCCCCCGATCTTCACGGCCCTGCCCAACTTCCTGATGATCAAGAACCTCGGGCTGCTGAACACCATGGCCGGGATGTCCCTGCCCTTCCTGTTCATGACCCCTTTCGCCATCTTCTTCCTGCGGCAGTTCTTCCTGAGCATGTCCCGCGAAGTTGAGGAAGCGGCAATGCTCGACGGCGCCAAGCACCTGCGCATCTTCTTCCAGATTGTGCTTCCCAACGCCGCCGCCCCCATCGCCACCCTGGCGCTGCTGACCTTTATCGGCCAGTGGAACGAATACTTCTGGCCGCTGTTGGTGGGCCAGGACGAGAACGTCCGTGTCCTCACTGTTGGCCTGAGTGTCTTCAAGTCGCAGTCCCCGCAAGGCGCCTTGGACTGGTCCGGGCTCATGGCCGGGACCCTCGTGGCAGCGCTGCCGATCTTCCTGCTGTTCATCGCCTTCGGCAAGAAGGTAGTCAACTCCATCGGATTCTCCGGAATCAAATAACCGCACCCTCTGCAAATTCATCCCCGAAAGGTTCGCTATGAAGAAAACCCTCGGCGTCGCCGCTGCTGCCGCCGCCATCGCCCTGACCCTGTCCGCCTGTGGCGGCTCCTCCCCCGCTTCTTCCGAAGCCAAGGGTGACATCAACTACTGGCTCTGGGACGCCAATCAGCTCCCGGCGTACCAGCAATGCGCGGACGATTTCACCAAGGCCAACCCGGACATCAAGATCAAGATCACCCAGCGCGGGTGGGACGACTACTGGACGACGCTGACCAACGGCTTCGTGGCCGGAACAGCACCTGACGTCTTCACCAACCACCTCTCCAAGTACCCGGAGTACGCAGCAAAGAAACAGCTGCTGTCGTTGGACGAGGCTGTGGAGAAAGACGGTATCAAGCTGGACGCCTACACCAAGGGCCTCCCCGAGCTCTGGGTCGGCCAGGACGGCAAGCGCTATGGACTCCCGAAGGACTGGGACACCGTAGGCCTCTTCTACAACAAGGCCATGACCGACGCTGCCGGGATCA
Organism: Paenarthrobacter sp. UW852; assembly: GCF_024608385.1. Taxonomy (NCBI): domain Bacteria; kingdom Bacillati; phylum Actinomycetota; class Actinomycetes; order Micrococcales; family Micrococcaceae; genus Paenarthrobacter; species Paenarthrobacter sp. UW852. Next base: position 118,041 of record NZ_JAMSGY010000010.1, read on the forward strand.
CCGCCGAGCAGATGGCCAACTTGGAGTGGAACCCCAAGGACGGTGGCAGCTACGAGAAGACCATCGCGCACCTGACCGTGGACAAGAACGGCAAGCGCGGCGACGAACCGGGCTTTGATAAGAACAACGTTGCCACCTACGGACTGGGGCTGACGGGCAGCGGTGCGGGCCAAGGCCAAACCGAGTGGAGCTTCCTCACGGCGACCACGGGCTGGACCGCAACCGACAAGAATCCGTGGGGCACCAAGTTCAACTACGACGACCCCCGTTTCCAGGAAACCATCGCCTGGTGGGCGGGCCTGGTGGACAAGGGCTACATGCCCAAGCTGGAGACCACCGTCGGCGCCAGCATGCCGGACAGCTTCGGAGCCGGCAAGGCTGCCATCAACACCAACGGCGATTGGCTGATCGGCCAGTACCAGACCTACAAGGGCATCGAAACGGCCTTCGCACCCACTCCAAAGGGCACCGACGGCAAGCGCGCGTCTATGTTCAATGGTCTGGCCGACTCCGTCTGGGCCGGCACCAAAAACCCCGGAGCCAGCATCAAGTGGGTGGAATACCTCGGGTCCACCGCTTGCCAGGATGTCGTGGCCAGCAAGGCCGTTGTGTTCCCGGCCATTGCCAGTTCCTCTGAGATCGCAGCCAAGGCCTTCGCTGACAAGGGCACGGACGTCTCTGCCTTCACAACCCATGTGAAGGATGGCACCACGTTCCTCTTCCCGATCGCAGACAAGGCTGCCAAGGTTGACGGCATCATGAAGCCCGCCATGGATGCAGTCCTCGCCGGCAAGAAGCCCGCCTCCTCGCTGACCGAGGCGAACAACCAGGTCAACAACCTCTTCAAGTAGGACAACCCGCCCTCACCCACACGTTGTGAGGCCTGCTCTGCGCGTTATTTCCTTTGCGAATCCCGCAGAGCGGGCCACACAACACCCCATACGATCCGATATGAAAGCGACTTCACACATGCACCCGCTCCATCTCCGTTCCGCAGGTACCAGCCTGGTGATCAGCACCCACCGCGGCGAGGCTGAGATAAGCCACTGGGGAGCTGACCTGGGCGACACCCTTCCGGACCTGGCCATCCTCAACGAGCCCATCCCTCCGTCTTCGATCGACGCCAACGTCCCCGCCGGGCTCCTCCCCCAGGCTTCGTCGTCGTGGCAGGGCAGGCCCGGACTTCGCGGCCATCGAATTACCGACGGCGTACCCGGCTTTGATTTCTCAGTCAGCCTTCGCGTAGTGAGCGCGACGACGGACGGCACCACAGCGGCCATCGTCCAGGCAGATGCCGATGCCGGTATCACCGTGACCAGCAACCTCACCCTGCACCCGGGCGGGCTCCTCGAACTGCGGCACACGGCCACGAACGACGGCCCGTCACCTTTCCAAGTGGATGAACTGGCGACGATGCTCCCGGTGGCGCCGGACGCCGTCGAGCTTTTGGACCTGACCGGGCGCTGGTGCCGCGAACGTCACCCGCAGCGCCGGGCGATCCAGCAGGGAACGTGGGTCCGCACCGGGCGACACGGCCGTACAGGGCACGACTCGTCGCTTCTGCTCGCCGCGGGAACGGCCGGCTTCGGCAACAGGCACGGCAAGGTTTGGGCTACGCACCTGGCCTGGAGCGGCAACCATGAGGAGTTCGCGGACAGCGTCGCTGATGGGCGCACGATGATCGGCGGATCTGAACTCTTGGGGCCGGCTGAAGTAGTCCTGGAACCCGGTGACAGCTACACCACTCCTGCACTCTTTGCCGCTTATTCGAACCAGGGGCTCGACGGAATCTCTGCAGCCTTCTACAGCTGGTTCCGCTCGCGGCCCCACCACGTGGGAGCGCTCTCCGGCAAGCCCCGTCCAGTAGTCCTCAACACGTGGGAGGCAGTTTACTTCGACCACAACCTGGACACACTCGTCGAGCTCGCTGAGTCTGCTGCCGACCTTGGCGTTGAGCGTTTCGTGCTCGACGACGGTTGGTTCCGCGGGCGCCGCGACGACCGGGCCGGGCTGGGCGACTGGTACATCGATGAGACCATATGGCCCGGCGGTCTGACGCCGCTCATCGATGCCGTGACGTCCCTGGGCATGGAATTCGGGCTCTGGGTGGAGCCGGAAATGATCAACCTTGATTCCGACGCAGCCCGGGCACACCCCGAGTGGATTGTTGGCCCCTCCGCTGACTCATACAAGGACGGCGGCAGGCTGCCCCTCGAGTGGCGGCAGCAACACGTCATCGATCTGGTGAACCCGGAAGCGTGGCAGTACATCTACGACCGCATCGACACTTTGCTGCGTGAGAACACCATCAGCTACCTCAAATGGGACCAGAACCGGGATCTCCTGGAGCATGGGCATGCCGGCCGGGCGTCAGTCCACCAACAGACCTTGGCGGCGTACCGGCTTTTTGACGCGCTCCATGCGGCCCACCCCGGCGTAGAGATCGAAAGCTGCTCCTCCGGCGGTGCGCGCGTTGACCTGGGGATCCTTGAGCGTACCGACCGTATTTGGGCATCTGACTGCAACGACGCACTGGAACGGCAGACAATTCAGCGATGGACGGGAATCGTGGTTCCGCCCGAGCTGGTGGGCGGACACATCGGACCGACCACATCACATACCACTGGGCGGACGCACGACCTCTCCTTCCGCGCCATCACTGCGCTCTTCGGACACTTCGGCATGGAATGGGACGTCCGCTCCGTCACTGGCGCGGAGCGCGAGGAACTCAAGCGCTTCATCGGCCTGTATAAGGAACACCGGGCCCTGATCCACAGCGGACGAGTGGTGCGCGCCGATGCGCTGGACGAGTCGCTGATGGTGCACGGCGTTGTTGCGGACATCCACGACGGCGGCATCGCAGGAGCCACGGCCGCGCTTTTTGCTGTCGTGAAGACGCGAACGGGCTTCGCCGAGCAGGTGGGTCGCGTAGCGCTCCCGGGGCTCGATCCGTCGCGTTCATACCGGGTGGAGGCAATCTTCCCCACACCTGGTGACGCCGACTACGGGCACACGTTCATCGAAGCGAAGGCGGCGCCTTGGTTGGCGTCCGGGGCGGAAGCCACTGGCCGGTTCCTGGGCGAAGTGGGCCTTCCGATGCCCGTCCTGAACCCGGAGCACGCCATCCTGCTGCGCCTCACAGCCCTCTGACGCTCTCTCACCTACCGCAGCGTTCCCGGGGATCCCCTCTCACCAACGAAGGGTTTCCCGGGAACGCTCGCTCACCTACCGCGTGCTCTGTACCGCGTCTGCCAGGTAGTCGATGGCCAGCTTGTACCCGAGTACGCCGGCGCCCACGATGATCGCCTGGCAAACGCCCGACAGGTACGAGTGGTGCCGGAACTCCTCGCGCTGGTGGACGTTGGTGATGTGGACTTCGACGGCGGGGAGCTGCACCGCCGCCAGGGCGTCACGAAGTGCCACGGAAGTGTGCGTGTACGCTCCGGCGTTGATCACGATGCCCACTGCACTTCCTCGCGCTGCGTGGACGGCGTCGAGAAGGTCGCCCTCGTGGTTTGACTGCACGCAATCCACGGTGAGGCCATGGGCGGCCGCGGCCGTCATGGCGAGTTGCTCGACGTCGGCCAACGTGGACGTGCCGTACTTTTCGGGCTCCCGGGTACCCAGGAGGTTCAGGTTGGGGCCGTTGATCACAAGGATGGTGCCGCGACCGGCTTCGGTGGCGGGAGTGGCTTCAGTCATGGCTCCCAATCTATAGCCGGGCAGAAGTCTCAGGGAACTCCGCCCACCAGGTGAGCGAGCGTTCCTCAAAAACCGCCATCATATGAGAGAGCGTTGGCCAAAGACGGCCGGGATGTGAGAAAGCGATGGCCTACTTACGCGTGCACTGACCAGCCGAAACCGCGTTGTTGAGGCCGGGAGCCTGGGCTGCAACGGGCTCCAGGTCTTCCATGGTGAGGGCAAAACCAAGGGCGTCATTAGTGGTTGTCTTGGCGAAGATCAGCCCCGCCACTTGCCCCTGCGTCGTCAGCAGTGGCCCGCCCGAGTTCCCCGGCTGGACGTCGCCGGCGAGCTTGTACACAAGCTCCGGTGACGGGTTATTGCCGTAAATATCCGGAACCAGAATGGTGGAAATACCTTGCACAGTCGCTGGTTTCGACTGGAACGGACCGCCATGCGGGTACCCTGCGAAAGCCGCCGAAGAGCCGTCTGGCAGGTCGGCGCTGAGCGGCAACGGTGCGGACCTAAGGCCGTCAACGGCCAGGACTGCGATGTCCCGCTGGGAGTCGAAGTAGACCACGCGACCCGGCAGCGCACCGCCGTCGGGAATCTCCACCACGGGCTGCGATACGCCCGCCACGACGTGCGCGTTGGTGACGACGCGCCCGGGCGAGACCACGAATCCGGAACCGGTCTGGTTTTGCCCGCATTCGTAGGCCGTGCCGGCGATCTTCAGGACAGACTGGGCGGCTTTGTTCAGCGCCGGAGTGTCGGTTGATTCGTTCGGGATGGTCAGCGGGGTGGCGGGCCCAATGCCCTCGATGAGCTTGGGAATCCCATCGCCGATCACCGTCGACCTGAGTTGCGCCATGGTGCTCTTGACCGGCGTCGGCGTCAGATTGTCGATGGAACGAATGACTCGCGACTCCGCGATTTGCTGCGACACGAACGGCACGCCCAGCGAACTGATGCTGAACGCGAGCATGGACATCACCAGCGCCGCGACCACTACGCTCACCAGGCCGCCGATCAGCCGATCAACCGCGTGCAGGGGCTTGATCCGCACGGCGTGGCGGATTCGGCGCCCAATCAAGGTTCCCAGCCCATGGCCGACAGCAATAAGTACGACGGCGGCACCCACCGTGGCGGTAAGCCTCCAGCCGCTGTCGCTCACCCAGCCGCTGACGAGCGGGACCGCCACGAAGGCAGCGATGGCACCCACCACGAAACCGGCAATTCCGCCCAACGTGACCATGAAGCCGTTGCGTAGGCCGTAGATCAGGTACGAGAGCAGCATCAGGATCAATGCCAAATCCAATATCGTCAAGCCAAACACCAATGCTCCTCATAGCCGGGTAGCGACAAGTCTAGTTGCGGACCCTGACAGCCAACCGTTAGTCACATCACGCCGGATGACGTATTCGGACTGATTACTGGCCAGAGATGGGTGCTGAACGCCCGAAACCCGCGCCGTTTCAGCGTTTCGCATGCCAAGTACGTCACAGAAGCCCAAAAATTCTGAAACAATGGCTGAAGCGCCACGACCGAAACTTATACTCAGGAGATTTCATGGACATCGAGGTATTGCGCCGCGCACCCCTCTTCGCCACCCTTGACGACGACGCATTCCGCCTGCTGACGGACGAACTCACCGAGGTGGACCTTTCACGCGGGGCTTCCGTTTTCCGCGAAGGTGACCAGGGTGACCAGCTCTACTTCATCGTTTCCGGCAAGGTGAAGCTCGGCCGCACCTCCCCCGACGGCCGCGAGTCCCTGCTCGCCATCCTCGGCCCGGGTGAGCTTTTCGGCGAAATGGCTTTGTTCGACCCCAGCCCGCGCACCGCCACGGCTACAGCCGTCTCCGAGACCCGCCTGGCTGGACTCAAGAACGAGAGCCTCAACGCGCTCCTGCGCACACGCCCCGAGGTTTCCGCCCAGCTGCTTCAGGCCCTGGCCCGCCGCCTTCGCCGCACCAACGACTCCCTCTCGGACCTCGTCTTCTCTGACGTTCCGGGCCGCGTCGCCAAGGCGCTCCTGGACCTGGCTGACCGCTTCGGCCGCCCGGCCACCGACGGTGTCCTGGTTGCCCACGAACTCACGCAGGAAGAACTCGCCCAGCTGGTTGGCGCTTCCCGCGAGACCGTGAACAAGGCACTGGCCGAGTTCGTCCAGCGCGGCTGGCTCCGCCTCGAGGCCCGCGCAGTGGTTATCCTCGACATGCAGCGCCTCCGCCAGCGCTCCCGCTAGAGCATCCAAAAAAAGCCGCCCCGGTTGATGACCGGGGCGGCTTTTTTGTTGCCTTGGTGAGCGAGCGTTCGGCTCAAGCAGGCGGAACGTGAATGAGCGTTCGGCTCAAGCAGGCGGAACGTGAGCGAGGGTCCGTCAGCGTTCGCGCTGGGGCTCTCCGGCTATGGTCTTGGCGGCTTCGACTTCGAGCATCAGGATTCCGCCCTCGTCCACAAGCTTTGCCTGGTAGACGTGGGCTTTGCGCTTGTAGCTCAGGTACGCGATGCAGCCATTAGCGGCGGCCATTTTCTCGAGCATGATTTCGGAGCCAGGCACCAGGAGTTGGCCCAACGTGAGCCCAACCGTGTTCGGCTGCCCGATTTCGTCGCCGAGCGCAGGAGTGTCCCGCAGGGAGATAGCCTCGGCAGCGCACACCCAACGGCCCCAGACACCCTTGCTTCCAAGGATCGAAGGCTGCTGGTTCACTGGGACCGTGGCGGCGAAGTACCGGGTGTTGAAGCGGGTGTGCGCAAAGTCCGGGCTCAGCCAATTCACCAAGGGCTTCAACAGATCGGTCCGCAGCGAGAGTCCACGTTTGGACAGCATCTCGGTGAAGGACTTCTCCTGCGCCGCTACTGCTTCCCGGGCCCGCATCCAGTCCACCGTGGAGTTCGACTCAACTGTGGAGGAGGCGTCCGGCCCAGCGAGCAGGACGCCGGTCTCTTCAAAGAGTTCGCGGATGGCGCCCACCACGTGGCGGCGGGCGAGTCCGACGTCGTCCGTTCCCATCTGCTCAGCCCAATGCTGGGGTGAGGGGCCCAACCAACCCACGGGGTCGTCGTCGGACGGGTCCAAGGAACCGCCCGGGAAAGCGACAACACCCAACGGCGAAGATCCTGGCCTGTAACCAAGCCAGGTCTCCAGACCGGTGGGCGAGTCCCGCAAAAGGACAACAGATGAGGCGTAGCGGGCGGCCCTGGGGGTCCGCTCGCCGAGATCAAGCCAGTTTCGTGCTGCCCCTTCGAGTTCGGGGGGCAGAACGAACAGACGGCGTGCAAGCTGCGGCAATTGGGTGAACCGGTTCCTTAGCTGAATTCAGCAATGAGCTCGACCTCTACGGGAGAGTCGAGCGGCAACACAGAAACGCCGACGGCGGAACGTGCGTGCTTGCCGGCCTCGCCCAAAACCTGGCCGAGGAGTTCGGACGCACCGTTGATGACGCCGGGCTGGCCGGTGAACGTGGGGTCGGACGAAACGAAGCCGACCACCTTAACGATGCGGGTGATGCGGTCGAGATCGCCAATGACGCTCTTGACGGCCGCAAGGGCGTTGATGGCGCATACGGCGGCGTAGCGCTTGGCGTCCTCGGGGTCGACGGTGGGTTCATCGGAGGTACCCAACTCGCCGAGAGAGACCTTGCCCGTAGCTTCGAGTTTGCCATTAATAAAGGGCAGCTGTCCGGACGTGTAAACGTAGTTGCCGGAGACAACGGCGGGTACGTAGTCAGCTACCGGGGCGGCGACCTCGGGGAGGGTCAAACCGAGCTCGGCGATCCGCTGCTCAACGGCAGACGTCGGGGCGGCGGATTCCGCGGCAGACGTGGTTTCTGCGGGGGTGGTCATAGTTACTGCTTCTCCCTCTTCAGGTATGCAACAAGGCCTTTGCCATCGGGTCCACCGACGACCTGAACAAGCTCCCAGCCGTCCTCGCCCCACTGGTCCAGGATCTGCTTCGTGGCGTGGATAATGAGCGGAATCGTGGCGTACTCCCATTTGGTCATGACAGAAAGCCTAGCCCTTGCCGGTAAAGTGGAAAACATGGTGACTCGCAAGAACCCACTATTCGACACTGCCACCACCCTCGGAAAGATTCTAGGTTTCCTTGGCGTGAGTGCGATCTGTGGCGTCCTGGTAGCGGGCCTTTTGGTCCCCGCCGCGGCCGTCTCAGGCAGTGCCGCAAGCGGTTCAATCCAGTTCTTTGACACTCTGCCGGCGGAACTCCAGGTGGATCCGCCCAGCCAGAATACGACGATCCTGGCGAAGGACGGTTCGCCGATCGCCTCGATCTACGCAGAGAACCGGACCAAGGTTCCGCTGGACCAGATGAGCCCGTATATCAAAAACGCTGTCATCGCTATCGAGGACAGCCGCTTTTACGAGCACGGCGGCATCGACACCACCGGTATCCTGCGAGCCATCGTCAGCACCGCGCGCGGCAACAAGCAGGGTGCGTCCACCATCACGCAGCAGTATGTGAACAACGTCATCAACGAGTCACTGGTGGCCTCGGGCAACGACTCCGACGTCAAGCTCAACGGTGTTAACAAGGGCGTGGGCGACAAGCTTCGCGAAATGAAGCTGGCCATCGCACTGGAGAAGAAGTTCTCCAAGGAACAGATCCTTGAGGGCTACCTCAACATCGTGTTCTTCAACCGCGACGCGTACGGCATCGAAGCTGCGGCAAAATTCTTCTTCAGCACCTCGGCCAAGGACCTTACCCTCCCCCAGGCTGCACTGCTGGCGGGCTTGGTCAACAGCCCATCCGCTTTTGACCCGATCACCAACCCGGACAACGCCAAGGTCCGCCGTGACCTGGTTCTTGCCGCGATGGTCAACCAGAACAAGATCACCAAGGCCGAATACGACGCCGCTGTGGCTACGCCGGTGACCACCAAGGTCACCCCGGCCCGCCAGGGTTGCGCTTACGCCACCATGGCCCCGTACTTCTGCGACTACGTGCTGCACCTGCTCTTCAACAACCCGGCTTACGGTGACACTCAGGAAGAGCGCATCAAGCGCGTCCAGCGCGGTGGCCTCACCATCAAGACAACCCTGGATCCCACCGCACAGGCTGTGGCCCAGCAGCAGGTTGACGCTACGGCAGGCGCCAACCCGGACAAGTGGGGCGCCTCCATCACCTCCGTCCAGCCGGGCACCGGCCAGATTGTCAGCATGGCCCAGAACACCGTGTGGCTGCCCCAAGAGGGCAAGTTTGATCAGACCCAGAATTTCAACGTTGATGTTTTGGACGCCAATGGGAACGACCTCAACGGCATCGGCGGCTTCCAGCCTGGTTCCACGATGAAGCCCTTCACGTTCGCTGAATGGCTGAACGAGGGCAAGTCGATGAACACCACCATCAACGCGTCCCGTCGGACCTACCCACAGAATTTCCCTTGGCGGAACACTTGTCCAACGCCGGTCAATGGTTTCTACGACAAGAGCGTTCCCGGCAGCTTCGACCTGCAGAACTCCGACGATGGCTACTACAAGAACATGACCGTCCTGTACGGCCTCATGAACTCCATCAACACGGCCACTTTCGCGTCGGCATCACAGGTGGACCTCTGCGGTATCCAAGGCATCGTTGACGCTACCGGCATCCACGGAGGACTTCCGGCCCGCGATGAAAACGGCAAGATCACGGACCCGAACCCCAAGGTCACCATGACCACGCTGGCCAACCTGATTGGTTCTACTCAGACGGCTCCGCTGACCATGGCCGCTGCGTTCGCTACGTTCGCTGCTGACGGCAAGTACTGCGAGCCGATTGCCATCACGTCAGTGAAGGACCAATCGGGTGCTGATCTGCCGGCCCAATCATCGAACTGCAAGGACGCCATCAAGCCCGAGGTTGCCCGCGGTGTGGCTTACGCGATGCAGGAAGTGCTCAACGCTGGTTCTGGTTCGCTGATCCGGCCCGCGCTTTCAACGCGCAACAACTTCCCCGTTGCCGCAAAGACCGGTACCAACGACTCCAACGGCTCCACCTGGGTTGTCGGTTACACCACCGGCCTTGCAACTGCTTCCTGGTTCGGCGATCCGCTGGACAACCAGCTTCGTCCGGGTCGAAACATCACCGTCAACGGCAAGTTCTACCCATCCATCGACGGTTACATGATCGCTGGTCCGCAGTTCACCAACTACATGCTGTCCGTGGCTCCGGCCTACGGAACCAACCCGTTCCAAGCACCGCCTTCCAACCTTCTGGGTGGTGCAGCGCCCCAGCGCACAACTACGCCGGCACCCACCACGCAGAACGCGCCTCCCGCTACAGATAACGGGAACAACGGCAACGGCAACGGTCCGGGCAAGGACTAACCAGGTGTCGTTCGGAGATTCACTGGCAAACCGCGTCCGCAGTGTGGGGCGCGGTTTCGCCGTCACCACAGCAATCGGGGCAACGGCAGGCGCGGCGGCAGCTGCCTACGGCTGGTGGGAGAAGGATCAATTCGAGGTTCGCTACGAGACCCTTCCCATCCTCCCGGAGGGCTTCGGTCCGCTCAAAGTCCTGCACCTGAGTGACATCCACTTCGTGCCCGGCCAGGAGAAAAAGGCCGAATGGCTGAAGTCCCTCGCCGAGCTCAAGCCGGACCTGGTTGTGAACACGGGCGACAACCTGAGCCATGCAAAAGCGATCGATCCCCTGGTCCAGGCACTGAGGCCCTTGTTGGAGTTCCCGGGCGTCTTCGTCCCAGGATCCAATGACTACTATGCGCCGAGGATCAAGAACCCTGCGGGCTACTTCCGCGGTCCTTCCAAACCGAAGAATGAGCCGAAAAAGCTGGATTGGCCCAAGCTCCGGTCCGCGTTTGGCATGAGTGGCTGGATCGATCTCACCAACCGTGCCCAGTCTGTTGTGTTGAATGGCCTGCGTTTCGATTTTTCCGGGGTCGATGACCCCCATCTGAAGCGAGAACGCTACGCGGGCTGGCCGCGCGGCACGGTTAACCAGGACGCCCGCCCTCACCTGAAGGTCGCCGTCGTCCATGCACCGTATCAGCGTGTGCTCGACCACTTCACCCAGGCCCAAGCAGACCTCATCATCGCCGGCCACACCCACGGCGGACAGATCTGCATCCCCGGCTACGGCGCTTTGGTCTCCAATTGCGACCTGCCAACCTGGCGCGCCAAGGGCCTCCACGACTGGGAAAGCAACGGATTCACGACGCCGGTGAACGTCTCCGGCGGCATCGGTACCTCACGCTTCTCACCGGTCCGCATCGCGTGCCGCCCGGAAGCGGTCCTGCTCACCCTCACGGCACGCAGCTAAACCCCGGGCCACCATTACGATCCTCAATAACTGGGTCAAACATTTCACCGGACCTCCGCGCTTCTGTGAAACGAATCACGGCATGGCATAGGGTAGTTGCTACGGGAAACTACCTCCGCACCATCTGAAGATCCAGCTGTTGAGAAGCGGGCATGTCCAAGCAAACCTCATTTTTCACCTCCGTCGGCCGCCTGTACCCCCATGTGCGGCCCATCATCCCCCGACTACTTATGGGCCTCATCTGCGCCCTGCTCGCGAGCATTGTCGCCTTGACCATCCCGCAAGTGCTGCGGGTACTCGTCAACAACTCCCTGCAGCCGGGCGGTTCCACGGACGCAGTCTGGATTGCCGCCGTTGTGATCCTTGGCTTGGGTATTGCCGAAGCCGGGCTGGTGGCGCTGCGCCGCCAATTCGTCATCAACCCGGCCACCACTGTTGAGACCAGGATGCGCGTGACACTGTACGGGCACCTCCAGGAGCTCACAGTCGCATTCCACGATCGCTGGGGTTCGGGCCAGCTCCTTTCGCGGGCCATGACGGATCTCAGCTTCCTTCGCCGCTGGATGGCGTTCGGTGCGATCATGCTGGTGGTCACGACGTTGACGGTGATTATAGGCGTCGGCGTCATGTTCTCGATGAGCTGGCAGCTCGCCCTGATCTTCCTCGCCGCTGCTGTGCCGATCATGATCAATTCCTTCCGCTTCCGCCGCCGCTTCAGCTTGGTGGCACGCCTCAGCCAGGACCAGGCAGGCGACCTCGCCACCACAGTTGAAGAATCCGTCCACGGCATCCGTGTGCTTAAAGCGTTCGGCCGCAGCCGGGAAGCGCTGGAGAACTTCAACGGCCAAGCCGAGGAACTGCGCCAGACCGAGATCGCTAAGGCCAAGCAGCAAGCGGGGTTCACCCTGGTGGTTACGTTGCTGCCGGAGCTTGCCCTGGGCGTCGGACTGGTGGTCGGCATCTTGCTGGCGGCCAGCGGGCAGCTGAGCATTGGCTCACTGGTGGCGTTCTTCGCAACCGCCGCTGTGGTGGCAACGCCGGTGGAATTTTCCGGGATGCTGCTGGCCATGGCACTGACGGCCAAGACTGCGCTGGATCGCCATTTCGAGGTCATGGATACCGAAAACACCATCACCTCCCCGGACAAAGCCGTGGTGCCGGAAGCCGTCAAGGGCGCCCTCCGGTTTGAGCATGCGGGTTTCGGGTTCGACGACGGCGGCAGCCTGCTGCACGATGTCACCCTTGATATCCGCCCGGGTGAGACCATGGCCCTGGTGGGGATCACAGGCAGCGGAAAGAGTGCACTGCTCCAGCTGGTCCCGCGCTTGTACGACGTGACCGAGGGCGCCGTGACCATCGACGGCGTGGATGTACGGGACTACGACATTGACGAGCTCCGCAGGATCGTGGCAGTGGCTTTCGAGGACACCACGTTGTTTTCCAGCTCCGTGCGGGACAACGTGCTGCTTGGCGCTCCGGATCCCAGTGATGCAGCGCTGGATGAAGCCTTGGACGTTGCCCAGGCACAGTTCGCTTACTCTTTGCCGGACGGTGTGGACACGCTGATCGGCGAGGAAGGGCTCAGCCTGTCAGGCGGCCAGCGCCAGCGCATCGCCTTGGCCCGGGCCATCGCCGCAAAACCCAAAGTGTTGGTCCTGGATGACCCCCTTTCCGCGCTCGACGTGAATACCGAGGAACGCGTGGAAGCCCGTTTGCGCGAGGTCCTCCGCGACACTACGACGTTGATCGTCGCGCACCGGCCTTCCACAGTGGCCCTGGCTGACCGGGTCGCCTTGCTCGAAAACGGAACCATTACCGCCGTCGGGACCCACACGGAACTGCTGGCCGAAAACGACCACTACCGCTACGTCATCGCCAGCCTTGACGCCGGTCCAAAGGACCTGGACAGCGAACTGGACGAGCTCGAAGAAGCTGAGGAGGCCCGCCGGTGAGCGCCACAACCTTTGGAACCGCCAACGAGGACAACACGCACCTCACCAAAGCGGACAGCAAAGCCGTACGACGCCGGTCGCTCGCCTTGCTTGCCTCGCTGATCCGCCCGGTACGGTTGCGTTTCTGGATGACGATCGTGATGGTGGTGGTCTCGCAGCTCACCCGCGTGGCCGGGCCTGCGCTGATCGCTTTCGGGATCGACCACGCGCTACCGGCACTGCAATCCGGCGACAACGGCCCACTGGTTCTGGCCGGTTCGCTGTATTTGGCAGCGGCGATTGCGACGGCCGGGATGACGGCACTGTATGTCACGTCCACGGCCAGGCTGAGCCAAGCGATGCTCCTCGATCTTCGACTTCGAGTGTTCCGGCATACCCAGCGGTTGAGCTTGGAATTCCACGAGAAATACACCTCAGGCCGCATCATCGCCCGGCAGACCTCCGACCTGGAGGCGCTGCGGGAACTGTTGGATTCCGGTGTCAGCTCCCTCGCCTCCGGCATGCTGTTCATGGTCTTCACAGCCGTCACCGTCTTTGCGTTGGACTGGCGCAGTGGCCTGATCATGCTCGCAGCCGGCGTCCCCATGTTCTTCCTGGCCCGCTGGTACCAGAAGCACTCACAGATAGCTTTCCGCGAATCACGGGTGGTTTCAGCACGGCTGATCGTCCATTTCGTGGAAACGATGACCGGCATCCGTGCCGTAAAGGCCTTCCGCAAGGAGCGCGAGAACGCCGCCCAGTACGGCCAACTGGCTGAGGATTACCGCAAGAACACTGTCCGGTCCATCAACCTCAACGGCATTTTCCAGCCCGGCCTGGTGTTGATCGGCAACGTCTGCGTCGCCGTCGTCCTGCTCTTCGGGGGCTTCCGGGTGCTGAGCGGTGACCTTGCCGTCGGTGTCCTGCTGGCGTTGATCCTGTCCACCAAGCGCTTCTTCCAGCCGGTGGACCAGATGGCCATGTTCTACAACTCGTTCCAAAGCGCCCAAGCGGCGCTGGAAAAGGTGTCCGGCCTCCTCGAGGAAATTCCTACCGTCCGGCCGCCGAAGAACCCCGTGCCATTGAAAAGTCCGCGCGGCGAGATCGATTTCAACGAGGTGGAGTTCGGCTATAACGACGGCAGCATTGTTGTCCCGCGCCTGGACCTGCATATCCCCGCCGGACAGACCGTGGCCCTGGTGGGCCAGACCGGTGCCGGGAAATCCACTTTGGCCAAGCTCGTGGCACGCTTCTACGACGTCACATCGGGAGCGATCACCCTGGATGGTGTCGATTTGCGGGACCTCGCCACCACCGATCTCCGCCGTGCCGTGGTGATGGTCACCCAGGAGGCGTTCCTGTTCAGCGGATCGGTGGCCGACAACATCGCTTTGGGTCGGCCCGAAGCATCCCGTGCTGAAATCGAAGCCGCCGCCGCAGCGGTAGGGGCCCACGAATTCATCATGAGCCTCCCCGACGGCTACGACACTGACGTCAACAAGCGTGGTGGACGCGTGTCCTCAGGGCAACGCCAACTCATCGGCTTCGCCCGCGCCTTCCTGGCTGCACCCGCCGTGCTGATACTGGACGAGGCAACGTCTTCCTTGGACATCCCCTCGGAACGCATGGTCCAGCAAGGGCTGTCCAACTTGTTGGAGGGAGTGGCCGGTGGCAGAGGAGCCCGCACGGCCATCATCATCGCCCACCGACTCTCCACGGTGGAGACAGCTGACCGGGTCCTGGTGGTGCACGACGGGCGAATTGTGGAAGACGGAACACCCGCCGAACTGATCAGCGGCGGTGGCCGGTTCGCCCAACTGCACGGGGCTTGGCGGGACTCGCTGGTGTAGCCCTCCTTGCTTGGATGCTGTGAGGAGCGACACCCGGTCCTCGATTTCGCATCACGCGGCTATTCAGCTATCCTTGAACAGTTGCTTTCGCAGCGGATCGGGATGTAGCGCAGCTTGGTAGCGCGCTTCGTTCGGGACGAAGAGGTCGCAGGTTCAAATCCTGTCATCCCGACCAAACACGAAAATGGCGTCGAGAAATCGGCGCCATTTTTGTTTGCCCAAATGAGGGCAAGAAGAAACCCCCGGGGCCTCGCTCGTCACGCCCCGGGGGTTTCTTCACTACACTGGATTTACATAGGATCCGGCCAGTTGCCAATGGACATCGGCGTGTACGTGGTATCCGCTGACTTAGTTGGCGCCGCCACGCGCATGGGATCGGGCCAGTTGCCGATAGCACTTACCGTGCTGGAGTCTCCTGCCGAAGCAGCGGAGACGACTGCGGGAGCCGCGACTGCCAGCGACAGCGCGCCTGCCAAAGCCGCTGAAGCGATGATTTTCTTGAACATGGTATTTCCCCAATGCGAGTCGGATTCGTTACGGAAATTGCGTGGTCCCTGTTGACATACATTGTAAAATGTTTTCCACAGAGACTGTCAAGGTTTTGGTCAAAAGACACCTGTAGGAGGAACCCCGTGGGAAACGGATTCGGCGAGAAGCTACGTGCCGAACGGCTCGAACGTGGGTTAACGCAGGCCGAGCTCGGCAAAAACCTGTATTCGCCCAGCTACATTTCACTGTTGGAGACTGGACGCCGGGAACCCACTGCCGAGGTCATCGAAGAGCTTGCCCGGCGGCTGGAACTTGCTCCCAAAGCCCTTGAAGCGTGGAGCCAGCCCGTCTCCGTGAGCGACGCGGAATATGTCCTGGCCGGTCTCTACGCCCGGCAGGCATGGGACCTCCGCGACTACCAACTCGCAGCCAGCCACGCCGCCACCGCAGCGCAGATCGCCCTTGAAGCCAAGAACAACAGCGCCTGGTGGAACATGACCTACATGCAGGCCGAGTGCGTGATGAAGCAAGGCCACCTCAAGGAATGCCAGCAGATTGTTGAGCACCTCCTGGAACACCCCATGGCCACGGAGTCGGCAGGCCTGGGAGTGCGCGCATGGCAGATGCTTGCCGCTGTGTGCCACGGACAAGGTCAGCTGGCCACCGCCGTCGAGCATGCCAAGCAAGCGGTCAAGCTGTGTGAGCAGCTGCCCAAGGGCTCAACTCTCATCATTGGTGCGCACCGCGCGCTGATCGGTGCCCTCGCAGAGAGCGGCAAGCTGGACGAGGCATGGACGTACTGCCTGGCCATGATTGAGCACATGGACGAGCACTCCATGTCGCAGCTTGCCGGCGAGGTCGCGTGGGTTGTGGGCAACGTGGCGTTCATGCGCCACGACTATGTGGAAGGCATCAAGCACCACGAGCGTGCAGCCAAGCTCCTCTCCCCCGCCAACGACATCGAGCTGTGGGCCCGGTTCAATAAGGCTTCGGCCGCGGTGCGGTTGTCCTCCGGGATTGTGGAGCCGGAAACACTGTCCGCCATTGAGCGTGCGGAGCTGGCCCTGTCGATCGTGGGCGGCAACAAGACAGACCAGCTCGAAGTGGCTTTCATCAGGGCCCGCTGGCTCTACCTGACCGGCGACATTCTCGCCGCGGTGGAGAAACTGCGCGAAATTTACGCCGACCGCAAAGTCCTGGCCCGGCACACTGCAGGCGAGGTTTCGCTGCTGCTGGGCAAGTCCTTGAAAGCCGCAGGCGAAACCACCGAGGCACTGCATTATCTGGAAGAGGCCCAGCACGACTTCAGTGCCGCCGGAGCCTCGGACCGGGTTCAGCAGGCCATGGATGCGGTGCTGGAGATCCGGCTCGCCGAGCGCCGCGCCGCTGCAACACACCCGGAACATTCTCAGGCCTGATCAACCAAAAAACCAGGGGACAGCACACGCTCTACTGGATATTCAGTAGAGCACGTGCTGCCCCCAGTTGAGTGGGCTACGCGAAGGTGCGGCCCGTGAGCTTTTCGTAGGCCTCGACGTAGCGGGCGCGGGTGCGCTCAACAACATCCGCGGGTAGAGCCGGCGGCGGGGTGTCCGAGGACTTGTCCCAGCCCGACTCCGCCGAGGTCAACCAGTCGCGGACGTACTGCTTGTCATACGACGGCTGGGACTGGCCCGGCGCGTACGTGGATGCATCCCAGAAACGTGAAGAGTCCGGGGTGAGGACCTCGTCACCCAACGTGATCACGCCGGTGGCAGCGTCGATCCCGAACTCCACCTTGGTATCGGCAAGGATGATGCCGCGTTCGCGTGCGATCTCCTCGGCACGGGTGTAGATCTTCAACGTGAGCTCGCTGAGGCGGGCGGCGATGTCGTCACCCACCATGGCCACGACGTCGTCGTAGGTGATGTTTTCGTCGTGCTCGCCAACCTCGGCCTTGGCCGAGGGCGTGAACAGCGCCTTCTCCAAGCGCGAGCCGTCAACCAGGCCTTCGGGCAGCGGGATGTCACACACCGTGCCGGATGCCTTGTACTCGGCCAGGCCTGAACCTGTCAGGTACCCGCGGGCGATGCACTCCACGGGGAACATGTCCAGCTTCTTGCAGATCATGGCACGGCCTTCAACCTCGGCCGGGACGCCGCCCTCAACGGTGGAAGCGAGGACGTGGTGCTCGACGTCCAGCTGGTCGAACCACCACAGGCTCAGCTGGGTCAGAACACGGCCCTTGTCCGGGATCTCGCTGCTCAGCACGTGGTCGTAAGCACTGATGCGGTCGCTGGCGACCACCAGGACGCATTCCTGGCCCACTTTTTCGGTGATGGACTCGTCGGCCGGGACGTAGAGGTCACGGACCTTGCCGGAGTAGACGTGCGTCCAACCAGGAAGCTGCAGGGCCTCGGTTTCCAGGCCGCCTGTGGGAAGGGAATCGGTCATGTCAGGCCTTCACTTTCGGGATGGTTCCAGTACCCGCGAAGGGAACCCGGATTTCGCCGCGGGCGGCCTTGCCTCCGATGTCCGTACGGAACTGCGAGCCTTCAAGTTGAACCAGCTCCACGCCGTCGTAAGCTTTTTCGCGGGCTTCCACCAGATCGGAACCGAGCGCCACAACGGCCAAGACGCGGCCGCCAGCGGAAACCACCTTGCCCTCATCATCCAGCTTGGTTCCGGCGTGGACCACGTGGACGCCATCCAGTTCGTCAACCTTCTTCAGGCCACGGATCCGGTCACCCGTGCGGGGCGCGTCCGGATAGTTCTCGGCAGCAACGACGACGGCGACTGCCGTGTCCTTGGACCAGCGCAGCTCTTCGGCGGTGTCCAGTTCGCCCTTGGCAGCTGCCAGCAGCAGCGCGCCGAGCGGGGTCTTGAGGCGGGCCAGGACCGCCTGGGTTTCAGGGTCGCCGAAACGCACGTTGAATTCGATGACGCGGGTGCCACGGGAGGTCAGGGCGAGGCCGCAGTACAACACGCCGATGAAGGGCGTGCCGCGGCGGGCCATCTCGTCCACGGTGGGCTGCGCCACGCGGTCGATGACTTCCTGGACCAGGCCCTCGGGCGCCCACTCAAGCGGGGTGTACGCACCCATGCCGCCGGTGTTGGGGCCTTCGTCGTTGTCGAAGATTCGCTTGAAGTCCTGCGCCGGGGACAACGGAACGGTGGTGCGGCCGTCGCACAGGACGAACAGGGAAACTTCGGGGCCGTCAAGGAATTCCTCGATGACCACGGTTCCACCGGCGTCGAAGCACGCCTGGGCGTGTGCCAGTGCTTCGTCGCGGTCGTTGGTGACAACCACACCCTTGCCGGCAGCCAGTCCGTCGTCCTTGACCACATGCGGCGCACCGAAAGTGTCCAGGGCGTCCGCGGCTTCTTCTGCGGTGGTGGCAACGCGGGCCATGGCCGTGGGAACGTTGGCTTCGGCCATGATCTGCTTGGCGAAAGCCTTGGAGGCCTCCAGCTGGGCCGCTTCCTTGCTGGGACCGAACACCGGAATCCCGGCCTCACGGACAGCGTCGGAAACACCGGCAGCCAGCGGCGCCTCGGGTCCTACGACTACCAGGTCCACGCCCAGCTTGGTGGCGAGGGCAGACACGGCTTCCGGGTTGTTCCCGTCGATCGCGTGGGTGGGAACGAGTTTGCTGATGCCCGCGTTGCCCGGGGCCGCGTGGACCTCCGAAACGTTGGGGTCTTCAAGCAGAGAGCGGACAATGGCGTGTTCGCGGCCGCCTGGGCCAATGACGAGTACCTTCACGGCTTCAAGGGTACTTTGTGAAGGGCGAGCATCCTAAGCTGTGTCACGCACCGGACCCCGAGAGAACCCCAGTAACCACGGCGCCCCATAGACTTACTGCATGCCAATGAGTTCGCACGAAACCTTCAACGTAGACTCCGCAGTGGAACTGGCAGTGATCGAACGCAGCGGCTTCATCGAGTCCCGGCATGTTGGTGCTGCCGTGGTCCTGGCCGGTGATGGTTCCGTAGTGACCCGGCTGGGTGACATCGATGCCCCCGTTTTCGCCCGCTCCACCCTCAAACCTTTCCAGGCGTTGGCTTCCATGCAGTCCGGCGTCCCGCTGCGTGGCGCGCAGGTGGCCGTGGCGTGCGGTAGCCACACCGGCTCCCTGGAACACATGGATGTGGTGGAAGGGATGCTCAAGGCCGCCGGCGTCCGCGAGGAAAACCTGCACTGCCCCACGGCGTGGCCGCAGGATGAGACGGCCCGTAACTGGCTGGTACGGTCCGAGCGGGGCCAATCCAAGCTCGCTTTCAATTGCTCCGGCAAGCACGCAGCCTTCCTGTGGGCTTGCACCGAGAACGGCTGGGACCTCCGCAGCTACCTCGAACCGAACCACCCGCTGCAGCAGCGCGTTCGTTCCGTCATAGAGGAATACAGCGAAGAGACGATCTCCCATCTGGGCATCGATGGGTGCGGCGCGCCGGTAGCAGCGCTGTCGCTCACCGGTCTTGCGCGCGCCTACTCCAAGCTGGCCAAGTCGCCCGGCGACTCCTCTTCCAACGCCCGTGCAGCCACCATCGCCACGTCCATGCTGGATTACCCCTGGGCCGTTCAAGGCAAGGGCGAGTCCAACACGGTGGTCATGGAGGAACTGGAAGTCCTGGCGAAGATTGGCGCCGAGGGCGTCCTTGTCCTGGCAACGCCCACCGGCGCCACTGTGGCGGTCAAGGTTCTGGACGGCAATCTCCGTGCCACCACCCTGGTTGGGCTGACGCTGCTTGCCGTCAGCGGTGCAGTTGACATCCCCGCGGTTTCCAACGTCCTGGAACGCGTAGTGGAGCCGGTGCTCGGCGGCGGACGTGCGGTAGGCAGGATCCGCCTGGGCCATGCCGTCTCCGCACTGCTCGACTAAACCCGCACAGGATAAGGAATACCCATGGCTGTTGCACGACGCCGAGTCAACATCGAAGAAGGCCGCGCCGCCCTGGCAACCTGGCAAACCGCCGTCGAACGTTCCGAAACCGCCGGTGGGACAACCGCCGACGCCGGGACGCCGCCGTCGCGCCCGTTGATTGCGACGGCGGTCCGCTACTCGCTGGAGGAAGTCACCGCCCGCGCGCCCGGCAATTCGGTGGAGGTCCGGGTGCCGCCGTTCGGCGTGACCCAGTGCGTTGAAGGGCCCCGCCACACGCGAGGCACTCCCCCGAACGTCATTGAGTGCGACGCCGACACCTGGCTTTCGCTGGTGACGGGCCGGATCTCGTGGGCGGATGCGGTGTCGTCACACAAAGTGACGGCCTCCGGCTTGCGCGCCGATCTTTCCGGGTTGCTGCCCCTTTAAACGGAGGATGCCCTCCGGAGCTTTCCGGAGGGCATCACCTATTACGTCAGTCGGGGCAGATCGGGTCCTGTGATTTGCCCGGCTTGCTCATCTCGAATTGCGGGATCTCATCGGAGGTGGGGCCGCCACGGAATTTCGGAGACGGGTTCTGGCCGCTGCTGATGCGTTCCAGTTCCTGTTGCTCAAAGACATCTTCCTTGCCGAGCATGATGGCGGTGTCCTCATTGGTGATCTCACCGTTGAACGCGCGGACCATGACGCTGCGGTCGAATTGGCCCTCCCATTTGGCGACGACGAACGTTGCCACACAGTTGCCGAGGAGGTTCACGACGACGCGCATGGAGTCCATGAGGCGGTCGGCGCCGAGGAGGAGTGCCACACCGGCAACCGGGAAGATGCCCAAGGCTGCAGCGGTTGCCGAAAGTGCCAGGAAGGATGAGCCCGGGACACCTGCCATTCCCTTGGAGGTCAGGAGCAGCACGCCAAGGGCAGCCAACTGCTGGCCGAGGTCCAGGTTGTGACCGAAAGCCTGGGCCAGGAACAGCAGTGAGATCGAAAGGTAGATCGCGGCGCCGTCGAGGTTGAAAGAGTAGCCCGTGGGAACCACCAAACCGGTGGTGGCCCGGGAGCACCCGGCGTTGGTCAGCTTGGTCATGATGCGCGGCATCACGGCTTCCGTTGAGGCGGTGCCGAGGGCCAGCAGGAACTCTTCGCGGGTGTACTTGAGGAACTGCCACAGTGGAACCCGGGCGAAGCCCCACGCCACCAGGAACAGCAAGCCAATGAAGATGATGGCCGCTCCGTAGCAGGAGGCGATCAACAGGGCGTAGGTCCCAAGCGTCCCCACACCGTACTGGCCGATGATGAAGGCCATGGCACCAAAGGCACCGATCGGGGCCACCCTCATGATCCAGGACATGATCTTGAAGATCAGCTCCAGGACAGTCTCCATGAGGCTGATGACCGGCAAGCAACGTTCCCGGCCGATGACGACGATTGCAGCGCCGAAGAAGACGGAGAAGAACAGGACCTGAAGCAGGCTGTTGCTGGCGAAGGCACCGATGACGCTTGAAGGAATGACGTCCAGGATGAAGGCGGCCGCGTCCTTGGGGACTGCGTGGCCGGTCTTCGCGTCGAGCGCCTCCTGGGAAAGCGTAGAGGGATCAATGTTCAGCCCGGCACCCGGCTGGACGATGTTTCCTACGATGAGCCCGAAAACGAGGGCGAAAAGCGTGGCACCGGTGAAGTACAGGAGCGCCTTGACCCCAACCCTTCCGACCGCCTTGACGTCGCCCACTGCCGAGATCCCCGTGACGATCACGAGGAAAATCAGCGGGGCAATGATCATTTTGATGAGTTGAATGAATCCATCACCCAGTGGCCGGAGGGCGGACCCGATATTCGGCCAAAAATGACCGATGAGCACACCTGCGACGACGGCGATCAGAATTTGAAAAAAGAGCGACTGATACAGCCGCTTTTTCTTCTGCGGGGCCGAACTCGCCTTCAGCGCCGCGGAGTCTGGGATCTTCATTGATCTGAACCAATCAGTTTGGGAACAGCCCCTCGTTTTGGGGGGATGTTTTCAATGTAAGCCGGGTCACATCATTCCGCAAGGGGAAAATGAGTTTCCATATTATGGAAGTCACAATCGGTTGGAAGGCCGCGGACGGGCGCCCCTAACCCGCTAGCCGCGGCCCACGAACGGCATGCCGGCTGCGGTGACCACCAATGATCCGACACTGGCCGACGCCGGCATGTTGGCCATCATCAGCACGGCACGGGCTGCGTCGTCCACCGGGAACATCGGTTCCACCTTGCGGGTTCCATCGGCCTGCAGGGCACCGGAGCCCACGCCGATGGTGTCCATGATCTCGGTCCGGGTATTGCCGATGTCGATCTGCCCGCACGTAATGCCAAAAGCCCTCCCATCGAGCTCAATGCTCTTGGTGAGGCCGGTCATCGCGTGCTTGGTGACCGTGTAGGCAACGGACCGCGGCCTGGGCGAATGGGCCGAGATGGACCCGTTGTTGATGATCCGACCGCCTTGGGGTTCCTGGGCCTTCATGGTGCGTACCGCTTCAGCCGCGCACAGCATGGAACCGGTGACATTGACCCTCAGGGTCGTTTCCCATTCGTCCACGCTGATCTCACCGACGTCGCCCGCAGGACCAAAGATACCGGCGTTGTTGAACAGCACATCAACCCGGCCCCAGCGCTGGCGAACCGCCGCGAAAAGGCGGGCGACGTCGTCGGGCACTGTCACGTCACACGGAACCGTAAGCGCGTGCGGATGATCGCCCGCAGTCTCAAGAAGCTGGGCCTCACGACGGCCGGCCAGCGCCACCCGGTAGCCTTCGGCGAGCATGAGACGGGCGACCGCCCGCCCAATGCCGGAACCCGCCCCGGTAACGACGGCGACCCTTGAGTCTGCGGGCAGGCTGGAGTCAGTCATGTGGTTGCCTTTCGGGAAATACTGTGGGCAGCGTCAGCGTGCGGCTTCTTGCTGGTCTGCTGAATGCCGGGCTGCGGTTATCGGCCAGCCTATGACAGTCTTCGGGCGCGGCGTGGCGTAGGTTCGCACCTTGGACGTGGACAGGCCAAGGCGGACCAGTGACTCTGCGATGGTGACGGCCGAGGCTACGCCATCCACCACGGGAACGCCGGTCCGCTGTCGGATCTGCTCATCCAGCCCCGCCATCCCGCCGCAGCCAAGGACGATGACCTCGGCCTTGTCATTCCGGACGGCCTCTTCGGCCTGGCCAACGATCGCTTCGACGGCCCGCTCGGGGTACTCCTCGAGTTCCAGCACTGCCATGCCACTGGCCCGGACAGAGGCGCAGCGGGCGTCCAGGCCGGCCAGCTTGAGGCGGTCCTCGATCAGCGGCACCGCGCGATCAAGGGTGGTGACCACCGAATATTTGTGGCCGAGGAACATCGCCGTACTGGCAGCGGCTTCGGTGATGTCGACGACGGGCACGTCCAGGAGTTCCTGCAGGCCTTCGCGGCCGTGTTCGCCATAGCCGGCTTGGATGACGGCGTCGAAGGGCTCGGGATAGTTGACCACGGCATCCATGACGGCGATCGCTGCAAGGTAGCTTTCGAAGTTTCCTTCGCAGGAATCGGCGCCGAAACGGGGTGTGATGCCGATGATTTCGGTGCCCGGAGCAGCCGCTGCCCGCGCCTGGGCAGCGATGGAGTCTGTCATGGATTGGGTGGTGTTGACGTTTGCGACAAGGATGCGCATGGAAATCCTCTCAACGGCGACGCCCACCCCCGGGCAACTGGAGCGAAGTCCGGTTGTCGGCGAGGGTGGGCTTGGCCTGTGGGCTGGGTTTACTAGTGGGTGCTGGCGACGGCGATCGGCTCACCGGACACGTCGTCGTGACGTTGCTTCTTGTCAGCAACGGCGAAGAACGTCAGGGCGCCGACGCCTGCTCCGATGAACCACGCGAACGGTGCTGCAGGTGCCAGCGCCGGGATGAATGCGATGGCAACGGCGATGGCAGCGGCCGGGATCAGGGCGATGATGGCCTTGGGATTCACGCCGCGCTTGTAGAAGTAGGCACCCTTGGGATCATCGGTGTACAGCTCGGGGACGTTGACCTTACCCCGGCGAACCAGCCAGTAATCGGCCATGATGACTCCGAACAGCGGGCCGAGCAAGGCGCCAAGTCCGCCCAGGAAGTACACGATCACGATCGGGTTGTTGTAAAGGTTCCAGGGCAGGATGACCAGGCCGATGGTGCCGCTGACCCAGGCTGCCTTACGGAAGTTCAGGTGCCGCGGGAAAAGGTTGGTCAGCGCATACACCGGCGCCACGAAGTTGGCCATCAGGTTCACGGCCACGGTCAGGATGAGCAAGGCCAGGCAAGCCAACACCAGCAGGAGCGTGTTGGGGATGCTCTGGACAATGTCCGATGGGCTTTCGATGACCGTGCCGTTGATCTTGTACTGCCCGCCGGCCATGACCACGACAATGGCGCCGAAGACCAGCATGTTGATGGGGATGCCCCAGAAGTTGCCTTTGACGATCGACTTCCTGGTGGTGGAAGAACGGGTGAAGTCGCAGAAGTTCAGTACGAAGGTTCCGTAAATGGATACCCACAGCGCTCCGCCGGCGAAGATGGTCAACCACATTTCGCCGCCTTCGAGACCCTTGATTCCGGACCACTGGATGGCTCCGCCGGCTTCGACGAAAACCCACACGGCGATCGCGGCCATGGTGACGAGAATGACGGGACCAGCGAACGCCTCGTACTTACGGATCATTTCCATGCCGAAGCTCACGATGACCAGCTGGACGATCCACAGGGCGACGAAGGAGAACCAACCCAAGGTGGAAAGCCCCAGGATGGAGTTGCTGTCCAGGTCCTTCAGGCCCGGTGCCATGGCAACGAGCATGACGCGCAGGACCACGGATGCCAGGTAGGTCTGAATTCCGAACCACGCCACGGCAACGGCGCCGCGGATCAGGCTGGCAATCTGTGCACCCCGGATGCCGAAGCTGATGCGGCTCATGACAGGAAAGGGGACGCCGGTCTTCTGGCCCATGAACCCCGAGAAGTTCAGGAGGGCAAAAAGGAGGACGGCACCAATTCCCAGTGCCACCAGGATCTGCCATCCGCCCAATCCGAGCGAGAAAAGACCAATGGCGAAAGCATAGTTACCCAGGCTGTGGACGTCGTTGGCCCAGAGGGTGAAGATGCTGTAGCTGGTCCACTTTCGGCCTTTGGCCTTGGTGGGGGCCAGGTCGATGTTGTAAAGGCTTGGGCTGATGGTACGGCCTGATGCTTCGGACGCGATTGCACACAATTCTGTATTGCCAACCACACGATGGTTGGGGCCACCCTGCGGTTCGTCCGGAGTCTCAGTGACGCCGACTGATGAAGTCGTCTGCATCGTGGATCTCCACTTCGTACTGCTTCCACATTGCGGAAACTAGTTATTGAATAGTGAAAGCACTCTATGACGCAGGTCACTCATGGTCAAGGTGCTCCCGGTGTATGCAGGGTCACATTTGGTTGCCTGGCGACAGGATTGCCAGTTGACTGTTGCGGACAGGCGATCCGTGTTGACGCTGCCCATCGGCAGACGTAATCTCGAATTGCAGAATTTTATTCTCACAATACGAAATTCCTTGAGCGCCCCCACAGAGCAAGCGCCCAGACATTCAATGAAGAGAGGTTGGACGTGGCTGTAGGAGAAGAGACCTCACACATCCTCAGCGGGTTGACTGCCCAGCTGCCTGATCGTGATCCGGAAGAGACTGCGGAGTGGATTGAGTCCCTTGATGCGTTGATCGCCGAGCAGGGTACTGAGCGTGCGCAGTTCATTATGCGG
>NZ_JAMSGY010000011.1:0-134983 GCF_024608385.1 Paenarthrobacter sp. UW852
CTGAAGTTCGGGTCGGACCCGGCAGCAGTTTCCATGCCCTGATCGTCGGGCAAAGTTCACCGATTCGACAAATTGTCCCGTCACAAGCCTTTCTTACGGTTCGCGAAGACGCACTCCAGGACCGTTCGCTGTACTCCTGTGCGTGGCGGTGCTCACCGGATCGGCCGCCCTTCCCGCTCGCGCTCGAGCTTCGCCTGCTTCTTCGTCGCCTCCCGCACCCGGTCGCGGACGAAGACCGCGTCCTTGTGCGTGATCGGAGCCTCGTGGACATCGTGCGAGCCGCGCAGGAAGTTGCTCGTGCGGTCCGCGATCGAGTACGCGACTGCCTGCTCGATCGCCGCGCTGGTCTCCATTACCTCACCCAGCTGCCCGTGCAACGCGGCCAGGCCCTGGGTCTGCTCATGGCCCCGACGCTCCAGGGCTTCCATGCGCGCCGCGATGCTGCCCAGCAGCGGATCACGGGAGCGGAACAGCCGCGCCGCGCGCCGGGTGGCAGCATCGGTCGCCAGTCCAAGGTCGAGCTGGGCCAGCAGAAAGGCCGTGACCAGGCTTGCCTGGCTCAACCGCTCGGCGAACTCGCGGGCTGCCGTGTCGCCGACACCGAGCTCACGGACGGCCGCTGAGCGCAGCTGCTCCCGCAGCGCGCCGACGATAGCCTCGGGCAGGGCCCGGACGGCAGGCTGGCTCTTCACGCCGTCGAGCCGGAAGCCGCTCTGTGGCAACGACTCGCTGCCCTCGTCCCCTCCGCCGGAGCCGCCCCTGGCCGCCGCAGACTGCACGGCCTCCTGATGGTCGGTGTGCTGGAGCGGGACGGGCGGGAGGAGGTTGGCATCTTCCGGCGGCGACACCGGGAGGGCCGCGGGGTGCGCTTCGGCGTCTGAGTCGTCGTGCACCTGCGGCGTCGCTGCTGTGTCCACGGCGACGGCGTCGTTCTGGGCCGGGGGAGTGGCGCTGCCCGCTCCCGAGCCTCCCCGCTGGCCAGCACCGGTGTCCCGGTCGAGGTCCTCGGCGCTCTGCTGCGGGGCCTCATCCTTCTCCGGCGCGTCCTGCTCCGGCTCCGCCGGCTGTGCCCGTTCCTGGGCCCGCTTCAGGCCCTCGCTCCCGCCGGTCCGGTACGCATCGAGGAAGGACGTGTCGACGTCCATCAGCTCGTCGGTGGACGGCATGATCTCGTTCAGCCCCTGGCTCACGTCAGCTCCCCGTTCTCCTCGTCCAGCAGATAGTTGTCGCCCCTGGTCAGCCCGAGCAGGGAATCGAAGCCCATGGTCACGACCCGCTCGAGGTTGGCGTTGTTCGTCGAAAGCGCCTTGAGCTCGTCGACGACCTGGTTGATGCGTGCGGTGAGCAGATCAGGGATGTCGAAGTCGAGATTCTCGCGCCGGATCTTCTCGGCGATCGCCTCGGCGTAGTACTCGTTGGCGGAGGGGTAGCCGCGCCGCTGCGCCCAGTACTCCGCCCGCTGCTTCTCGTCCGAGGACAGGCGGGTAAAGACCCGCTCCCTGCGGTCGCTGCCGTTCGGGTCGGTGCTCGGTCCACCGGACCTGGTCGCAGCCCGCGCAGCGGGAGGCGCAGCCTTCGGCTCGTCGACGACGGTCATGTCTCACCTCTCCTGTCATATTCGACTGATGTACGAGTCCATTCTAACGTCATTCAATTATCTGTCACGAATGACTGCGCAATGACTTGTGACAGACCTTTGCGGAGAGGTCGGGCAGAGAGGTAGAGTCGTCTGCGTCACCCGGTCAGCGCCTGATCGCGTGTCCCGGGCGGCCTCGGTTCCTCGACCCCAAGGCCGGGGCCGCTGAACGTTGGTTCGCACCTCCCGTTCGTGCGAAAAAGAGAAGGCCCCGACGCGCATGAAGCGCACCGGGGCCTTTATTCCTGCCTGCAGTCCCAGAGCCCAGGCCAGTCCGGTCCGCCCGGCATTTGCTCCACGTTGCGTGCCGTTCCCGCCCGGGCGTACGATTCCATCGAACATATGTTCGAAAAGGAAGTGGACATGCAGGCCTCGCAGCCAGAACCGTTGGCGCTCGACGAGCCGCTGATACTCCCGTTTGCGCCGGAAGCCGTCGCCTGCGGCTTCCCCAGCCCTGCAGAGGGATATTGGTCCGGGGACCTTGATCTTGTCCAGCACCTGGTCCGGGACCCAACCTGCACATTCGTCTGGCGTGCAGCCGGCCATTCCATGACCGGAGCCGGAATCAATGACGGCGACCTGCTGCTCGTGGACCGGGGGATCGATCCCGTTCCGGGCAAGATCGTGATCGCCGTCGTTGACGGCGAATACACCGTCAAGCGGCTGGACGTCGTCCAGGGACGTACCGTTCTCGTGGCAGAGAACCTCGACTATGCGGACATCGTTCTCCACGAACACACGGAGATGTCAGTCTGGGGCGTGGTCACATGGATTCTGTCTCCTGCGAAAATCAAACGTGGTGTCAGACCCCGCCTATAGTCTCCAGCCGTGGCAATGACGACTCTCACCCCAGCACCCGATCAAATCGCTCTCGTAGACTGCGTCTCCTTTTACGCCAACGCGGAGCGTGTCTTCGACCCCACGCTGCATGACCGGCCGACCCTTGTCCTCTCGAACAATGACGGCTGTGTGGTTGCCGCGTGCCCGCTGGTGAAGGAACTCGATCCTGACATCATGGGCAAGCCGTGGTTCAAGATCCGCGGCTGGTGCCAGGCCAAGGGCGTCGAAGCCAGGTCATCGAACTATGAGCTCTATGGCTCGCTGAGTGCACGGGTTGCCACCATTCTGGGCCGCTTCAGTGCGTGGCAGGAAGTGTATTCGATCGACGAAAGCTGGCTGAAGCTGCGGGGCGCTCCTGAAGAACTCGAATCACGAGGACAAGAGATCCGACGGACTGTCCTCCAGCTGACCGGCATTCCTGTCCGCGTCGCGATCGGTCCCACGAAGACCCTCGCCAAGGTAGCGGCTCTCGGCATCAAGAAAAACCCCGCTTTCAATGGAGTTCTCGATCTCCGGCGGTTTTCGGAGGAGCAGCTTGACCGGATCCTTGACTCCCTCCATGTGACTGACCTCTGGGGCGTCGCCGGGCGTAACGGCAAGCGCCTGGCTGCGCTCGGCATCCACACGGCCAGAGAACTGCGCGACGCTGATGCCAAATGGCTCCGTAAACGGTTCTCCGTCGTCATGGAAAGAACCATCCTGGAGCTGCGCGGGCAAAAATGCATCGAGCTGGAGACCCAGCCGCCGGCTGCCAAGGACCAGCTGATCTATTCCAGGAGCTTTTCGCGCAAGCTTACGGACCCTGACGAGATGCATCAGGTTCTGTCGATCTACGCCCAGCGGGTCTCAGCACGTCTTCGGGCCCAGGGGTCCGTCGCCGGCGTGC
This sequence comes from Paenarthrobacter sp. UW852, assembly GCF_024608385.1. Taxonomy (NCBI): domain Bacteria; kingdom Bacillati; phylum Actinomycetota; class Actinomycetes; order Micrococcales; family Micrococcaceae; genus Paenarthrobacter; species Paenarthrobacter sp. UW852. The sequence continues at coordinate 3,363 of NZ_JAMSGY010000011.1, forward strand.
TCTCGGTGTGGGCTTCGACCGGCTGGGCCGACGAAGGAACCGTCCCGCATTCAGCCCACCGGGCTGTTCCGCTGGCCATGCCGACCGATGACCCGATCGCGCTTACGAAAGCTGCCAGTGCGATCCTGCCTGATCTGTTTCCGACCGCCGGTATCCGCTACGCCCGTGCGGGAGTTGTGCTCACGGGACTGCGCGCGGGTGACGGCGTTCAGTTCTTACCTGTGTTCCAATCCGAATTCGAAGATCGGGGAGTAGGGAAGGTACTTGACGAGATCACGAGAAAGCTCGGCGCGCAGGCTGTGGGTGTGGGCCTGGGCGGCATGAAGACCCCGCCGGCATGGGAGATGAAGCGCGCCATGCTCTCGAAGCGCTGCACGACCCACTGGGACGAGCTGCCGGTCGCTGTGGCATAGCGGGGTAAGGGAAACGCAGGACCTCAACAGCACCCGCGCCGGCAGCAAACTCGAGCAGCGACCTGCCACATTAAAGCGCGGCTTCGAGTTCCTCCGAGGAATACCCGAACATGTAATCCTCATCCTTACCGTGTGAGGCCCAGATCTGAGCTGCATCGTAAACACTCAGCGCCTCGCTGGCGTCATCGTCATCGTCATCGTCATCGTCATCTAGACCGTAGCGACACTCAAGGCAGTACATCTCGGAGTAAACAAACTTTTTCACCAGGGGCGTCCCACAGTTGGGGCACGGGGGCGTTTCACCCTCGTAGACATCGATCTCGTCCCAGCTTTTTTCCTTCTTCGCAAGGAAATCAAACATACCCAAAGGCCCTACCGTCCCAATACGTCCCGCCGAAGCCGTTTCTGATATGAGATAAACCGCTGACGACAAGCACAACCGCAATCTTCGACACGGTCAGTATCGCATGCGCCTGTTAGGTACTACCTCCACGCGAGTAAGGCGATACCTGGACGAACTTTGTCTCGGTGCCGCCGGGACCGTAGTGCTGCACGCGCTGGTGCCCGCTGACATTATGCTCGGTCGGAGACTTTCTGCTGGCCTCCTCGCCGATGCCCTCGAAAGCCGCCTCCGTGAACTCAGGGATTTTCTCCCAGACCGCCGCGCTGACCTGCTTGAATGCTTCGGGCGACCTCAGTGTCAACAACGTGACCGCGCCAGCAGCCGCAAGAGCGCCAACGGCGAGACCTGTCTTGAAAGCCGGATGCTCCTTGATCCGCTGCCAGCGGGTCGGGCCCTGGCTCATATCCTGCTCGCAGGCTCCGGCGGCCTCAGGGTTGCGCACTTCACTGGGCTCAGACTGGACTGACTTGTCCTTGGGCTGCCGAAGACGTGACGGATTGAGCGGCTGCGCCCGATCGAACGGGCCTTCTTGATCATGATCGGGCACTCGGGCAGTCTATCCTTTACCGGCAATCCCAGTCTCACTCCGGTCCGATTCAAGTTGCCGACCGTAGTCCGACACCTTTGATGGCGCGCCGATCAGAGACTCTCATTTCACAGCTTAGGCAGGCTACTCACTGCGCATGCTGTTACTTGACAACTTTCTCTTCTCCAACGGACAGAGGACGGCCGGGCAGGGCTCTATGCTCAGAGCTATGGAGGTTGAATTGACCATTGAAGATGCCCAGGACGAAATGATGCGCGTCAGCGCGACAGGCCCCGATTATGACACCACCCTGGCCGCGGCGAAGGCCAAAATCCCGGAAGGATCCCGAATGATCATCATTCGCGTTCCGGACCGTGAGGTGTAACCGCTTCAGTATGCTCCTCCGCCCGGATACCCAGCTGGTTTCACCTGGCCCCTTCCCAGCAAGGTCCTGGTCCGGCCTGAAGCAAGCAGTCCGGCATCAGGAAGCACCAGCCATACAACCAAGACAGCGCCCGTCAAGGTTGGTCATTGCCAGGTCTGGCCACACCAGCAACGGCCCTCTTCGTGTTCCTGGATGACCTGGACCCGTTCCTCGCCGAGCAGAATGATGTCTTCGTAGCTGAGCATGCCTCCAGTGCAGCATCGGTTGCCGACTGCCGGTAGAGGAGTCCTGGCGTATGTGGAAAACCGCAGGGACGATCAAGCTCGTTCCGGCGGGCCGAGCCGCCTCGATTCGGTGCCCTTCAAGCTCCGTCCGAACGGGGCCTATCATGAGGGAGGGGGACACCTATTGGCCGCTTGTCGGGACAGGTCATGGCACCACACAACGCGAATAGGCGGGACAACCGCACCCCTGGAACTGCAACATTGCGCCCCGGGCACCGCATCAGGGAAATACGCCAGGACCTCCATGACCGACACCCTGCCCGAGCCCGCTACCAGGTCATTGCTGCGCAGCATTCGGTCGCCGGCGGGGCACCCCTTGTGCCCCCGGCCTCGGATGAATACCAGATCCGTCTCTACACGCGGTCCCGCAGCGGAGACGTAAGGGTGCGACTCGCCGCGGTCAGGGAGGCCATAGCAACCTCGCCATATGTCTGGGAGGACCTCGCCGACGATGGCGTGCGGGAATGGGTGGAGCCTTCGATTGAGGACGACGCACTGTTGGCGGCTGCAGTGGTGTCTCTGGGAACTTTGAGCGCCGAGGAACGCCCATATTTGGGGAAGTTTGTGGTCGAGGAGATCTACGAGATTCTGACAAGTGCAGAAGCGGAATACTGGCACCGGGCCGTATCAGGCCGCCGCCGGCACTGACCGAATCAGCCTGGTTCCGAGATCCTAAGCTCTCAGAGCGGACCAAACATTGTTCTTGAACCTATGAAGCATGGGCCTCTCGGCTGAACTCTGCAAGAATCACGGCATGGTCGACCGCACTGCGTCCGATGAGCACTACGTGCTTGACCTCTGCGATGGCGTGCTCGGCATGAGCAGCTGTCGCCAAGCGACGTTCGATTGGCTCCGCGGCGACCCGTCCCCTTTGCGACCCCTCGGCACCAAGCTACCGGTGGACGGCTTTTGGTCCGATCTCAAGCTCGTCGTCGAGTTCCAGGAGGAGCAGCATTCGAAGCCGTCGCCGTTCTTCGATCGGCGGCAGACCGTCTCTGGTGTCGGTCGCGGCGAGCAACGTCGCCTCTACGACGAACGCAAGCGCCTTCTTATCCCCGAACATGGATTGAAGCTCGTTGTGATCGAGAAGTCCGCGTTCATCGTCAAGTCGAAGCGGATCCGGCGCGACCCGACGACGGACATTGCCGTGGTGCGCGCGCACCTCGGCAATGCGCAGTCAAAACGGCTCTAGTGCCGACGTCGCCATCGAATTGCTGTGACGCAGACTCCGCTCTGGAATGTTGCCATCTGGGGCTTGCTATGACTTCAGCAGCCTTGTGAACAGGAAAAGAAGAACCGGTGCGAGTATGCACCGGTTCTTCTTTTTGATCGGTAGAAGCCAATCAACGGCAGGACAAAAACCCGCGATGGATGAGCCTCAGACCTTTGCGCTGGCCGTGCAGTCCACGAGTGCCGAGGTGAAGTCCTTCGACTTCCAGATCTTCTTGTCCTCGTCCTTCGGCAGGAAGTCCGAGATCGATCCGGTCCCTATTGGTGCGCCGCCGGCGAGGAAGCGCAGCGTCTCCTGCGAGAACCCTGCCTGGAAGACGACGCCCGCCAGGCAAGCGCCCGAGGCTGCGTAGGTCTTCTTCTGATCCTCGTTCAGCGCATAGGAGGAGAACGTCGAAACGAGCCCCGCGGTCAGCTGCGAGGAGGAGTTGATGCTCGTGCCCTGCGGCACCGGGAACTTTGGCGTGAGATCCGGCTGCCGGGCCTGGGGGAGCTCCTGTCCCTGCTTCGGCGGCACGTAGACCTGATCCTTGCCGTCCTTGCTGGTCGTGGCACCCGGAGCCGGGGTCGGCGGGATCACCGCGTCGACGCAAGCGTCGAACTTGTCGCGCAGCTCGGGGGAGAGCATGATCGCGGCGTCCATCGCGCTGACCTCGCCCAGGCCATTTGCCACCGCGGCGATGTCGTCGCTGCCCTTGCCCACGATGTAGGCCTGCGCGGCGTCCGAGAGCTTCTTGTCCTGGACGGCGCGGACCAGGCACGCGCCGCCGTCGATGCTCTTGGCCCCGGTGCCCTGGAAGACGAGCCGGTCCAGCGCCTTGCCGAGGTCCTCGCTGGTCACCTTCGCCGCGCTGGTGCTCGGGCTCGGAGACGGCTGCGCCGTCTCTGAGCCGGCGGAGCATCCGGCGAGCAGGCTGCCCAGCACCGCCAGTGCGGCGGCGGACAAGGCCGCCTTCCTCGTCATCGGAATCTTCATCGCCATGGTCTCTCCTGTCGGGTCGATGTCTGCGCCGGATGGCACAGAGCCCGCATCCGACTGGTCTTCCAGTACATCTTATACGATAGGCCAATCGAATGATCTATCGGATGATGCGCGAAGAGTGACACAAACGACGGCTGACAGAAGTTCTGCGCCAGGCCCTGGCGATGCCTGGTATCGCCAGGGGGCAGCTGGGCTGGGAGGGATCAACGGAGTTGATCCGGACGGGTGCTCGACGCGTCCCGAGCGCGTCACCCGGTCCCTGGGTGGGCCGGGTCGGGACGGCATGCCGCGCCCGGACGACGCCGACCCGAGAGAGGGACTGCCAATGACCCGGACGACTGTGCCGACGGACCTGATGCCGCGCTGCCAGATCGCGGACCCGCCAGGTGCAGGAGCACCTGGCGTGCCAGCACCACGAGAGCGGCGGCGTGCAGTGCGAGAACCCTGATCCGCACACGGACGATCACTGGATCTCGGAGCACACAATTTCCCACGCGCTGGCCGGAAACGGCTACGCCTGCACGGCATTCGACCCCGCAGAGCCGACCCGAGCCTTCCAAGGGCCTGTCCAGACCTACACCGAACAGCAGATGGTCGACGCGCTCCTGCGCTGCGCCGCGGACCGGGACAGCCTCCCGCGCAACGACTACATCCGCCGCAGACACGACGACGAACCATCCGCGCCGCTGCTGGAGCGCCGGTTCGGCTCCTGGAATGCAGCCCTGGAGAGAGCGGGCCTGAACACCACCGAGCAGCCGCTGCACTTCCAGGGCGCGACCACGAAGTGGACCGAGGAGATGATCCTCGACGCCCTGCGCGAGTGCTGGATCAAGACCGGCTCCGTCGCCGTGCTCGCCTACGAGGCCTGGCGCACCGGCGGCACCGACGGCATCTGCCGGACCCATGTCCCGCCGGCAGCCACCATCCGGTTCCGGATGGGCAGCTGGTCGCGGGCCACGCAGCTCGCCGTGGGCTGAGCCGGCGGCCCTGGCGTGGGTGGCTGCCATCCCGCTCATCCCACTGACCGCACACAGACTGAAGGACTCCATCATGACGATCGCCCGCCCCCTCCATGACGTCATCGACGACGCACCGCCGTCGGACGCCATCGCACAGCAGATCCAACTGCAGGCCGCCGCTGCGCTCCTGCCCGAACAGGAGTGGTGCGGCGGCTGCACCCCCGGGGACGATCCGGTGCCCGACGTCGAGGGCGGCATCCCTGGCATGCCGCAGGACGTCGTCCTGCGCATGACGGAGCCGCTGCCGCTGCCCGCGGACTGGAAGGCCGCCTGGGGCCCGGCCCCGCTCTACGACATCGCGTACCTCGCCTGTGGGCACACCGTTACCCGCCGGGCCTCCTGACCCGGGGCAGGGATGCAGCGACGCAGCGCAGCTGCGCCGGGGGACTCATCGACTGAACCATCGACCAGTGAAGGAGCGTCCCGCTCATGCCCCTGACACCACTGCAGAGCTGGGCCCTCATTGTGCTCCTCGCCGTCTTTGTGCTCGGGCTTATCTGGCTCTACGCCGAGGCCGAGGCTGCGCTCCGGCGCAGACATACAGACAAGGCGGCGGCACAGCAGCCGCAGGCCGAGGAGGCAGACAGCTCACTCGTTCCCATTCCTGTACCTACCGCCCGCCCGACCCTTCGTCTCATCCAGGGGCAGGGCCAGGGCCCCGCGAGGTCCCGTCGCGGTCCCGCCGAGGTCTACGACTGGGCCCGCCGGGGAATCTAAAGAGACCCCTTCCGGCCCCTGGCCTCCTGCGGGCTGGGTCAAGACTTCATGCGGCCCACCGCCGCACCACGAACAGCCCCAGGGCCGTCGCGAGAAGCGCCGGACACACCGTCCCTGCCGCAGCCCGGCAACGAAGCCACGGCGGCCCGGGGTCAACAACCATTCACCTGCCCGTGCAGGCATCGAAAGCGAGAAGAACAATGGACCAGACCATCGCACCGCCCCTCATCAAGCACAGCGTCGCCGTCGACTTCGGCGTCATCGAGCTCACGGGCACCCTTCAGCACGCCGACGCCCAGCGCAGCCTCGTACTCCTGACCGAGGAGGCCCCCGAGCGCATCTCGGTGAACCTCGAGGCATATGGCCTCGTAGCCGGCCAGGGGCGAGTGTTCATCAAGGACTGGTCGGAACACGCTGGCCTGGCCGAGCGCCTGCAGGAGGCGGGGCTCGTGCACATCATGCGCTCCGTGACCGTCGGCCCGTTCGCCTCTACCGCCCACGAAGTCGAGGTGACGCTCTGATGGCCGCGGACACCCATGCGCTGAGCATCCTGAAGCTGAGCACCGGCCACCTCGAGAAGATCGAACAGCTCCAGGGACGGATGCTCGCCCTCGGCGAGGAACGGCTGGAGGTCGCGCGCCGCCAGCTCGAGGCCCAGGACACGCAGAACATCCTCGCCTGGCTGCAGCTGCAGCAGGCCCAGGGGCATACACCCGACCCGACGCTCGTGGACCTGGTCCGCCGGCGGTTGCGAATCTGAAGCAGACAGGAGAAACGCCATGGACAACATCATCGAGAGCGCCGGAGTCCTCATCGCCACTCTTGCCTTCATGATCTGCCTCGCGTGGCTGGGCTGGTTGCTGTTCCGGCGACGGTTCCCGAACCGGGACGGGCAGATCGCGTACCTGGAGGAGGACTACCGGCGGGCCTGCGAGAGCGGAGACGTGGCCGCGGCCGATCAGATCGAGGCTGAACTCTGGGATCTGGGGGCAGCACCGGGCTGGCCTGGGGCCGGGCGTACCGGGTTCGATCAGCGCAGCTGATGCGGGACCCGTGATGCAAGGGCATCTGGGATCAACGCAGTTGATCCGGAAGGAGCACTGAGGAGCGCTCGATCAGCACAGCTGATCCGAGTCTTCATTCGAAAGATCATCGTCTGATCAGCACAGCTGATCCGGATGGGGGTCTGAGAGACAACCGAACACTTCAACTCACCATCGCGCGCGGAGCAGGGACACTGCCCGCGCGTTTCGTGCACAACGAGGAGAAACACTCATGTCGAACCCCCGCAACTCCGCCACCGTCATCGGCCGCCTGACCAAGGACCCGGTCGTCTTCAACAACCAGGACGGCTCCAAGAAGGTCGCGTTCACCCTGATGGCCGACCACAACTACACCGACAGCCAGGGCAACCGCGGCGCTGACGCTGTGCCGGTCGAGGCTTTCGTGCGCGCGACCACCAACGGCATCGGCCCGTTCGCGAGCATCCACAAGGGTGACCTCGTGGCCGTGAACCTCAAGCTGCGCCAGGACCGCTACACCAAGAACGGCGTCGAGGTCTTCGAGCTCAAGGCAGTCGTCGAGGACATCACGTTCCTCGAGCCCCGCTCGGTGACCCAGGCCCGCGTGAACGAGCGCGTCGCTGCCGCCGAGGCGCAGAACCAGGCCCTGCAGACCCAGCCGGCTCCGGCTCCCGTCGCAGCCGCTGCCGCACCGCAGCCGGCCGTCGCCAGCGCCGTCCACAGCGAGGAGCTGCCCTTCTCCTGAGAAGCGCGGCCCGCACCAAGCACAACCCACAACTGAATAACAACCGAATAGGCGGGTCACGCACGCCGACAGTCCCCGTCCGAGGAGCCTCGCGCTGCTCGGACGGGGATCTGCTTTCGCTGGCCGCCGCCCTGCCCTGCCCCCAACGTCATCAGCCAAGAGAAGGAGTTCCGCCATGCAGATCGTCGCCGACGCGAACGTCGAGGCCACCGATCACGACCAGGCCCTGCACGCAGGGCTCACCGCCGTCGTCGGCTCGGTGATCACCGACCACCCCGGACCGGATGTCGAGGCCATGGTCGACGACGTCGTCACTGCCGTCATCCAGAAGCTGCGCCTTCACGCCAGCCAGGTCTTAGTCGCCGATCACGGCGGCACCCGCCCCGTGGAGCGCTTCCGCACCGTCACCGGGCGGATGGACCTGGAGGACCCGGAATGAGCCTGGTCCAGCAGCTCGAGCCCGCCGCCGAGGTCCAGCCGGCTGCCGGGCTTCCCGGGGCGGCGCGGATCCTCGCCGAGGCATATCCCCAGATCATCGACTTCGACCCCAGTGGGATGACGATCGAAGAAGTGCACTACTTCCTCGGTGAGTCGGTTGCCGTCGCCTTCTTCCAGTTCCTGGTCCTCACCAAGCGGTGCAAGGCCGCCGTCGGGATCCGGCGCTGAGAGCTTCCGTGCAGAGCGGTTCGATCCCTCCATGGGTCCGGCCCCACCAGCGCCCCGCGCGCCCTGCCCTGCCCTCCCGGCAGCAGCGGCGTGGCGGGGCGCTGTCTTTTCGTTCAGGTTTCGTTCCTGGCCGGGCGTGGAGGGGATCGGCACAGCCGATCCGGATCTGACGACGAAGGACAACGTCCCCGTCCTGCCACACTTCACTGGAGGTCCGCCATGTCTGGTCTCAGCTGCCCCAACGATGGCGCGCCGATGGAGTCCGACGCCCCCGCCACGGCCCGCGAACGGGCCGGCCGGAGCGGTTGCGCCTGCACCCACACCTGCCCGGAGTGCGGCTACTCCGCGATCCGCTAATCACCGCCCATCGACCGAGGAGGGGCCATGTCGACCTCCGTGCAGCACCGTCATCACCGCAACCACGACCACACCCTCACCGGCTTCCTGTCCGCCGTCGCCGCGGTCTGCCAGGAGCTGAACGCCGCCGACGACGCCCACGAGCTCGAGCGCCACGTCGGCTGGGTCTCGCACTCGTGCGAGCCGGACTACCAGGTGCTCGTCGAGCTGATCGGCCCCGCGCCGGGCCTCGCCCTGCAGCTGGTCATCGACCTGGACATCGACTCGACGGTCGCCTCCGCGCAGATCGTCGGCACGGCCGATGACGAGTCGTTCACGACGGACGTCGAGGTCGGAGTCCGGTTCCTGTCCCATCTCGTCGAGCACCACCTCGCGCCAGCGGCCAGGCCGTGCGACGGCTGCACGGCTCCGGGCTCCCTGCGGGCACCGACCTGGAAGTGAGTGGCGAACGGCTCCTCGTCCCTTTCCTCACAACCCCTCGCCGGCTCCTTCCCGGAACCGGCCCACGGCGCTCTAGCTCAGCGGCAGAGCACTCGGCGTTCTGACTGCCCGCGGTTCGATTCCGCATCAATCCCTGGTCGGGCAGACCCAGGCTACAGGCCCGTTGCAGGGCGACGCACGAGAGGTCACGGGTTCGATCCCCGTGAGCACCACAGACCCAGGGTCGTACAGACCCGCGCGATCCATCAGCTGCACCAGCCAGGAGGGCACTGCCATGACCGACACCATCACCCCCGCCTTCCTCGACATCGTCAAAGACGGCGGTCCTGCGGTCCAGGAGGCTCTGTTGCGCTCGACCGAGCGCCACCGCATCCTCGGCGGCAAGAGCGCCCGGATGCTACGCCGGGGCGACCGGGTCGCGCTGCGCGACCTGAACCCTGATCTGGATGGCGGCACAGCCGTCGTCGAGCAGGTGCGGCCCTCGGTGGGCAGCACTGTCCACATCCTCACCGTCGGCGGTGAGGCCCACCTCGTCCGCGGCTCGCGCCTCGTGCTCGTCGCCCGCGGACCGGAACAACCCTGACCAGCAAGGAAACCGCCATGTACACCGGACCCATCAGCAACGGCATGCTGCTCGGCATGACGCACAAGGGACGCAGCGCATTGATCCGCGAGCTCAGCCCGGACGTGCGCCGCAAGCTCGCACACATCGCCTCGCTCGGTGCCGAACAGGAGACCAGGAAAGCCGCCGAGCACTTCGACGCTGGCCGGCGCGTCTGGGCCGGTAACAGGCTCGACCACGCCCAGTCACTGAGCCGGCTCGCTGCTGAACTCACGGGCGAGCCCGACGGCGTCTTCATCGTCGAACCCATCGACTCCGGATCCGTCGCGGCAGGCAACTGATCTCTCTCACAGGACCCCCGGCACCGAGCGCATCGCTCAGGGCCGGGGGTCCTGTCTTTCTCTTTCCGGAACAGCCAGCACAGCTGGCTCGGGCGTGCCCGTGGAGAAGCACGCCTGCCACCCCGGCCAGAGCGACCGACGACTACTCCAGCAAGGAACCCCACCATGAAGCGCACCCCCTCCGGATCTGTCTTCGCCGGCCTCATCGCCGCCGTGCTCTGTATCGTCACGCTGACCGGCTGCGAGGACCTGCCGAAGGCCCCCGGCGTCCCGGGTACGCCGTCCACCAGCACTGCGGCAGCCCAGGACCCGGGACAGGTGTCCTCTGGCAAACCGGCGAGCGTGGAGACCAAAGTCATCCGTGTCATCGACGGCGACACCGTCGCCGTGCTGCCGGTGGCCGGCCTGCTCGAGGCGACCGACAAGCATCTCGGGATCCCCGAGCACACAGTCAGGCTCCTGGGCATCGACGCGCCCGAAATGAACTATCACAAGGATGCCGAGCCCGAGTGCGGCGCTAGGGCCGCCACTGATCATCTTGGCGGCATCCTGCCGCAGGGCATGCCAGTGACCATCGAGTTCGACCCCGGGGCAGACAGAACTGACCGTTATGGCCGTTCTCTCGCCTACGTCATCACACCGGCCCACAACGACGCCGCGCGACAGCAGGTCACCGACGGCTACGCCATGCCCTGGTTCCCCAAGGGCGAGCCGGAGCCCCAGCGGATCCCCGAGTACCGCACGGCGGCTGACAACGCCGTGGCACTGCATGCCGGTGCGCACTCACAGTGCTCCTCCATCGGCCGCGGCTGAGCTGCTGCACTTACAGACTACGAACCAGGAGAACCACATGCCCATCCCTACAGCACCCTCTGAGCTGGACGAACTCCAGGTCGGCGACAAGGTCCTCGTCAAGAGGGTCCTCGACCACCCCGCCTGGATGAAGCAGGTCCCGTGCGATCCCCGCAATGGCTCCACCACGAAGTACGTCCGCGACCCGCAGCTCGTGGAGGAGCTGGGGGTGAGCAGCGTGATGGACCGCCGGGCGGTACCCGCGATCGCAGCTGCCGGCAACTGGCCGGGACGTGAGGCGCACACGCTGGTCCGCCTGCCCAACGGCTTCTGGTACGACTGCGCCACCGGCCTGCAGGACGGGTCCGGATCCACGCGCATCGAACGCATGCACTGAGCCTGAAAAGAGCCCGGCACGGGGGAGAGCCCCTGGTGCCGGGCTCGTCTCTTTCCTGGCGGCTCGTCAGATCGGCACAGCCGATCCGGATCTGGACTCGAAGGAGACACCCGCTCCTTCCCGACCAGAAGGAGCAGCACGATGAGCAACGACGACCACAAGTGCAGCCTGGCCCAGCTGGAGCGGGCGCTCGAGGTGCTCGACGGAAAGCTGAAGCGCCTGGGGCTGAACGCCCCGGTGCAGATCCGTGCGATCGGCGGCTTCGCGCTCATGAAGTACGGCATCCGTGCTGCGGACCGGGCATTCACCGTCGACATCGACAGCGTCACCGGCGATTTCGCGCCAGAGGTCATGGCGGCAATCCATGAGGTGGCCGACGAAATGAACCTGGAGCGCGACTGGATCAACAACGACAACGTGATGGACGGTGACGACGCTGAGCTCGTGGCTTCGATATACCAGGCGCGCTGGATCGACGACGACACAGCGTACGAGTGCATCAGACTTCAGGTGGCCAGTGTCTCCACGCTGACCCGCGCCAAGATCATCGCCGCGGACACCGCGGAGTTCTCCGGCCGTGCACAGGACCTGCCGGATCTCCTGGAATTGCTCCGATTCCAGGGCATCACCACCGCTGCCCGGTTCGATGCTGCTTACCCGGATCCCTACGACGAATACCCCGCCGCCCGCGAGGCCGTGCACGAGCACTTCGCTGCGGACAGGACGTTCGCCTGAAGAAGACCCCACCGTCAGAGCGCGTGCTCCGGCGGTGGGGTCTATTTTTTGTGTCCGTGGTTTACTGCTGGCCGGAATCTTCGGAGTTACCTCCGTCGTCGATGTCCTTCAGCCGCTGTTCCAGCCGGGTTGCGTGGGCCTCTTTGACTTTCCGGTAAACCTTGACGCCACCTGCAATGACCAGACCTGCAGCCGCCAAGACCCCCGCGGCGATCAGGTCCTCTGTACGGGCATCCTGCTTGCCTGCGTGGTAGCCCTTGCCATAGACCGCGCTTCCCGCCACGAATCTCTCCCTTTGTTGAATTTTGAACTCCGCCGAAAGCCTATCCCAGGGTGCGTGGAGGGGTTGTGCCGATGCTGCGGATCATCCGCGCTTTGCCGGCGCGGGGTTGGAACCTTCTTGTTGTTCTTCTTCATCTTCGATTCTCAGGTGCAGCCAGTGGTGGTGACAGCGGAGCTGTCACGGAGGAGTCATCGACGAAGGACGGCCTGCAGTGCAACGCCGTGCCCCACAGGATTCCGAGGAGAACCGCCATGAGCACCATCGCCGCACCCATGCAGGACGCGCTGCCATTCGACTTCGGCTCTGATGTGCTGGTCGTCAGCGCGCCCGTCTACGACGAGCAGGCCCGCCGGGCCGACCGCGAGCTGTGCCAGGGCTACGTCATCGCATGGTGCGGCACGGCGTTCACGGCGGACGGCACACGGGCAGAACGCGCCGAGACCACCTTCGCGGACTTCCAAGCGGCCGCCCGCCGTCTGGCAGAGGGCTGAGGAACCAGCGCAGCTGATTCAGGTCCGGCATCGAACAAACGACTTCATCAAACAGGAGGGGATCACCGAGTCCGCTGCCACCACTTCCGAGCCCGACCTCGACGCTGAAGCTCAACGCGTTGCAACCGTCCACCGGCTCGCCACGAGCAAGGCCTTCTACCCGGAGCTGCGGCGTGCCGAGGCTCAGGCCCGGGTCCAGCTCGCCGCCGCCGTCATAGCAATGGACGAGGTCGAGGACCGCATCGCCGCCGGCGAGAAGATCCACTCACTCTACGAGCAGGCTGCAATCGAACGGGCCAAAGACGCCTACGCCCAGGCGCTGGCTGATCTCATCCGCGGCGAGTCCAGCGTTGAGGCTGACCCATCGACTTCCCAACCCATGAACCAGGAGCACTGATCACCATGTCCTTCCTCGAGAAGATCGGATTCGTCGAGACCGCCGAGCAGGAGGCTCAGCGCCTCGCGCAGTCGCCCGAGGGCTCGGCCAATCACGAACTGTCCAAGCTGCCGGTCACTATCGAGCAGTGGCCCCAGGACCTGCTCATCGAGCTGCCCTGGCACGCCACCGAGCGGGGCTCAGGCCACCGCGTCGTCGTGGTGCCCATCGAATACCGCGGCGAGGCCCGCACCGAGGGCGAGGAAGAACCCCGTCCTCGCAAGCGCCACGCCGGTTGGTGGAACTGCGCGGTCGTCGCCAGCGACCACCCCAGCTACCCGGTCGGCGGCCACCGGCTGAGCATCCCCGCTGCCGAGCTCGCCCGCGGCAAGCGGATCGAGCTCTGAGAGAACACATCCCACGACGAAGGAGGGTGAACCACCATGCCTGACACGATGCAGACCACCGGCCGCCGCGAGCGGATCCTCCGGAGTGTCTGCAGGGCGCTCCTCGTCACGGGGATCGTGCTGAACGTCCTCGCCCTGCTGCCCGCGATCGCAGCCAGCGCCTGGACCGGTCACTGGACGGCGAGCGTGGTGCTCGTGGTCCTGTCCGGTGCTGTCTGGGCTGCTGGACTTCTGGGCCTGAAGACCTGGGCTGCGCGGCTACGCCGTCGCAACGACACCCGGCCCAGCCAGCACCAATGACCAGTCGCCCTGCCTGATCCCACCAGAGCCCCGGCTCCTGCGCTCCGGCGCGGGGTCGGGGCTCTCGCTCTGTCTCTGAGGCGGGTCCACGCGCTGCGGGGCAGCGCCTGGTGTTTTGCAACAGCAAGAGAACCATCCCGAACAAAGGAAGAGCCATGACCACCCTGACCACGACGCGTGTCCCGCTCAAGCAAATGGACCCTGCGATGCTCGTGTTCGAACTCGAGCGGGAGATCCAACACCTCATGCCCGGCACCACGAACACGGAGCTCGTGACCCGCGCAGCTGCGACGGCCTCGTTCCTGCACCGGAAGCAGACCCGCTTCATCAGGGGAGACATGCCTCGCGTGCCGTACATCGAGCATCCGCTGCGCGTGGCGTTGCGCCTCCTGCGCTGGGGCGTCACCGACGCTGAACTGATTGCCGCAGCACTGCTGCATGATGTCGTCGAGGACTGCAGCAAAGAGCTGCTTGCTGCTTTCGGCCAGCCGGGTGAGGATCCCCTGGGCTACCTGGCGCGGCTGTACGGCCGGCGCGTCTCGGTGCTCGTTGGGGCGGTGACGACTCCTGGCGGCAGCACCTCCTACGAGGAGCACCTCACGCGGCTTGCCAACTCCGGTTCCCGGGCGCTGCTCATCAAGGCCAGCGACCTGAAGGACAACGCCGGTTCGATCCGGCACCAGCTCGGCCACGGCCAGGATTCGCGCATGTACCGCATGCTCTTCAAGTACATGCCGGCCGTCGAGATCGTCGGAGCAGGTCTGCGCCGCTCGCTCTGCTGCCCTGCGACCCAGCAGTGCACCATGGCTGCCATCGCCGCGATGGAAGATCTCAGCCACGATCTGGCAGCCCTGTCGGCCGAGCATGGCATCGACTGATCAGCATGCCGCATGTCGCAAAATTCAGAAAGGAACCTGATGGGAAGCAGGCAGGTAACTCTCACCTCGTGTGATCGCTGTGGAGTTGAGACGGAGTCGGATGTTGCCCATGAAAATTCAGACAACTACGACCCGGCCGCCCACGTATGGCGGACATTGAAATTCCACTACATCCAGCCGTGGTTCTTCTTCTGTCCCGATTGCGTGAAGGCCTTCCTCAAATTCATGGCCATGGAAGCAGTGCTGCCGGTCAGAGTGATCCGCAGGCCCGACCGTCCCTGAACCAGAGAACCAGCACTACAGCAGAGACCCCACCGTCAGGAGCATCAGCTCCGGCGGCGGGGTCTCTTTTTTCTCTGGTCACTTCTTTCTCCCGCGGACCGGATACTCCGGCTACCAGCCGGAGCTGAAGGGCAAGCGCACGTCACCGGAGAGGATCCCGCCGCACAGGAACAGCAGTGCGGAGACGCCGATGAGGCCAACGGCGAAAGCCACCGGCCGGTCCTCGTAGATCTGCCGCAGCCGGGAGACGAGGCTCTGTGGCTTCTTACTGGTCTTGTTCGGGTCTCCTGCTGGACTCTTCCGGGTCTCGTCGTGGTCGGTCATGGGTCTGCATCCCTTCTGGTCGGTGTGTGGTCTGGTACTGGGCGGTGGATGGTCTCGTCGAGGGCTGGTGCGGGTCCCGTCAGAGCCCCGACTTCAGCGGCACGACGATGTCGCCGACCATGAGCACCAGGCTCATCGACAGCATCGCGAAGCCGATCAGGTAGGCGACCGGCAGCTGCCGGGCGACGTTGACGTGACCGGGATCAGGACGGCTGAACCGCCGTGCCAGGCAGCGCCTGGCCCCTTCGAAAGCGCTGCCCGCGATGTGGCCGCCATCCAGCGGCAGCAGCGGGATCAGGTTGAACACCCCAATGAAGAGGTTGAACGAACCGACCACCAGCCCGAGCAGCGCAGCCTTGCCGCCGAGGTCGAGGCCGGGTTTGGTAGATGCCGCGACCTCGCCGGCGAGCCTGGATCCACCGATGACCGACATGGGTCCGTCCTGGGCACGCTCGCCCTGGCCGAAGATCGCCTGGGCGACGTTGTACACCCGGGCGGGCAGCTGCACGATGGAAGACACTGCGTGCCCGGTCATCTCGCCCATGCGCGCCATCGTGTAGACCGGGCCGTACCTGGTCACCACCTCGCGGGACTCCGGCTCGACACCGAGGAAGCCCACTGTCGCAGTCTGCTTCGGGCCGTCACCATCGAGGTCCCGCGGCATAGCGATCGTGTGCGAGGCCTGGAGCTTCACCTGCGTACCATCGCGCTCCACCTCCATGGCAGCGACGCTGTCGCCGTTGGCGTGGATCAGGTCCGACAGCTGTGACCACGAGGTGACTGGCTGGCTGTTGAAGCTGACGACCACATCGCCGGGACGCAGCCCCGCCGCCCGGGCGGGGGAGACCGGGTCGCTGTCTTGGCACGCAGTGCGCTTGGCGTCCTGGGGGATCACGCAGTCGGAGACGACGGAGACCGCAGGGCGGCCGGTCGGCTCGACCGAGTGCACGCCGTAGATGCCATAGACACAGAGGAAGCAGAGGAACGCCAAGGCGATGTTCACCCCGGGGCCCGCCACCATCACCAGGATCTTCTTCGCCGCGGGCAGCTTATAGAACAGACGGTCAGCGTCGCCGGGTTCGACGAGCTCGAACTCCGCCGCCCGGGTCTGCGAGACCATCTGTGCGAACAGGCCCGTGTTGGACTTGCGCAGCGTGAGGGGCGCGTCCGGGGTCGCGGTGCTGGCTGCGACGAGGACGTCGCTGTGCGCTTCCTGGTATGCCGGCGCGGCTGCTGTATCTGCTGGCACCTGCTCGCCGCGGGAAATCTGCTGCTCGCGGTCCGTCTCGGGCGGGAACATGCCGATGATCTTCACGTAGCCGCCGAGCGGGATGAGCTTGATACCGTACTCGGTCTCGCCCTTCTTCAGGGACCAGACCGTCGGGCCGAAGCCGACGATGTACTGGCTCACCCGGCACCCGAACTTCTTCGCGAAGTAGAGGTGCCCCAACTCGTGCAGCGCGATCGAGACGAAGATCGCGGCCAGGAAGATCACCACACCGAGCACGTACAGGGCGACCTCCGGACCCGTCACGGCGTGTACCCCTCGTCGGGCCGGCTCTGTGCGATCGTCATCGGTGCATCCCCTCGTCATGCCTCGTCTGTCGATGCTCTATCGCGATAACAGGGAGCATCGACTCCCATACGTCAATTCTCGCATGTCGAATGCCATTCAGACAGGACGCGGCACTGATGCCGAGAGATGCGAAGAGCCCTTCCTGATCCTCTTTCGATGATCAGGAAGGGCTCTTCGCCTGCGCGGACCCGGGTCAGTCCGAGTCACCGCGCGTCAGCTCAAGAGCAGCCGCCTCACGCTCCCTGTAGACCTCGTAGAGCGTCCGGCCCGCCGCATCGACCTGCAGGAACGCCAGCAGCGCCTGGTCGACGTCGATCATCCCGGCGGCCACAAGCGCGAGCTGCGCCTCGAGCCAGGTCTTCATCACGCGCCAGGCAACACGCTCAGCCTGGGCCCGGCTGGTCCGCTCGGCGCGCGACCCCGCCTTCAGCCGGCCGGCGGCGTCCTCCTTCTGCGGCAGCGCCTCCATGCGGTCGACGCTGGCTGGAAGAGAGAAACCGCGCTGGCCATGCGGCGTCGCGAGCAGGAAGTCCAGGGAACTGGGCACGCCAGAGGCGTCGTAGTCGACGCCGATCCGGAGGGCCCCGTGCTGCGCGAGCAGCGCCTGCATCTCGGCGACGGTCTGCGCCGCCGAGATCTTCGTGGAGTAGTTGACCGGAGCAGCCACGGCTCAGCTCTCCTGGTCGTCGTCCACCGGCACCAGCTCGCCAATGCCGCGGACCGTCCAGTCGCCGCTCGCCACATTGACGAGCGTGCAGTTCGACCCGGCGGTCGCCTCCGAGTCATACTCCTCGAAGACGTAGACCCGTGGCGGCGTGTGCACGCCTTCGTAGACGTCCTCATCGAGCATCACGCGGCCGCCGAGCTCGACGCCCTTGTGCATGACGACCTCCGGCGACTGTTCCGCCTCGTCGTCACAGTCAGCGGCGTGGGTCCCGGCGGCCTGGACCGGAGCCCCGGCCAGCGAGCCGAGAAGCTCGGCTCGGCGCGCATCAAGCTCAGCCAGCCGACCAAGGAGCTGACCCTGCTCTTCCTGCAAGGCCAGCAGCTCGGTCACGGCCCCTGAGGGGCCAGGCGCGACTATCACGCCGCGGCCTTGCTGCGCTTGCCCTCGGGCTTCTGGACCTCGACGGCCTTCGCCGCCAGGTACAAGCCCTCACGGTTCAGGTGGCGCGAGTACGCGGCGTCGAGGTAGAGCACCGGGATGCCGCCGGCGGCCTTCTGCAGGACAGGGCGCAGGATCTCCTTGATCGGGCCGGAGCCGCCGCCGTAGACGTACACCACTTCGGTGGTGCCGCCGACCTCGGCGAGGACGTCCTCGAAGCGTGCGCCGATCTCTTCGGCCAGGTACTCGGCCTCCTCGGAGACGTAGCCGGCGGCGCGATCAAACCGACCCTGGAGGAAGACGCTGGGCTCCTGCTGCAGGAAGTCTGCCAGCGCCTTGCGGTTCTTGAACCGCAGGTCCTTGTCGCCGCTCGTGCTCATGCGGTCCAGCGCGTTCGTCAGCGCGGTGCCGTAGCCCTGGTCCAGCGTGCTGGCCGCCTCGGAGTTGAATCCGCCGTCGGTGAAGACGGGGAAGTTTACGGTGCCCTCGCCGACGTCGACGCCGACGGTGTTGCGCACACCGACCAGCAGCTCCGCGGTGACACCCTGCAGGCGCGCGGCCTCCTCGGGGTCCGAGGCCCGCAGATCATCCAAAAGCGCCTGCGCCAGCGGCGCGCCCTTGTCGGTGATCGCGAACTGCGCGGACGCACCTTCGGGCAGGACCTGCACATCCTCGAACTGCAGGCGCACGGTGACCGGCGTGGAGAAGTTCTTCACGGTCACCAGGTGCACCGTGGGGTCAGCCGCGCCCAGGAGTCCGACGAACTGCGCAGCGTAGGCGCTGCGGCGCTGCACGTACTCGGCGATCGGCAGGGCCAGGCCTGCGCGCACCGTGGCACGCAGCTCGCGGTCCGGCAGCGCGCCGTGTTCGCGGACGTAGTCGCGCAGGGCCTTGGCGGCGAAGACGCCCAGGACGAGCACCGAGCTCAGTTCCTGGTCGGCCTTCGAACGGGATCCGACGACCTCGAACTGCGTGAACTTCGACCCCGGGGTGCTCAGGGCCGCACGGCCGAAGGTGCGCAGGTCCGAGTGCCCGATCAGGGGAGTGGTGAACGAGGCGGCGACGCGGTTGTAGAAGTCGTCCTCCACCACGATCTTGAAGGCATCCGAGTCAGCCTCGGGCACCTTGGGCGTGGAGCGCGAGGTGCTCACCACGGCCGAAGGAAGGTCGATCGTATCGAAGACCTCCTTGCCGTGGACCTCGCCGCGGATGACGCCCTTGACGTATCCGTTGCCGACGTCGATGCCGCCGGTGAGCTGGATGGTCTTCTCGGCGGTGCGGGTGTTGCTCATGATTGTGTCCCTCTCGGTCAGGAAGTCGGTGTCTCAGGAAGTGCGGTACGGATCAGCGGGTGAGGAAGGCGTTTAGCCCCGAAGGGACAGAAGGCTCCTCGGCGGGAACAGAGTGGGGCTCGCGGACAGGAGGCTTGGGCGGCGGCTGAACAGCCTGGGCTGCCTCAACGCGCTGCACGGGCTCTGAAGGAACAGCAACAGGCACGGCAGTCTCGTCACGGCTTTCGCGACTCTCGTGCTGGCTTTCACTACCGTCACGGCCGTCATCGCCGCGTTCCTCTCCGTCATGGGCCTCGCTGCGCCCAGGGTCCTGCTCGCCCTGCGGCGGGCGGCCGCGCCGGGGAAGCTGCTCAACGGGACGGTTGACCACGTCGATGTAGCCGTCGCGCTGGATGGACTCGCGGATCAACAGCTGGAGCGAGCGCGAGATGTCGTACTGCTGGTCCAGCCACCGGTTCGTCGACTCGTCGGCCCGCGGGACGCTCCAGCGCAGACGGCGCGGCTCGGCCTTATCGGTCATTGCGAGCACCCCCTTGCGCCCTCGTGCTGATGGACACTGTCCTCGGTCATCGCGGCCCCCTCTCATGCGCGGTCCCCGAGGCGCTACTGCCAGTCGGGGACCTTTCGACTCATTTATTAGTCATCATTCTACTGGTCTTTCAATGGTCTCTGCAAGGACCACGCCAAGACCAGCAAAAGGCCACCAGCAGATCAGGCCTGCATCACCGTGAGCGACCCCTGGCCGCGGCGGGACCCGTGGGAGCCGCCGGCAGGACCCGCAGAAGGCCACGGGTCAGCCGGGGAAGCAGAAGACACAGGACTCATCAAGGGCTCACCCGGGACCGGCACGCGGTCCGCTGCGGACCAGCAGAAGACCTCGATCAGGCCACCTCACATTGGAGGGCGCTCGGTGGTCCCACACAAAGCACAGAAGCGCCCTCGAAGAGACCAGCAACAGTCCACCGTCGCGAGCCGGACCTGAGCAGACCTGTAAGAGACCATCATGGGACCAGCAGTACGCCCGAAGCGGCCCCAAGGAGTGCCATCTGGAACTCAATGGGGCCTGAATGACCTTTCTGGACTCTCTCGGGTCTTTTATGGGTCTGGTCTGTGTCCCTGTCTGGCCATGCTGGTGCAATGATCTGTCGACTCCGGGACCAGAAGGGGTCCAGCGATGCGGGCCCGGACCGGTACCTGGAACACCCGCCTGCGACACCTCGAGGCAGTCCTGGAGCGAGCGGAGGAGCTCTCGGAGCAGGGTGGAGCAGCTGTGGTTGCGCCTGTGGCGTCACCGAGCCGCCCGGGGGCCGCAGGGAGAGCGGAGGGAAAAGGCGAACCGGGTAGTAGGGCCCCGCATGGAGCGAAAGGGCAAAAACTCCGCTTCCTGGAGAGGCTCACGGGCGGTGGGGGTCCAAAAGGTAAGAACCCGTGAGCCTCTCCAGGAAGCTGCACCTGGTGGGAGACCCGGGCGGCTCGGTGACGCTGGGAAGCGGGGGCTCCCGTTGGATCCAGGGAGGCTTCATGCTTCCCGGGAAAGCTCCTCTTCTGATGCGTCCACGAGGGACAGGCCGGGCGGTGGCCGTCGAGGACTCGCTGTCGCTCATCCGGAGCGCAGCTGCCACCAGGTGGGGCAGGCGGCCGGCCCGGAACGGCCCCCGGCAAGGAAGCGGTGTGGGCCCCACCTCGGACGCGGTGCGACAGATGCTGGCGCGACCGCGAAACAGAGCCGGAGTGAGCACCCGCACACCGGTGCGACGAGCGCACCGGCAGATCAGTGCAGTGCTGTGGCAGCAGAGTTTTCCACAGCCTGACGCGACAGGTCGCGGGGAGTGGTGGACCGCTGCGCTCCGGGTCTGATGCGCCTGCGGCAGCAGGATGCACCAGGGGGTGCGGACCGGGCTGCGCCCGACGTCGCTGACGCTACGTGTGGGGACCCGTACGGGTACCCGCTCGTGCCTCGCGGTGGTGCGGAAGATGCATCCGTACGGCGTTGCAGCGGGCGGCAAAAGGACTGTACACCCAGAAGCCCGCAAATCCAACGGAAACGACGTGACCCGTACACCCGCTGCGCGGATGGAGAGGGGGTGTACGGGTCAAGGGTGTACGGGCCGTTTCCCCTGATATTCCAGGCTTCCGCTAACGCTCCAGCCGTGGAATGGCGAAATGGCGGCAAGAGAGGAAAGGGCATAAGGGAACCTGGCAACAGCGGTCCTGCGGACCCTCCGCTTCGCTCCGGTCTCTCGCTGCGCTTCGAGACGCTGTTGGTCGGCATAGCCGACAGGTTCCACCGCTCGCTTCGCTCGCCGGTCCGTCAGTCGCTGCGCTCCCTCCGGCTATGCCCAGCGCTGCGCTTGAGTGGAGGACGCCCCCGCCTGCCCCGCCGCATTTGTCCACAGGTGGACGACGCGGCAAAGGGTGCAGCCAGGCGGTGGATCACCTGGCGCTGCGCACCAGGTTTGTCCGAGGAGGACGGCCCGTCGGCCGGCCCGCTGCGCGGCCCAGTCGGAGCAGTTCCCGACACGGTTCACCAGTGGGCCGTCAGGCCAGCGGAGCTGGCACGGGAGCTGGATCGTACATCGAGTCTCCGCGGACCCCTGGCGGGACCTGCACTCGATGCCCGACACCTGCATCCCGAGAAACAGAAGAGGCATCGTCATGACACACGCCCGGAAGGCATCCAGGTCCGCACGCCGGCCACAGCCGCAGCTCTCGCCCTACGACACCGGAGCCAGGTGCGAGGCCAAGCCGTGGATCCCCTACGGAGAGCGAGTCACTGCGGCGAATCCGGCGGAGAGCTTTGGCAAGGTCGACTTCGACGATGAAGAGAGCGGCACGGTCTGCGTCGCCTACCTCGAGCGCGACATGGACGGTGGATACACCCTCCACGTCGCACCGCTCAGCGAGGACCGGAAGGTCCGGGTGGCAATCCATTACGAACGCGGCGTTGCCAGGGTCAACGGTGCCCAGGCGTCGGCAGCTGCCGCGTAGTGACCTGCCGACTGAGAAGGAACACCGGGAATCATTCCGGAAAACATTGCGGCGAAAGAGGACGCGAATGATGCAGCGACAGACGAGTATCACAATCCGGACTGCCACCGCGGCGGCCTCGGCGGGATCTATGCCGATGACCAAGATGACCAGCCGGGAGGCATCACGATGACCAGTGGATTCAGCCATGCCCTGCTCGTGACCGGTTCCCGAACCTGGGACGCCGCGGAGGCCATGAAGGCGGCTTTGAACGAGGCCTGGAGAGCCTGGGGACCGTCTGCGGTCGCCCGACCCGTGCTCCTGTCAGGGCACTGTCCCAAGGGTGCTGACGCCATGGCCGAGCGGCTGTGGCGGGCTGCCGGCTTCGAAGTAATTGAGTTCCCGGCCGACTGGAGCGCTGAGCCCAAGGCGGCGGGCTTCACCCGGAACCAACGGATGGTCGATGCCCTCGTCGCCATGCGCGCCGGGGGAACGCAGGTCCGTGTCGCCGCCTTCCTGGACCTTTGCAGCAAGTGCGACCAACGCACCGGCCAGCAGCAGCTGATGCCCGGAACGCCAGTGCACTTCTCACATGGCACCGTGCACGCCCGCTCCCGCGCCCTGGCTGCAAGCATCGAGGTCGAAGACATCATCCACCCGCGCCTGCCTCCGTTCTGACAAGTGCACACCCCGGACATGACAACAGCCCTGCAGCTGGTGCTGCAGGGCTGTTGATCCTTGATTCGAATAGGTGGCCGGAAATCTCTCCGGTATGGCCCGAAAGACTGCGGAAAGGGTGGGGCTAGAGAGTCCGCTCGATGCCGTGTGCCTCATCGTGGGCCTTCATGACAGCTTTCGGAATGCGACCAAACTCGGGCACTTCATGACCGTTCTCGCGCGCCCACTTACGGATCTCCTCGCGTTCCTCGGGCGTCGTCTCGGGCACGAGTCGCTTCTTCTCGCCCTTCTTAGTGGCCTTTCGACCCTTAGTGATGTATTCCTTGAGATTCTTCTCAAGCTCTTTGCGCTCTTCGTCGGTCAGGTCTATCTCGAACCAGGTGTCGCCCAGTCCGAAGGTGACTGTGGCAGCATCCGGCTTGCCACTGATGTCCGACTCCACAATATTTCGAATAGCCATGTCTTGAATGGTAGACGATCCGAACCACCTTAGAGAAGTCTTTGGGCGCGCCAGAACGACAGATCTTTCGAATGCCTTCATCATAGGCCGAAAGCACTGCAATACCAGCATAATCCACCTGCCACACTGCTAAAATCACACTGCCAGCGGGTGCCTTTGCCCACCCCTGTAAACCGACCATTCGACACGATCGAGAGGCCCCCCCACCATGACCATTCTCCAGACCGTCGACGACCATCCACTGACGGACGATCGCGTCGACCTGTTCGCCCTGATGTGCCAGCGCCGCGGCTGGACCGACGAGTACCTCCGCGAGATCGAATCAGCTGAACACGACGAGCTCCTGGGCCTGGCCGAGATGGTCGAGGCCCTGGAAGACGCCCGGGCCGCCGGCCACAAGGTCACCATCGCCCCTGACTTCGACATGGACGGGATCTCCTCCGGTGTGCTCGGCTACGCCGGACTGTCAGAGCTCGGCTTCGACGTCGAGCTGCACGTGCCCGACTACCGCCGCGGCCACGACCTCACGCCCGAGGACATCGCAGAGATCGCCGCGACGTGGCCGGACACCAAGGTCCTGCTGACCTGCGACGGGGGAGTGAACTCCCACCGCGGGATCGCCGCCGCCCGGGCTCTGGGATGGAAGACCCTGGTCACCGACCACCATGAGGAGCTCGAACCCGGTTCGAGCGCCGACGTCACCGTCGACCCCTGTCGGATGGACGAGACCTACGCCAACACCGGCATCTGCGGCGCGCACGTGCTCTACCAGGTGTTGGAGGCCTATGCCCGCGTCCACCGGCCGGAGAAGCTCTGGGAGATCCGCCTGCTGCGCCTGTTCGCCGGCCTAGGCACCGTCTCCGACGTCATGCCCGTGCTGTACGAGAACCGGCAGCTGGTGCGCGACTCGCTGTCCATCGCACGGCTGCTGTACGCGCCCGCGCCGCGCACGGTCCCGACCCCCTGGGGCTTCGACCAGGACCCCGAGGCGATCGACGTCGGGCAGTCGACGCTGATGCAGCTGCTGCGCGTCGACCCGCACCACCCGGCCTTCGTCCGGGCCTTCGAGGGCTTCGCGGTCCTGCTGAAGGCTTTCGGCCAGGCAGGCAAGGTCCGAGACATCGACAGCATCGACGAGGGCTTCTACGGGTTCTACCTCGCGCCGGCGATGAACTCCCCGCGCCGTACGGGCGACCCGCTCGCACCGTGCTTCGGCGTGTTCACCGCGCCTGACCAGGACTTGATGCTCGAGGCGGCACACCAGGTCATCGCGACCAACGAGAGCCGCAAGGAGCTTGTCGAGGTCCACACCCGGGAGCTCGAGGAGGGTGATCAGCCGCTGGCCCCCTGGGTCTACTTCTCCGAGGCCTACCCGGGCATGTTCGGTCTGCTCGCCAACCGGCTGATGGAGCGCCACGGCCACCCGGTCGTCGTGCTCAACCGTCCCGCCGGGCCGGATGACTACGTCGGAGGCTCCGGCCGGGCACCGTCGTGGTTCGGCATCATCGACACGCTCGAACACCAGGACGGCATGCGCGCCATCGGCCACCAGCAGGCCTGCGGCGTCAAGGTCGACCGGGCGGAACTGCTCGACGGTCTGGTCGAAGCATTGCGGGAGGCCACGCAGGTTGCCCTGCTGGCTGTCGTCCAGGATGAGCGCCGGGCCGACCTGGTCCTGGGCCCGGACCGGGACTGCGATGCTGGCCTGGACGACCTGGAGCCTCTGGTCGGCTTCGTCCGGCGTGTGGAAGCGCTGCGGCCCTTCGGCCACGGCTTCGTCGAGCCGGTGGTCGAAATCGCTGTCGAGCCCCTCGGGCTGCGGGTGGACCGGATCGGTTCCGATACTGACTGCGGCCATGAGCGCACCGACGCCAACCTGATGACCAACGCCCGCGGCTACCGCGTGTGCCGCCTGTGCAAGAAGCACCTGCGGCTGGTCACCAGGTCGGGGCTGTCCTGCCTGTGGTGGAACGTCGCCGAGGAGAAGGAGCCGGAGATTTCGGCTCTGACGCGGTCGGCCAGCCGCACCGAGGTCGGAACGCTGCGTTTCATCGCGAAGCTGCAGCTGAACACCTTCCGCGGCGAGACCCGCGTCCAGGCCGTCATCGAAGAGCAGATCCCCGCGTCTGTCTGACCACGGAAAGGAGGCGGGGATGCCCGCTCCACCCATCAAGTCCCGGCTCGTCTCCATCGCGTGGTGTGTCCTCGTGCCCCTCGACGTGCTCGCCGCCTACCTGGGACTTGGCCTTGCCGTAGTTTCCGTGGTCGGCGAGCCCGTCCTGGGTACGGCGGTGCTCGGAGGCCTGGTGGCGCTGCTCGTCGGCGCTGCCAGGCTCTTCCGGCCCCGGTGGTTCGCCAACGCGCCAACGGTCCGACCGATGTCCGGAACACCGCGCTTTACCCGAACGGTGCTTGGGTGCCTGGCTCTGGCGTTCTTCGCCGGCCAGTCCCTGGCCCTGTGGCTCTATACCCTGGGCGGCTCGGCGGGATTCGATGAATCGACCCGAGCCAGGACAGACGCCGGTCCCGTCGTGGCCCTCCTGCTCGCACTGGTGGCAGCGCCGGTGGCCGAGGAGATGCTTTTCCGCGGCCTGCTCTACCCGCTGCTGCGGCGCAGGGTCGGCATCGTCGCGGCGGTGCTCGTCACCGCCGCGGGCTTCAGCCTGCTGCACGCCAACGTCGTCCAGTTTGCTGCCACGCTGCCCCTGGCGGTGCTGCTGGCGCTGGTCTACGAACGCACCCGCGTCCTGTGGCCGTGCGTGCTGCTCCACCTGGCCTTCAACCTCACGGCCGTCCTTGTCCCCGCCCAGCTGCTGGGCGCACTGGCGAACCCCGTCTCAGCGCTGCTGATGACCGCGGCGTTCCTCGCGTGCGCCCTGGCGGTGTACCGCATGGCGGCACCCGCGCCCGGGCCTGCACAAGACGACAGGGAAGCCGGCGGGGAAGAAGGCAGGGAAAACGAGCCACAGGCCGCATAGCGGCCGGGCTGAATGTGCAGGACTGACGCTGGTGCCCTCCGGGCGACCTTTCGGCCGTGGGCCGACGGTCGCTCCGGAGGGCCTGCTCTCGGGTGACCGGGGTGATCCGGTCACCGGGGGATTGGCTGAAGGATTTTCGTCAGCCAGACCTGAGAGGAGGTGGATCCACCATGGCAGTCGTCAACAAGTGCACGTATGACGCGCAAGGCCGGCTCGTGCGCCCCAGCGGCAGCGAAGTGCGCCGCGCGCGGTTCGCCAGCGACTTCGACACCGGTGAGAGGCCGACCTTCGATCGAGGGTCCATGCACTTCTTCACCATGAGCACCAGCGGCCGCACGGCGGAGCAGGCGCACGAACGCGCCCGCGAGATGCTCGCCCGCTTCTTCGAACGCGCCGAGTCCGTCGCTGGCTTCCGCAAGCTCGAGATGCGCCGGAGGCAGGGTGTGATGCCCTGCAACCGCAACGTCTCCATCACCTACGAGATCCTGTACGCCGTCGAGGACGGCCACCGGGTCCGTGCCCACATACCCGAGTCCCCCAATGCGGGATACCGGCGAGGCCGCAGCGCGGCCGCCTTCTAGGCGGCCGGCGCACCCTGGGCCTCGCACCAGCGTGAACGCGCAGAAAGGCCGGAGAGCTCCCTTCCCACGGGGATGCTTCTCCGGCCTTTCTGTTTTCACGTTCCTGTGACAACAACGCCTGGTGACGGTTCCTGGCCCTAACACCAATGCCCACTCTATCAGTGTCGATTCATCATGTGCAATGCAGTTGGCATCCCATTCCGTCGACCATTCGAAGGTCTGTCTCGGAATCACTCGGAATCACTCGGAAGCCCGGTCGACCAGGACGCCGGACCCATCGCGATCGCTCCCGTCAGGGCCGTGAGGGCCTGATGCTCCGCTGCACGGGAGGACGCAGCGCCGAGGTGTACCACGTGTCGTGGTACACCTCCCGATCCCAGTGCTGGCCTGCTCAAACGGCGGGTCAGGCGACCGCGGCCGAGGGAGTCTGTACCACGTGCCCGAGCGGACGTGGTACGCCGTTTTGCCTTGGTAGATCAGCGTTTTCGGCAGGTGTACCACGAGTACCACCAGATTCCGAGCGTTTACATATGTGCGCGAAGGACGCCTCCGATCGGTCATCCAGCCAGTAAGAGCTCTTATCCCCATGCGCGTATATCTAGTCTTTATTTAGTGGTACAAGTGGTACAGGGGGTATATAAAGCCCGTCTGACCAGGGTAAACGCCTGTACCACGTGCAAATCTCCATGTGGTACACCCCGTTTGGAGAAGTCCTGAAATCCCCGACTGACCAGGGGAAACAGGTGTACCACGTCAAGTGGTACACCTTCCGATACCCACAGGGGGTATACCGACTCGCTGTTGCAGCCGGATCCCAGCTCTGGAGGTTCCCGGCCGGCCGGTCAGAAGAACTCCCCGAACCCCGACCAGGGGGTCGGGCGGCTCACGCCGCCCGCGGGGGAGTGCTCGAGCACGAGAACCCAGCGGCTCCGTGGGGCATACGCCCCCGGAGCCGCTGTTTCTCATTCCAGACCGCACGCTCTCGTCGTGTCGCCGTGGCCTCCGGGTCTCGCGCGCGACCCCTCCGAGCCCCACCCGGGTACCACCCGCGACCTCTGTCGGACCATGAGTCGGCTATCAGTCGACTCGTTGCGAAAGACCATTCGGATGGCATAGAGTCGTGAGCACGTTCCTATTCGATTACGAGACCAATCGGCTTCCCACTCACTGCCGGCAGGTACTCGACGCGATCGAGAAAGACAGCAGCATGACGACTCCTGACGACCCAACGCCCGTCTTCGACGAGGACTTCGACACCCCCTCGACCAACCCTGTCGCCGACGCCTTCACCGAGGTCATGACGTACTTCGCCGACGGCGGCGACATCGCCCCGCAAAACGAAATAGTCACGCGCGCGACCGAGGTCTACCTCCAGCTGATCGACCCGTCGGACCCACCGGCACCGCGCCTGCTCGAGAAGCAGCTGCTCGCGATCGTGAACGGCGTCTCCAAGGCCGAGAACAGCAAGACCAAGGTGGCTGCCGAGAAGCTGCCCCTGGCCCGGCATCTGACCTACTGGCAAGTGGCGCAAATCCTGTTGAGCCTGCACCACGTGATCCGCATCGCCCCCAGCGCCAAGGACACTGACCGCGAGTACGACCTGCTGGCGATGTACCAGGCCACCGGCCCGGGCCGCGGCACGTACACCACCAGCGAGGACGACATCCGCACCACGGCACGCCGTTACAACACGCAGCTGACACTCAAGGAATTCGCCGAGGTCCTCGCAGTACTCCGCGAGGACAGCCCGCGCCGGCACCAGTGCAGCCACAGAGACCTCATCGCCGTGAACAACGGCGTGTTCCACTACGGCCGCGAGGCCCGGGACATCCATGAGGGCGGCAAGGCCTTCCACTTCGAACCCAAGTCGCTCGTACCCTTCGACCCGGCACTGGTGTTCCTGGCCAAGTGCCACATCGACTACGTCGAAGACCCGGACAACCCGGTGATCGTCCACCCTGTCGACGGCTCGGTCTGGGACATCGAGTCCTGGATCCGCGAGCTCTCCGACGAGGAGGGTATCCCCGAGCTGCTCTGGGAGGTCATCGGCGCGATCATCCGGCCGCACGTCAGCTGGGGCAAGACTGCCTGGTTCTATTCAGAACAGGGCAACAACGGCAAGGGCACGCTGTGCTCGCTCATGCGCAACCTGTGCGGGCCACGCTCGCACACCTCGATCCCGCTGAGCGACTTCGGCAAGGACTTCGCGCTCGAGCCGCTCGTGCGCGCCAACGCGATCATCGTCGACGAGAACGACGTGGGCACCTTCATCGACAAAGCGGCCAACCTGAAGGCGATCGTCACCAACGACGTCATCCAGATCAACCGGAAGTACCGGATGCCGATCGCCTACCAGTTCTTCGGCTTCATGGTCCAATGCCTCAACGAGTTCCCGCGCGTGAAGGACAAGTCCGAAAGCTTCTACCGCCGGCAGCTGTTCGTACCGTTCAACAAGAGCTTCACCGGCATGGAGCGCAAGTACATCAAGGACGACTACCTCCAGCGCCGCGAGGTCCTGGAGTACGCCCTCTGGTACGTGCTCAACCGCGCCGGCGCAGCCGACCCGGGCAACTACTACCAGCTCTCCGAGCCGGTGGCGACCATGGACGTCCTGGCCGAGTACAAGGAGGCCAACGACCCCGTGCGCGCCTTCTGGGAAGAGTTCCGCGAGCGGCTGGTGTGGGACCTGGTGCCTTTCACCTTCACCTATGACCTCTACAAGGCCTGGTTCGCAGACGTCTCGCCCTCGGGGTCGCCGGTGAGCAACAAGCAGTTCATCACGGACCTGGTTGCGATCGTGCGGCCTGACCCGCTGTGGCACTGCCCGGACAAGAACAAGAAGATCCGCCCCGGCCAGATGATGGCCACCCCCGAGACGACCATCGCCGAGTACGAGCTGAAGAAGTGGATGAACCCGCACTACAGCGGCTCGGACCCGAAAAAGAAGTCGCAGCCGGTCCTTCAGGCCAACTACCGCGGCCTGCTCCGGCACACAGGTCCCGCCGCCCAGGTGGACGCCGACGACGAGGACACCACAGGAGAGGACTGATCCGACCATGCCCACAATCGCCAGGGCCATCACCGAGCTCGCCCGGGCGGTGACCGACCTCGCCAAGCAACAAGGCAGGGCGAGCACCGCGCTGGCCGATGTCGCCCGCGAACAGCGGATCACCAACCTGATCGTCCGGTCGCAGATCAGTGCCGACCCGGAGGAGAAGCGGCGGCTCGTGGCTGAGGCCTCCAGCCGGATGGACGCCCCGCGCCGCCGCTCTCCACACAACCCGATCGACTGAAGACAAGAACGGAAAACAGGACATGACGCAGCCGCACCCGAACGAACCGAACTGGAAAGACGGATGTGCAGGAGAGGGAGTCTCACCCGGAAAGGAATGCGCCGACTGCACCGGCCAGCGTGAGCACTTCGGCTACTCCCTGGTGGGAGGTCGATGGGCCCGCGGTGCCCGGCCGGTCCCCGCGCCCGTCACAAGGAAGAAGCGCCGCCTAAGGCCATCCGCGGCAGCGCCCGGCACCCCGACCAGATAACTGCATACCCCGGCCGTGACGGCCGGTGACGACCGAAAGGCCAGACACATGACCACCCAGCGCACCCCCGTCACAGCTGAGACCGCGCTCTTCACGTTCTACGACATCGAATCGCTGTCGAACGTCTTCACGCTGTGCGCCTACACCCCGCGGCCGGGCCGCGCCGTCCACGACCTGGAGATCTTCTTCCTGGCCGACGACCCGGCGCTGGTCGCCTCCGTCGACCCCCAGGCCCTCTACGACACCGTGATCCGCTCCAACCCGGGGCTGCCCGCGGTCAGCGTCCAGCTTTGGAACCTCGGCGGCGAACAGGGCAGCCTCCGGCTCGCCGAACTGATGGGCCTCTCGAACGCCGACCAGGTGTGCAACCACTCCGACCCAGGCGGGTACCCCGCGGCGCTGCGTCCGGTCTGCGACACCGACCCCGAGTACGACCCGGCACTGCATCCGTTCCTTGCTGGCTACAACTCAATGAACTATGACACGACCATGGTCGCGCTCTACCTCAACGAGGCGTTTCCGGCCCCGGGCAGCGGTCGGCCGTTTCAGCCGACCACGGCCCGTACTCTGCGCGACCACAACGACCAGCTCTTCTCGTCCCAGCACATCGAGTACATGCCTGGCTACCTCGGCTGGGACGGGGCGGCTGCGAAGATCCGCCGCGCCATGCTTCACTCGGGCCGGCACCTGGACGTGGCCCGGCTGAACGAACTGCAGTCCAAGGTCAGCCTCAAGCGCCTGCTCGGGATGCTCGGCCGCCAGATCAAGGAATCCGAGAAGCTCAGCCATGACACGAGCATCGAGGCGGTAGAGGATCTCTATGAGCTGCTGGCCTACAACGTCTCGGACTGCCTTGGTCTGGCCCAGCTGTTCCGGCACCCGGCGTACGCGAGCAACTTCGATCTCAAGGCCGCTCTGCTCGCCCAGTTCACCGAAACGGTGTTCACCAAGAACGGTGCGGTGCGCAAGGACCGGCTGGCAGTCGACTCCTCATCGGCAAAGTTCGTGGGCCGCATCCTCGCACCCTACGCCTCACTGGATGACATCGAGGCGGTGTCCTTCGTATATCCGCACCCCGAGGTCGCTAAAGAACGCGGGATCGAGCCGGTCAACGTGCTCGACGAGTGCGTGCGCTTCTTCGAGGAGAACGTCGCGCCCGACCCGGCCACCCACTCCGAAGTGACTGCAGCCCAGCGCGAGGCCCACCGGCAGTTCCTGCAAGTCGTGGCGTACTACCGCTCGATCGAGGGGCAGAACTTCAACGACTCCGAGGAGTACCGCGACAAGTTCAGCCTTCCGGCCCGGTCTCTGCGCGATGTGCCCAAGACCCCGAACAACGTGCCGTATTTCCGGGCGGACGCCTCGCCGTCGTCCTGCTTCGCCACGTTCTCCACCGGCGGCATCCATGGGGCCGAAGCCGACCTGTCGGTGTTCAACGCCGAGAAGGTCGAGCACAACGATCAGACCATGATGCTCATCCGGGCAGCGCAGGCCTTCCCGGATGCAAAGGACTTCGTGGCCGAGGCCAAGCGTCAGCACGCCATGCTCCGCCTGCCCGACGGCACCTTCGTCGACAAGCGGCTGGTCCTGCTGGGTTCGGACCCGGAGAAGGTCAAGTACCGCAAGCCGAAGAAGGACGACCCTGACCAGGCCGGGCAGCTCGCCCGCGCCCAGGCCCAGGTGCCTGACCCGGCGGACCTGTTGACCACCCAGCGGCCCGAGGCGGAGGCGCTGAATGTCGTCCTGCCCGACGGCGGTGTCCTGGAAGGCAAGGTGGTACTCGCCAACAGCACGGCCACCAATGCCGCCTACCGCGATGAGCCGGCCAAGAAGAAGCCGGAGCTGTTCATCGCCAAGGAAGACGGCTCCGACAAGCTGCACCCGAAGTTCGCACGCACCTCGGCTGGCCTGGTGATCCACGAGGACTTCACCAGCTACTACCCGAACCTGCTGCGCAACATGCGGGCGTTCTGGAACCCCGAGCTGGGTGAGGACCGCTACGCGAAGATCTTCTTCGACAAGGAGCGCTACGGCCAGGAGATCAAGGGGCTGAAGAAGCAGCTGGCGCAGCTTCCGGGCGACAGCCCTGAAGCTGCGCGGCTGAAGGCTCAGATCGCCGGGCTCGGCGTGCTGCGCAACGGCACGAAGCTGATCCTCAACTCGGCCTCGGGCGCAGGCGACGCAAGTCACCGGACGCCGATCCGGATGAACAACCGCATCATCTCGATGCGCATCCTTGGCCAGCTGTTCAGCTGGCGGATCGGACAGGCCCAGACCCTGGCCGGGGCGCGGATCATCTCCACCAACACCGACGGCCTCTACTCGGTCGTCGGCGGCGAGAACGGATTCGACGAAGCGACCAACAACCGGGTGCTCGCCGAGCAGCAGGAGGCCATCGGCGTCGACATCGAACCTGAGCTGATGTTCCTCATCAGCAAGGACTCGAACAACCGCCTGGAGCTGGAGGCCCCGGAGCCGGGGCGGTCCGTGGCAGACAGTCCGATCATCGCCGCCGGTGGCGGCACGCTGGCCTGCCACGCGGGCCCGACTCCGACGAAGTCGCTGGCCCACCCGGCCGTGATCGACTTCGCCCTGGCCCGCTACCTGCAGACGGTGGCGAGCAGGGGAGAGTCGGCGATCGCGGAGCCCTTCGACCTGATGCTGGGCCGGAAGGTGATCGAGGAGGCGGTCCTGGAGGACGACCCGATCCGGTCGCTCCTGTTGTTCCAGAACGTCATCGCGGCCTCCCGCGGCTCGATCACCTACCCCTTCTCGGCTGCACCCATCGACCCCGCCGTGGGTGTGAAGTACAGCGAGCAGGGTCACGTGACCAACGTCCGCGACCCGCAGGTGCTGCAGATGGTCAACCGGGTGTTCATCGTCCGCGAGGGCACTGAGAACGCCCGGAGCCTGCTCAACGCCGGTGCCTGGAAGGTCACCGCGGCCAGCCAGGCCAAGCGCCGCGAGGAGGACATCGGCCGGACCAAGCGCGACCCGGTCGCGCTGGAGGTGCTGCGCCATCACGGCTGGGCCCGCTCCCGCGCCGAGGCCAGCATGTCGGACGGGCTCGCCGTGCTCCCGGACGACCAGGACGTCGTGGTGAGGCGCATTAACGCCATCGACCCAACCTGGTCGATGGTCGTCGTCAACGACGACCTGCACCAGCTGCCGGCCGACCGGATCGAGCGGCTCATCGCCTCGCTGGACCTGGACACCTACGTCCGGATGCTCGAGGAGACGTTCACCAAGAACTGGATGAACGAGGCCGCCTGAGCCGATCGACCACAGCCCGCACAAGGGGGCCGCGCACGCCGCGGCCCCCTTGTTCAACTCTGTGCACCATTGCGAATGGTTCCGCACAGATCATTCACTTCGAGTCATAATTGAGTACGAAAGGCAATTCAGACTCGATACGACACGATCACGAGAGGCCATCATGTCCCAGTCAACAGTCCCTGTCCGCTCCACTGACCCGGAGACCTCCTACGCCGCCGCCGTGAAGGCCGCGCTCGGCGCATCCCGCGTCCGTCCCATCGTGCTCGACATCGTCCGCGAGAAGGGCCCGCTCACCCACGACGAGCTCATCGCCGCTTACCACGACCGCGTCGTCACCAGCCTCGGCGAGGTGCCGCGCTCCTCGGACTCCTGCATCCGCACCCGGCTCAAGGAGCTCGCCCACCAGGGCCTGGTGACCGTCGCCGACATCGACGGCTTCTCCAACTACGGCAATGCGGCCAAGCGCTGGGTCGTAGTCGACCCTGACGACCCGAGCTTCGTCTACGACCCGGACGCCATCGCTGCCTACATCGACGACGAGGACATCGTCGGCTTCGGGCACTTCCTTGACGGCGACGCCTCCGACGCTGCCGGGACCGACGAGGACTGAGGCCCCATGCCGAGGAAGAAGAACCAGCGGGAGAAGGCCGTCGAGCAGTACCTGCTCACGCAGTGCCGCCGGCACGGTCTGTTCTGCCTGAAGTTCGTGTCCCCGGCCCGCGGAGGCGTCCCCGACCGAATCGTCCTCACGCCCACCGGCACGGTCTTCGTCGAGGTCAAGCGACCCGGCGGAGACCTCGAGAAGCGCCAGCGCGTCATGCACGCCAAGATGCGCCGTTTCGGTGCCGAGATCCACGTCGTGGATGACGAGCAGGCCGTCGACGCCTTCATCACCCACGTGCTCGGTTACCGCCGGATCGAGAGCCAGCAGAAAGCAGCATCATGACCGCAACAGCCACCGCCGCGGGCCCGGAGACAGCCGCCCGCGACTACGAAACGAAAGACTCGGGATCACGCAGGGTCACCGCCTCCGGCATGCAGCGCGAGGTGAAGACAGGCCAGCCCCGCTTCGACCTGCTCGTACCGCTTCAGGTGCCCTACCAGGACCAGCTGCTCACAAGGACGGCCGCGCTCGTGGAGCGTGGAGCGCGCAAGTACGACTCGCGCGACTGGGAGCAGGCCAGCACTGCCGCAGAGATGGAGGAGTTCCGCGCCAGCGCCTTCCGCCACTTCATGCAGTGGATGTGCGGCGAAGACGATGAGGACCACGCGGCTGCCGTGGTGTTCAACCTCCTGGCCGCGGAAAGCACCCGGACGGTGATCGCCCGCGGTGACGCCGGAACCCCGGAGGCCGCCCGATGAGCGGCCGCGTCACCAAGGGCAACGGCCAGGCCACCTCGGCCTTCCGCCAGCTCACCCGGGCCGACCTGGGCACCTTCGATCGCGAGGCCACGGAGCTCGTGCTCGAAGCGATGCGGGCCGGCTGCGTTGGGCGTGTCTCGTCCCGGGGCCACGCCATCCTGCGCAACAATGCCGGCGGATCCGTCTCGGTGCCGCGCAACATGACCTCACCCAACCGCACGGCGCAGAACGCCCGTGCCGACATGAAACGGCTGCTCGGCGGGCACCGGGCCGATCATGCAGTATCCGCCGCAGACCGCAGGCCACGCGGGAAACGGCAGATGACCGTCGCGGTGGCCTTCGTGGAGCACCCAGCCGCCTTCTCCCGCTGGTTCGACGCCCAGCCCGAGGGCCTGCCTGCGGACCAGCTCATCGAGGTCTCGTTCGACGGGGCCGGGGAGCAGGCCTTCCAGGCCGTGCCCGTCGACGCGCCCGCACAGCCCGATGCACCGGAACAAGACCAGCCGGAGCCCGCGACGGCCCGGCCCACCCGCCGCCGGGGACACCTGATGATCGCGCCCGAGCCCGGGCAGGAAGCAGAGGACGACATGACCGCCGAGGCCAAGGAAGATTTGCCGTTTGCGACGCCCATACCCGATGCGGCCGTCGGAGATGCCTCTGCCGAAGCGGTGCTTGAGCGCGTACGCACCGCGCTGGGTGAGGACCCGCGTGTCACCGCCCTGCAGCGCAGGATCGTCGGGCTGGAGGCAGAGCTCGCCGCCCAGGCACGCCGGGCCGATGACGCCGAGGTCCGCCTGGGCCTTATCCGCGAGGCATTCCATGCCTGATCCCGACTACCGACAACCCACGAGAGGAGGCCGCACACCATGACCACGACCATCGCACCACCGCAGCCGTCACCCGCGCCCATCGTGCTCAAGCCCTACCAGCAGCAGATCCACGACTTCCTCGTCAGCCGCCCCTTCGCCGGAGCCTGGCTTGGTGTCGGAGCCGGGAAGACGCTTTCGACCCTCAGCGTCCTGCAGACAGTCCGGCCGATGGGCCACATCCTCGTCGTCGCACCGATCGCGATCGCTCGCTCGACCTGGCTCGACGAGATCGACAAATGGGGATTCCCGATCCGAACCAAGTCGCTCATCGTCAACGAGAACGACCGGAAGCTGCCCAAGGAGAAGCGACTGGAACGCTTTCGGGAAGTCTTCTCCGACCCGCCGACGATGTACTTCGTCAACCAGGAGTTGCTGACCCAGCCCTCCCAGGGTGCGCGTCTGCTCCAGCTGACCGGCGACCCCACCGGCGATGCCATCGCCGCCGGGATCTCACCGGAGGCCGTGCGGCTGCGCGGGCTCATCGAGACGATCGGACCAATGGCCCAGGAGCAGCTGATCGGACACTTCCTGCAGCTGGCTGCCGGGCAGTCCGGAACCAAAGCCCCCACCAAGACCGCGGTCAAGGAGGCGATCAGCGAGCTCGTCACCCGCGGCGCGCTGGAGCGCGAGAGCCACGACTGTCGTAGCTGCGGCGGCGACGGCTGCGCGCAGTGCCGCTACGGCCTGGTCGACCAGATGCCGATCCAGTCCATCAACGGACAGGACACCCTCATCTGGCCGTTTCAGACGGTGATCATCGACGAGTCGCAGGGCTTCAAGTCCCACAGCAGCGCCCGGTTCAAGGCCTTGAAGGCGGTCCGCCCGGCCATCACGCGGCTCATCGAGCTGACCGGCACGCCGAGCCCGAACGGGCTGCACGACCTGTGGAGCCAGATCTACCTGCTCGACCAGGGCGAGGCCCTGGGCCGGACCATCACGGAGTTCCGAAACCGGTGGTTCATCCCGAAGATGGTGCCTGGCACCACCACCCCGGCGAAGTGGATCCCGACCCCGAACGCCGAGGCCGAGATCCATGAGGCCATCAGGCACCTGGTGATGAGCGCGCAGAACACCAACCTCAACTTGCCGGGGCTGACGATCCAGGACGCCAACGTCACCCTCCCGCCGGACCTCATGCAGGCCTACAAGGAGTTCAGGCGCGACCTCGTGCTCGACGTCGTGAAGACCTACCAGGACGAGGACGGCAAGCTCACCCAGAGCGTTGAGTCGATCGTCGCCGAGAACCAGGCGGTCCTCACCAGCAAACTGATGCAGTTCGCCTCGGGGACGCTCTACACGGCCGACCCGGAGGACCCGGCGACCAAGGGCCAGTACGAGGTTATCCACGACAAGAAACTCGAAATGGCCGAGTACCTGGTGCGCAACAGCGGGGGAGACCCGGTGCTGGTCGCGTACCACTTCCGCTCTGACCTGGAGCAGCTGATGGCGCGCTTCAAGAAGGCGGGCATCGACGCGCAGGTCTTTGACGGCTCGCGGGAGATGGTCCGCCGGTGGAACGCCAAGCAGATCCAGGTGATGCTGCTGCACCCCGCGGCGGCCGGCCACGGCCTGAACCTGCAGGACGGCGGCTCGACGATGATCTGGTACACGCTGCCGTTCTCGCTCGAGCACTACCTGCAGACCAACGGCCGTCTCTACCGCACGGGGCAGACCAAGCCCGTGGTGATCCACCGGATTATCACCAAGGGCACTCAGGACGAGCGGATGCCCGGAGTCCTGGCAGAGAAGCAGCAGGTCCAGGACGACCTCATCTCGGCTGTGTCCGGCGAGGAGGCGATCCTCGTCGCCCTCGAGGAGGAGATCCAGGACGACCTCAACGACCTGCGGGTCTCCGAACGGGTCTGACCAACCCATTCCGACGCCGCGGAGCGCCAGCCACACGCCGGCGCTCCGCGGCGCACCACCCCGACCCCAGTGCCACCCGGCCCGAGGAGGACTGATCCATGAATGACCCGAAGCACCAGGCCTGGCCCGACGGAGCGCGCGTGCGCTTCACCGCCGAGGCCAGGGAAGCCATGCAGGCGCGGCCCGGAACGAAGCCGCTGCGCGCACCGGCCCTCGGGCCGAACACGGACTACACGATCGACAACACCGACGACGGCCTGCACGACGTCGTGCTGCGCGAGACCGGGGAACGCTACGGCGTGCTCTGGCTCCAGAGCGCAGAGCACGAACCCGTCGACCCCGACGTCGCGCTGCTCGAGGAGCTCTTCGACCGCGAGCTGCCGGCCAGCTTCGACCCCGCCCGGGGGACAAGGAGCGTCACTCGCCATCACGGAGCAGGGATGGCCACAGCCGGAGCCCGGCCCGCCACGACCGTAGTTCCGCGCGGCAACTGGATGCAGACCTACACGGGTCGCCGGTTCTACCCGCTGGACCCGCGGCCCGAGGACGTGGACATCGCCGACATCGCACACGCGCTGTCCATGCAGTGCCGCTACAACGGCCACGTCCGCCGGTTCATGTCCGTCGCCGAGCACTGCGTACTCCTCTCGCGACTCGTCGCCCCGGAGCATGCGCTCTGGGCGTTGCTGCACGACGCGACAGAGGCATACGTGGGCGACATGGTCCGCCCGCTGAAGCTTCACATGCCGGAGTACCGGGCCGTCGAGGACGGCGTCATGGTCGCCATCGCCCAGAAGTTCAGCATCGACCCCGCCATGCCCGCCGAGGTGAAGCACGCCGACTCGCGGATCCTGCTCGACGAGCGCGCGGCGCTGCTGGGCGAGCCGGCGGGGGACTGGGAGGTTCCAGGTCAGCCCTTCGGGATCGAGATCCAGGCCTGGAGCCCGGATGCTGCCGAGCTCGAGTACCGCCTGCGCTTCGCCGAGCTGACTGGAGACCCGGCCGGTCTGCCCGTCGGGCTGTGCGGAGACCGGGAGGACCACCTGCCCCACACCCACCGCAGCGCCTCGCTTGGCGGGCTCTGGTGCTCCGCTGACCAGGACTCCCGCCTCCCCTGGGCCGCCGAACGTCGGCAGACCCAACCCGGAAACGCAGGAGAACAGCCCCATGGCTGAGACCAGGATGACCGGGACGGAACGCATCGCAGCTGGTTCATGACCGACCGGTGACCGGCACCCTGCGGGTGCTGGTCACCGGAGGGCACAGCGTCGGGGTCGGCAGGGCCGACCCGGGTGCCGGGGCAGTGATGTCGGGGGTCGGGTCCCGGCCCGGTCCCCCCTCATTGCCACGACACCACAACGAGAAGGAGCGAGTCCCATGGCTGAGCAGCCCATCTACCGGCTCCCGCCTGCGGGCTGGTCGGACTTCGGCGCACACATAGACCAGCCGGAGGTCCGCCTCGAGTTCTCGGCCGAGACCGGCGAGGACGGGATGCCGCTCTGGGAGCGGCCCATCGACATCCGTCACGACGACCAGGAGGTCTCGCCATGAAGGCGTACAGCACGCAGACCGAACGCACCTACGATTCCTGGGAGGACCTGGTGGCCGAGGAGGCCAACGGCTACGGCGTCGTGGTGATGATGCAGGCCGAGAGCCTGAAGTCCGCCAGCCCCCAGACCTACTCGCACCTGATTGGGCCGTTCGACGACCAGAAGAAGGCCCGGAACAAGGCCGCAGCCGTTCGCCGCGCCTGGAAACGCGCCAAGGACCGCGACCCCCGTATCCAGCTGCTGCGCGTCTCGGTCGAGCCCATCTGGCCCGACCTGCGCTTCCGCACCAGGAACTGAGACCTAATTCCACAACCAGCGCCACGGGCGCGCTGTCGGGGCCGACGCTCCGCAGACCATCAACGACACGACCGACGAGGACATCCCCCATGACCATGACGACCACCGCCCGCCCCGCACCTCCACGCCTGCAGGACCCGCTCGACGCCGTGATGCGCAGCTGCCTGCGCGATGACGCAGTCCGGGCCGAGGTCACCACCACGCCGGCCGGCCTCAACCAAACCGAGCACTGGCTGAAGACCACCGCCTCAAGCATCGACCAGCAGCTCTCATTCCGCCAGGACGACGCCGAGATCTGGCGGCTGTCCCCGCTGGATCACAGCACACAGCTGATCGAGTTCCTCGAGTGGCGCAAGGGCGCGCTCTACCTCAAGAGCCTCTGCGAGAAGCGCCTCATCGACATCAAGCGCCTGCGGACCGCCGACGAGGAGCGCGCCGAGGAGATGAAGGTCCTGCTGGTCCGCCTGGCGCAAGCCGTCGTCGCCCACGAGGGCGAGCTGATCGGAGACGAGGACCTGTACGGAGCCCTCGACCGGATCTCGCTTCCCGGCGCGGACGCGCCGACCCTGCGGGAGTACCTCCAGTTCCGCGACGGCTCGAAGGACTGACCCAGACCACACGACCGCAGCCTCGCCGCGGCCGGGTCCCTGTGGGACGGCGGCGCGACGGGGCTCCTCGATCCCGGGCCAAGCGGCCCGGCGGAAAGAACCGCATGACGCCCCAGACCACCACGACCACCGCAGAAGAGCTCGTCCCTGAGATCGAGCAGACCCTGCTCGATTCGCGGGCGGACCGTGCCCTGCACGAACGCCGTGGGGTGCACGAGCACTCCGAGCAGACGGAGCTGAGCGACCACGAGCGCACCGTGATGCTCGACGTCACCCTGGCGCTGCTCATCCGGCATCGGCTGCCCATCGACGCCGACCGCGCCGCGAAGGCGGTGGCCGCCGCGCAGACCGCCGATGCCCGCACGTGGGCGGCTGGCTGCGCCCGCCACATCGCCCGCGTGGCGGAGGAGAAGAACCCATGAGCCGAAAGCGCAGGCAGCACTACTCCACCGAGGGCTTCCGGCCGTCGGGGAATCCCGAACAGGCGCACTGGATGCGGGAACTCCGCAAGTCCAGTGCGACGCAGCGGCACACCCCCAAGCCCCGCAAGGGCACCCGCCGCGAGCGGGAGCGACAGGCGATCCGCGACCAGCAGCGACACCGAGGAGACCACCTATGACCGACAACAACCGAGGGCCCGCAACCGGAATCGCGCTCGAGGCAGAGTCACTGCGTGCCGAGCTGCGGGAGGCCCCGGAGGCCCACGGCCTCGATCCGGAGCAGGCGGCGGAGATCGCAGCGCTCCCGGACGGACAGATCAACAGCTGGATACACGAGCTCGCCGCGCGCGACGACGCCTTCTGGGCGCTTTACGACGGGCTCCGCCGGCGCACCATCGCCCATCTCGCCGAGATGCACAGCACAGCCAAGGACGTGAAGCCGTGAACGCGCCCCTGCCCGACTGGTGGGTCGACGCGACGCCGGACGGCAAGCGCGCCAAGCACCCCGGCAAGCACGAGGTCTACGTCTACGGCCAGCAGCGCGCAGACGGCATGGCGTGCATCGGGTGCAGCTGGCAGCACAGCACGGTCATGTCGACACCAGCAGCCATCGCCCGGCACGACGCCGACCAACACCTCGAGCACGACCACGGGCTCTGGGTGCCCATCGATCGCGGCCCCCTCGCGGGCACCTGCCCGTGCGGGAAGCCCGGGCTGTACGCCGACTCAGTGCTGCGGACCAAGGTCCGCGCAGTCCTCCAGCAGGCGCAGCCGTGGAGCCCGACACCGGACCAGCTGGCGGACCTGCTCGTCGGCGCGCTCGTGCCCGACCACGGCATCCTCGTGGCCTTTACAGCCGAGCAGCAGACCGAGTCCGACTGGGAGCTGGGCTACAGCGCCTCGTACACCGACCTCGCTGCCCCCGAGGTGCTCGGCCACCGCCTGAGCGAGCGGGAGCTCGCCGAGCTGTACTTCCAGATCGAGGCCATGGGTGGACTCGGCGAGTCCGAGGCCTACCGCGACCTGGACAAGGCCGTCGAGCGCCTCGGCGAGGAACCCGCCCGGCAGCTGCGCGAGCGTGTGGCCCAGCCCGGGCTGTTCGACCTGGAGCCCGACGTCTGAGAGCCAGGGCCTCCACACCACAACGACCCCCAGCAGGGGAGAGAAGGAAACCAAGTCCCATGACCCCCACCACGATCGGCGACCTGCCCCGGACCGCCCACACCGCGCCGAAAATCACCATCTACGGGCCGGCGGAGTGCCCCAACTGCGACAAGGCCAAGAGCCTGTTCGATCGGCAGCAGCCCGCGATGCAGTACACCAAAATCGACATCGAGCAGGGCGATGAAAACCACCGCCACATCACCGAAGACCTCGGATATGCCCAGGCACCCGTGATCGTCGTCAAGCTGGCCTCCGGCCGCACCGTCCACTGGGGCGGGCACCGCCAGGACATGCTCACCGCCCTCGTCCGGCTGTGCACCAAGGGCATCGTCCCGGAGGACCGGAAGGCGGCGTCCTGATGGCAGCGGCGCAGCAGCGCCTCGGCCTCAGCATCACCGCCCGGCAGGCCGACATCCTGCTCGATACGCTCGTCGACAAATCCGTCGAGACGGACCACTACCTGCTGTCCTATCCCAAGGACGAACCCGACAAGACCGACACCTGCTGCGACGCGCACCTGGCCCGGTTCGAGCAGCGCGCACTCCAGCGCAAGGCGCTGCTCGAACGGAAAGCAGAGGTACAGCACCTCATCGCGCTCATCGAGGCGATCCGGCCGGCGTTCGAGGCCTCCGAGTCCTCCCCGGTAAGCACCACGGCCGTGGACCTGTCCGGCGTGACGCTCGTCTACCGGGACACGGCAGGCAAGACGCACGAGCAGCCGCTGGCCGACATCGGATCCGCCGGGACCCTCATCGACCCCGACACCGGAGACGACCTCGAGCTCATCGCCGCGCTGGTCGCAGCAGACCCCACCCGAACCAAAACCCAGGGAGCAACACCATGAGCCTGCACATCGACAGCCTTGCCGACCTCGTCCGCGGAGCTGTGTCCGGCGGCGACACCACCCGGGAAGACTTCGAGCGTGCGCTCGACCAGGTCTTCCCCCGGGATCAGCTCGACCCGTTTGAGGGCACCGGCAGCGAGGAGTACCTCGTCGGATGGACGATCGACCAGGATGCTGCATCGCCCGCTGAGGCCGCCAGCAAGGTCTGGCGGGAGGTCTTCCAGCGCGGACCATGGCAGCCCAGTGCTGACGAGGGCTGCGTCTTCACGGTCTCTCGTGAGGGCCAGCGTGTCGAGATTGACCTCAGCGACGAACACTTCGCGCGCCTTTTCAGTGACTAAAAGGAACAGCGGGAGCAGCGCGCGGCGCAGCCGCCCCGGAGTACAGGACGGAAGCCTCGCGCACAGAGCCCCGGAGGAATGGGATCCTCCGGGGCTCTGTGCCCGCACACCCCGAGAACGAAGTACCGACACACGCACGACAACTTCTAGGAGGAGCCACGGTGCACGCACAGCAGAACACCCGCCTCCCGGCCGCACCGTCATGAGCGGCGAGGACCCCGACGAGAAGTGGCGCAGGGATGCCCTGTGCGCAGAAACAGACCCCGACGCGTTCTTCCCGGAGAAGGGCGGCAACACCACCGACGCCAAGAAGGTCTGTGCCCAGTGCGGGGTGCGCGCACAGTGCCTGGATTACGCGTTGAGCGCCGACGAGCGCTTCGGCATCTGGGGCGGACTCAGCACCGCCGAACGCGACCGCCTTATCAAGACTTCACCGGTGGCACACCGTAGCGCCGCCCAGGCGCAAAAGCAGGAACGCGACACCCTCATCGTCGCGATGGCCGGCAGAGGGATCGACCCCCGGACCATCGCCGACATGGCCGAGGTCACCGACCGCACCGTCTACCGGGTGCTCGCCCGGCACAAGGAGCGGGAGGACGCCGTCTCCGCCTGAGCGCAGCACCGTCAATTGAAAGGACCGCCATGCCACTGTTCCCGCGCCGCTTCAGGCAGCAGAACCTGCTGCCCGGGGACGCCTATCCCCCTGAACGGACTACAGGCGCGCCCATGCCGGCCAGGAAACGCGCCGCCATTGACCGCAAGCTCCACCGGATGGTGAAACAGCATCGGCTCCCGGCCGAGCCGGGAGAGTACTTCGACGCAACGGGCGACCGCTGGACGCTCGACGCCCAAGGCGGCTGGACCGACGCCGGCGGCGTACACCGCGACGCCCGGTACGCGCCGATCATCGCCTTGTTCGTCCACAACTCCGGCCCGTTCACGCGCATCGAGAGCTGATGGCCACCCCCGCCGCAAAAGGAGCAACCATGCACCCCCGCATCGAAGACAGCCACCTCGACCCCGGACTCCTGCCGACCGTCAATCCACAGCAGCGCACCGACACCCAGCTCGTCGAGCCGGTGCTCCGGGCCATCCACGCCGCCGTCGCGGACTGCAGCGTGACCGCCGCCCAGGTCT
Organism: Paenarthrobacter sp. UW852; assembly: GCF_024608385.1. Classification (NCBI taxonomy): domain Bacteria; kingdom Bacillati; phylum Actinomycetota; class Actinomycetes; order Micrococcales; family Micrococcaceae; genus Paenarthrobacter; species Paenarthrobacter sp. UW852. The sequence continues at coordinate 47,655 of NZ_JAMSGY010000011.1, forward strand.
TCGCCGGCCGGATCCACACGCGCAAGAACGAGGAGTGCACGACAGCGTTCGGCCGGCCGCCCAGCGTCGGTCACGCATCTGACGGTGACGACTTCTACTTGCAGATCAGCGTCCGGGTGCCCTCGTACGCAGCCGCACCGGTGCTCGAAGCGATCCACGCCGTCGAGGCCATGTCGGACGCGCAGGCGCTGCGCGAGGCGCGTGCCCGGCTCGCCGAGGCCAGGGCGCGCACCGCCGCGGCACAGAGCGAAGAAGCCCGGGTCGAGGCCGAGATCGCCCGCCTCGAACCAAACAAGGAGTAGACCATGAGTGCCATCCAACCCCTGGCCGCCCGCATGCGGCCCACCTCCCTCGACCAGATCGTGGGCCAGGAGCACCTGGTCTTTCCCGGCTCGCCGCTCGAGCTGCTCGCCCAGGGCGAGGGTGCGACCTCGGTCCTGCTCTGGGGTCCGCCCGGCGTCGGCAAGACCACCATCGCCTCGGTGATCGCCCGCCAAACCAGCCGCCGCTTCGTCGAGCTCTCTGCGACCAGCGCCGGCGTAGCCGATGTCCGCAAAACGCTCGCCGGAGCCCAGAAGGCCCTCGACGACGACCTCCAGACGCTCGTTTTCATTGACGAGATCCACCGCTTCTCCAAGGCGCAGCAGGACGTCCTCCTGCCCGCCGTGGAGGCCGGGGTCATCTCGCTCATCGGCGCGACCACCGAGAACCCGAGCTTCTCGGTCAACTCGGCACTGGTCTCGCGCTCAATCCTGCTGGTCCTACGCCCTGTGGAGGACGGCGAGGTCGTGAACCTGCTCTCGCGTGCCCTAGAGGAGGACCCGGTCCTCTCAGCCACCGGGATCGGGTTCGCCGACCCCGCGCTGCAGATCATTGCAGGGCTGTCCAGCGGCGACGTCCGCCAGGCGCTGAACCGGCTGGAGACCGCTGTCGCAACTGCGCAGGCCGCAGGCAAGAGCGTCGTCGACCGCGAGGTGCTGGAGCAGGTCACCGGCGCTGCGCTGCAGCGTTACGACCGCGATGGCGACCAGCACTACGACGTCGTCAGCGCATTCATCAAGAGCATGAGAGGCAGCGACCCGGATGCGGCCCTGCACTGGCTGGCCCGGATGATCGAGGCGGGGGAGGACCCGAGGTTCATCGCACGGCGCTTGGTGGTGCACGCCTCCGAGGACGTCGGCATGGCCGACCCCTCGGTGCTGGGCATCGCAGTGGCCGCCGCCCAGGCAGTCCAGCTGATCGGTATGCCCGAGGCGCGGCTCAACCTCGCTCAGGCAACGGTCGCAATCGCCACGGCCCCCAAGTCGCCGGCCGTCATCCGCGGCATCGACCAAGCGCTGGAAGACGTCCGGCGCGGCCGGACCGGGAGCGTGCCAGTGCACCTGCGCGACGCGCACTACCCGGGCGCGAAGGGCCTCGGGCACGGAGAAGGCTACTTCTACCCTCACGACTTCGAACACGGAGTTGTCTTGCAGCAATATCTACCCGATGCCGTCCGCGGCACACAGTATTACCGTCCTACCGGCAATGGCTTCGAACAAACCATCGCCAGACGGTTGGCTGCGATCGATCAGATGACCGTGGAGGACAGGAACCCCCTCGACTAGATCGCGGACCAGAGGTAGAACCGTGACCGCATCATCCTGGATCGTCGCTGCACGGAAAATCACCAGCAAAGTCGTCGGCTTCCACAAGACCTACGAGAGGGGATGAGCATGATCAACGACAACACTGAACGCGCGAGGCAGACCCCGGAGTCCGACAAGCCCAGGACTGTGGACGACCGACTCTCAGCAGATCTTGGTATCGACGTCGCCGCCGTCGAAGCGCAGGCACGGTTGCATCTCGACCTGCTGCGCATGCAGCGCCGCGAGCCCGGCGAACTAGGCTACGTGCTCATCGACCGGGAGTTCCATCCCCGCACAGCTGTCGTCTTCGCATCTCCCACAGAAGCCCGCAGCGCGCTGGAAGGCCACCCTTTGATCGATGCCCTCTGTGAGGAGGACAGCGTTGATGCACGGGTCCCGGATCCGGCCGTTCTCTCCGACCTCGCCTCCCGCGAAGTCATTTTGCCCTGATCGCACGGAATCGCGAAGGAATGGAAACATGACCAACACCGGTATCTTCACCCAATCAGCAGCTTCAGTCCTGCAGGACGTCGAAGAGTTCTACTTCGGTGGCGCGCTTCCCTGGTACCACGGGAGCAAGCTGACAGAGGACGGCTTGCACGTGAGCATCACACTTGACGATCCAGAGTCTGATGACGAGTCCAAGACCAAGGACTACGAGCTGTCGGCCGCCCAAATCAAGGAAGCCTTTCGAAAGGCCAAGCAGAAGGGGTACCACCTCTGCTGCTCTGCCGCCATCGAGTCCGAACAGCTCGGATTCGGCTGCGTCCAAGACCTTGACATCATCCTTCAGACCGCTTGCTACGGCGAGCTGGTCTTCGGCTGACGCCGCACCGGCTCGACTTCACCAGTGGAACTACTTCCACTAGGATGCAATCTCAGAGCTGCCCAGTGGACACGGACCCCAGCACAGCCGTCCTTGCTCCTTCGTGAAACCACCCTGCTCACCCTCACTTCGCCGACCTCGACCGATAGGCTCCGATCACATGAACGACCAGGAAGTGCGCCGCGGCGCAGGTATCTACAGCAAGCCGGTGCTGGGCTTCTACGACCTGCTCGTCGTGAAGTTCTCCAATTCGCTGGCCTGGCGATGCCCCAGCCAGCTCATGCTAGACCAGTACAACCGTTGCATCGGCACGCGCCATCTCGATGTCGGTCCCGGCACTGGTTGGTACCTCGCCAATGCCGACCTCCCCGAATCTGCTGAGATCACACTCATGGACCTCAACGAAAACAGCGTGGAGCACGCAGCGTCCAGACTCGCCCACACCCACGTAAGCACCAGAGGTGTGACCGCGAACGTCCTCGAACCGATCCCCGAGGCTCTCGGCCAGTTCGATTCCATCGCGGCGAACTACGTCTTCCACTGCGTTCCCGGCTCCTGGTCGGACAAGGGCGTAGCTTTCAAACACCTAGGGGAGCGGCTCGCTGCTGACGGTGTGCTGTTCGGCAGTACCATCCTGGGCAGTGGCGTGAGCCACAACCTCATCGGCCGCGGCTTCATGGCCCTGTACAACCGCCTGGGCATCTTTCACAACCGCGAAGACGACACCGCAGGACTTGAGGCTGCACTGCGGCGAAGCTTCGACCAAGTGAAGGTCGACGTCATCGGTACCGTGGCGGTGTTCAGTGCACGAAACCCGTTGCGAAACGGCGGGGCAGGTGGACTCGACTAAAAGTCGAGCCTGATGACTGCATCCCGCCCTTCAGCCCCAGACCTGACTCCGGTGGCGGTGATGCGCACATTCTGCACGGAACCGTCGACCCGGCGAAGCGCCAGACCCATCGATTGAGAACGAGCGGTATCCCTCGCCGCAGCCGCGATGAACCTGTGCAACTCACCTGAAGCGTCAATGGCAAATTCACCAAGGCCGCCGACATACCCGAAGTCTTCCCGACGCCACGATGGCGACGTCATAAGAACATCCAGCGTTGCAGAGTCGACGACGGCCATCGGTTCCTTGGCCAGGGCCATGACTCCGCGAAGCACGTCGTCCACACGCCCCGCATTGGCGTCTTGCTCGAAGGCCATATCGTGAAAAGTCTCCGGGGCCTCGTAACTGAAGCCCTGCAGATAGATCTTGTCGTGATCGGGCTCGATCGGCGGAATCACGCCGACCAGGCGCATGTGCCGACGGTCCTGTGAAGCCGTGCCGTAACCTGTGACGATGTTGTAGGTCAGGCACCGGACCTTGCCCGTTACGCCCATCAGCCCGTCCTGGATGCCGTCGCGGATGAGGCTGTTCACGCGCATCCGGTCGGACTGGTCGATGAGCTCGCTCGCCCATTCCCCGGCTTCCCAATAGCCACTGCGCTGCTGGGCGACGCTTGTGTCGACGTTATAGATACGAAACAGGTTCCGGTCCCAGTACGTGCGCCGGCGCAGTGTTGGTTGACCGTCGGCGTCACGCTCGATCTCCCATTCCCAGCCACCGACCAGCGGTGGTTCCGGAAGCGAATCAGCCGCTTTGGCCACGCCGGCGAGGACACCGATCACCGTGGAGGTACGTGGAGAGAAGACGGGCCGTACCTCAACTGCCCACTGCTCGTCCGCATGGGGGACTGTCTCGGAAATTACATTGCCACTGCGCATCACCTGGGCGATGCGGTTCTCATCAAGTAGAAGACGCCTGGGAATTGCACGCGTGGGCTTCCGAGCGGAGACCGGACCACAGGGCTTATCGTCCACCAGAACCAGCTGCTTGCCGTCGCTTCCGCAGAAAAGGCCCCAGGAACCTACATCCAGCTGGACCTGCATGATCAAATACCGCCTGAGACCTGCACAGTGGCCCCCGACATGTAGGTATTCTCCGCGGTGTGAATGATCGCCGAAGCGACTTCATCTGCCGTCCCGAACCGACCCAGCGGGATTCCTTCCAGCATTGCCATCCGTGCCTCCTCAGCAACATCAGCCATCATGTCCGTATCAGTTGCGCCGGGAGCAACAACGTTCACCCGGATGTTCCGGGCTGCGTACTCCCTGGCCATCGATCGTGCAAACGCTTCCAATGCCCCCTTGGATGCAGTGTAATTGCACTGGCCGACAACGCCGTACTTCACGGACATGGATGAAACCAGCACGATCGATCCGCCGCGCTGCCGCAGCATCGGCCCCAGGGCCGCCTTGCAGGCCAGCATCGGCCCGATCGCATTGACCTGCATGACCTCGCTCAGGTCCTCCTCGCTCATCCGCATGAGCAGCTTGTCGCGGGTGATCCCTGCTGCGACGACGAGCACATCCAGACCACCCAGGTCGGCGGCAGCCGCCTTGACGCCAGCTGCGATCGAATTACCGTCACGCACATCCATCTCGAGGGGGAGCACCCCCTCGGGCACGGTCCCCCCGGTACGATGCGTACCCGCCGTCCGGTAGCCGGCGGAGAGCAGGGCTCGAGCCGTGGCCGCCCCGATCCCACGGGTTGCACCGATCACCAGGGCAGTTCTCCCCATGTCGCTCATTTTTTTCTTACCCTCCCAGGTTGTAAAGTTGTGACACGGAACTTTACTGGACTTGTACCCCTTCGTTGACAAACGACAGGCGGTGTCCGCTCTTCTCGCTATTTTGAGGAACGCTGATGCCTGCCTTCATTCCATCCGCTGCGACCGCCAATACGCCTCGGAACGGCCAGCCCCGTCACCCCCTGTTCGCCCGACTGATGCGCAAAGGCGCTGCCAAGGTCGGTCCCACCAGCTGCACCCCGAAGCCCGCTCAGCTCGACCTCTTCGACTGGCCGAACGAGTTGAGCCTCGAAGCACTCGGGAAAGCCATCGCCTCAGCTTGCGGCCTCGAGATCGTGATACGGCCCATCCCGGATGAGATGCGCCATCATGAGGTCAGCGGCCTCACCACTGTGATCGGACGAGTGGCCCACGTCTTCTACGACCCTGAGCTCCCGCCCCTCAACATTGAGCAGACAATCCTCCACGAGTTCGCCCATATCCTGCACGGCGACGTCCGGGCCGACACCGACTGCACCCATCTGCGCAGCATGTTCGACGATCCGGTGGAGAAGCGCGCCGAGACCACCGGCATGCGGCTGATGGATGCTCTGCACCGGAAGCGGCGGGCATCGGAAGAACGCAGCGAGGTCCTCGCCTTCCTGTCCGGATCAAACGAGGACGGTGAGATCTGATGACTGAGATCATCATTGTCGGTATCACCATGGGCCTGATCATCATCGTCTCTGCCCTGTATCAAGGACGCCGACGCCGGGTTAACCTTCTCAGGGTCACCTGTGCCGCCCTCTTCGTGGCCACGGTCTGCCGTGGCGTGGAGCCGCCCTTAGACGGACCTGCCGTCGACCTCCTCAAGCGCCTTGCCATCCTGACCGCCCAGGTATCCGTGGCGCTGCTCATCCTCACGTTCCGCGCGACTCCGCTTTCACGACGTGCAACCCGGTTCATCTACCTCTTCGCCGGGATCATCGCCCTGGGCGAGGCCGTGCTGGTGTGGTTCATCCCCGTCCATGCCGACGGCACCATCTACGACCGGGTCGACATCGACGCCGCCCTTGCCCGCGGCCAGGCCTGGGCGCTGATCTCCTACAACTTCCTGTACCTCTCTGCATTCGCCGCGGCAACTGCCGTAGTTGCCGTCGGCTGTTGGCGGACCATGACGCAGAAGAACCAACCCTTCTCCGCCCGCCTTCCGGTTGCATTCGTCTTTACGGGGGCCATCGGATCTGCCCTGTTCATCGGCTCATCACTCCTGGACCTCTTTGGCAGTCCGGTCGTCGGCGGAACTGAACTGAGGACACAACTCCTCGTCACCGTTGTCAGCTTCTTCTTCCTGGGACTCGCAACAGGGGTCATCCGCCGCATCAGCATAGAAACGCAGGTGAGGCTCGCGCTCCGCCTCGCGCACGAGGTCGTCGTACCTCTGTGGCGAACGACCACCACTCTTCATCCCGACGTAAAGCTTCCGCCCGAAGACAGGCAGGGGTTCGATCATCTGATGACGCTCTCAAGGCTCACCATCGAAACCCACGACGCGCTCAGACTCATCCGCGAGGACCACGACCCCGCACTGGAACCCCTGCACAGGCAGCACCCCGAGGATCCGCACCTGTCGGCGGCGCTGGTGCGCCATCTCAGCGGCGAGAACGCCGTTCCCAGCCTCGGGTGGTTCACACTCGCCCTGAGCCGGCTCCGCACGCTCAAGCTGAAAGACGACGAAACCCTGGCCGCCTCTGTGCAGAGCCTCTACGAGATCCGAGTGGCGATGAGTGCCATGAATGGGACGGACGGGCGATGACCGGGAACGGAACGAAAATCCGCATCCCCGCGGCCGGCGATCCTGCGACCCGGGCCGCCCGGATCCTCAGTGACGTGTTCGCGCCCGCTGTGTCCGTATTCCTCATCTGCGTCCTCTGCGGCGTCACAGGCCACCCGCATACATGGGTTGGTCTCGGATGGGGCATCCTGATCGGCTCTTTCTGCGCAGTGATCCCGACAGCAACCATCCATGTCGCGGTGCGGCGCGAGCAGCTCACCGACCGACACGTCACCCGGCGCGATCAACGCTGGTGGGTCTTCCTGGTCTGCGTGGCGTCTGTGCTTGGAGGCATGGCAACGGCGGTGCTGCTGGACGCACCGCCCACGCTGCTGTGGATCCTGCCGACGATGGTTGCCGGGCTCGTCCTTGCCGGGGGAGTGACCCTCCTGGGACCGAAAGTCTCCATGCACGCGTTCTGCTTCACCTCCCTCGTCGTCCTCGCAGCGATGCTGCTCTCGCCCTGGTGGCTGCTCGCCCTCCCAACCCTGCTGCCCGTGGTCGCCTTCGCCCGGCTGAAGCTAAAGCACCACACACGCCTCGAGCTCACACTCGGATCCGGCCTGGCGGCCGCCGTGATGCTCGGAGCCAGTGCGTACATGCCCACGGCCGGCTAGGACTGCCCGCTGCTCCGGCGCAACCGGAAATGTGCCGATGCCACCGCATTGGAAGATCTTCCACTAGTATGAAGGTGTCGTCGCGTGCACCGTTCGCCTCGATGACTTCATGTCTGAAATCACGAGGAGGATCCAGCTCCGTGACCATCGCCCAGCGACTAGAACGCTTGTTCGCGGAGACGGCGGGACCACACGGTCGCCCCGTCACCCTGCAGGAAATCGTCCAGAGAATGGAGCAGCGCGGCATCTCCTCGATGTCGCTCAGCTACCTGCAGCAACTGCGCAAGGGGGAGGCCCACAATCCCCGCCTGCAGCACCTCCGAGCCCTGGCCGATGCCTTCGACGTCCCCCTGTCCTACTTCCTGGAGGAGAACGAGCCAGACAGCGCCACCGAGCAGGAGCTGACCCCGCAGGAGCGCACCATCGCCCTGCGTGTGCACGGGCTCAGCGACGGCGCACTGGCCAGCATCCGGGCCATTGTGGAACTGGCGCGCAAGAGCGAGCAGCTCGACGACCCTCCCAAGAGCCCTGATTCCGCTCAAGACTGATCCCGCCGCGGGGTCCCACCACCCTGCGGACGTCTTCCTCGTGCCGGCGTTTGGTATTTGAGTGGAATCTTTTCCACTCCTGTGGCAGGATGGGAACCACAGCCCGGCGATTCCGTACATCGTGATGTCCCGCCGGACTAAGGTGATCACGCCCGTGAAGGAGCATCAGATGGTCGATATGCAGCCCCCCTCCGACGAGTTCCGCGGATTCGACGAGGCCCGGTCGATCATGTGGTGCTACGAAGCCCGCTCACGCACCTATGCCCGTCTGAGCCAGACGGACTTTCTCGCCAACGACGCCGTGGCCGCCGTGCATGTCGAGAACACCTCCCGCGCCGACCGCGTCTTTCTCGCCGCCTTCGACCGCTCCGGCGGGCTGCTGTTCGGCGACACGCTTTACATTGACGACCCGACACAGCGGCTCGACGTCACACCCGAGTTCGACCACGACTTCACCGGCATGACCGTCGCCGCTGGCTCCGAACTTGAGGAAGCCGTCGAACGCGAGAACGGCTGGGTGGTCAACCTGGATGCCCTGCGCGACTACGACCCGCTGGAGGACCGCCGGACCACGCAGCGCGCGGTGCTCCTGGCGCACCTCGGAGACATGATGGCCAGCGGCCAGGCCCGGGGTTTCCTGTTTGACAAGCACGACGCTGCCGAGGATCCCGGTGAGGCCGACACCGACGCCGCCTGAGAGCGACGCAACACTTCTTCTGGCGTTCGATCGACCCCGCCCGGCTTCGGCCGAGGCGGGGTCTTTTGCGTCCCGGGGGAACCGGTGGAAAGACCGTGGACCGGCTCACGCCGGTCCCGGGGGTCGTTCCGTGGTGGTCGCAGCCGCGCGGTGCGCGGCGCGGCCACCGTTACCGAATCGTCTGTTCTTAAGAGCCTCGACCCACAGGAGTAGCCCATGACCGTCCCTCTCCGCGCAGCCCAGCTGCCAGTCAAGTACGAGCGGCTGCGTGAAACCCATCGAGCCGGTCAGACCATTTACGAAGTCCCTGGATCAGGACTGTACCGGGTTCTCGAGCTCAACCACGGCGAATACACCGTCGAAACGCTCACACAACTTGGGTGGACGACCCTTATCAAGCTCGATGAGCAGGATAAAGCCTCCACAGTCCTTGAGGCCATGCAGATCTGGCTCGACATCCAGACGCCTGCCCGCAACGTCCGGCAGGAAGAAGAGAGCGAAGGCGATGACTGATGCAAGCGCCGCCATCAAGGATGCCGCCGAAGAAGCCGCCAATAGCGTCATCAGCGCCCACGGTATCACCGTAGACGACGACGAAAGCTGCTTCGAGGCACTCTGCTGGGCATTGGGTGCGGACGTGCCCTACGAAAAAGGCCTTCTCCAGTTTGCCCAGGCAATTGTCTACGGCTTTGATCTGAACGGACTCGTCGAGGCGAAGATCGAGCTGCTCGGCGAGTACAAGCTCGACTATCCCCAGGACTACGAGCCAGACGACGTCACCCGCATGCAGGAAGAGCTGCTGCGGCTGCGGTCGCTGCAGCAGATGCTTGCAGGACCCGCCGTCTGACCGTTTCCGGACACAGCAAGAGGCCCGAACAGCGCTGAAGGTCAGCGTTGTCCGGGCCCCAGGCCTGCTCTCACGCCGTGGGCGGAATGAGCAGAGAAGCGCCGGCATAGATGAGATTCGGATCCTGGATCCGGTTCTCCTCGACCAGGGTCCCGATCGGCACTCCGGTCTCCGCCGAGATCTCCGTGAGGGTGTCACCCCACTGGATCACGTAAACCCGCGGCTGAGGCTTCGGCTCGGGGAGCTGTGCCGGCTTGTCCTCGTCACCCTTGCCCGACGCCGAGGTGCCCGAACCCTGACCGTCCGTGGACCCCCCGTCGCCGGCCTTGTCCTCGAAGGCGTCCGGGACCCCGTTGCGGTCCCGGTCCGGCAGGGTCACCGTCACGGTGCCCTCCTCGTGCTGGGAAGCTGCCGCCGCATTGCTCGCCGGGCTCCGGTCAGCAGTGAGGAGCTGCGTCGCGCCCCAGCCTGCGAACAACAGCGCCCCGCCGGCCATCAGCCCAGCCGCCAGTACCGGTCCACCGCCATACCCGAGAGGCCCCAGCCGGTCCCTCCGCTGCACCGCCACCCGGGCCGGGGGAGCCGCATCAGCGACCTTCTCCTCGGGCCTGTGCATCGTATCCGTCATCCCTGTCCCTCTCTATCCTGCTCGCCATTTCCGACCATTCGAGTCCTCATGCACATTCTACTCGTAGTCCAGTGCATCTTGATAGAATAGGAGAAGGAATAGACGAGTCATAGATCAGTCCGACAGGCCGCCACGAACCATCGAATCACTCAACAGAAGGAACCCGCCACCATGGCCAACTACGCCATCTCCGCCAACCAGCTCACCGAAGGCACCAGCGTCTTCATCCGCGGCAAGCTCGCCTTCGCCCGGCTGACGAGCCTCATCGAGGGTGCCGCCCTCGCCGCCAGCGACCAGCGCAAGGTCCAGAACGGCATGAGCCCCGTGGGCAAGCCGCACACCACGGCGACGATCACCGAGGCCGAGGTGCAGTTCGCCGACCCGGCGAACCCCACGGTCGAGGAGCAGTTCGTCTCCGAGCGCCGCTACACCTCGAAGAAGAACCCAGCCTCGGGCGCGAACTACTCGATCGACTCCAAGGGCACGAACCTGCCGATCATCGCGATCCCGTCCGAGAAGGGCGATGGCACCTACGACCAGGACACCTCCGGCCAGGAGCTGGCACAGGGACTGGACGTGACGCTCGTGCTGCGCGTCTACAAGCCGAAGAACTTCGCCAACCGCGGCCTGTCCCTCGACCAGGTGATCATGCACGAGACCCCGCGCTACTACAACGCCGGCGGCGTCGCCAGTGGCGAGCTCGCGGCCCGCGGCATCGTCTTCAACACCCCGCCCCGCGCGGTCCAGGCCCAGCCGGGCACGGATTCCGCCGTCGGCAACGGCGAGGAGCCGGTCGCCACCGAGGTCGAGGACGGCTTGTCCTTCCCGGCCCCGCAGCCCGCCGTCGCGGCTCCAGTCGCGGCACCGACTCCGGCCCAGGTGCACACGCAGGTCGCCACCGCACCGGTCGCGGTGCTTCCGGAAGCTCCCGCGGCTCCGGTTCCCGCCCCGGTCCCCGCGGTGCAGCCGCAGCAGGAGACGCCCGAGCAGAAGCTCGCCCGCCTCGAGCGTGAAAACGCCGAGTTGAAGAATGCGGGCTCGGCCGTGGGTGCTCCCGCCGGCCAGGGCCCGTGGGGCGGTTCCGGCGATGCCCAGCAGGCCGGGATCACCTACCAGGGCTGATCTAAAGCCGATCCGACCGACCGAACCCCAGACGAGACCCCCGTGCAGGCATCCACGCCGTACGGGGGTCTCGTCTTTCAGAGCCGCGGTGCAACGCGGCTCTGTTTTCATCCGCTCCCGACAAGAAGGCATTGATGTGACCGCCGTCGATCCCCGCGCGATCTTCCCCAGCTTCTACGACAACCCCGCGATCCGCGCCCTGGCGACCGCCTGCCGCTGGACCATCTCAGGAAGGCTCGGCGAGCTCGACGACGAAGACACCGGCCGCAAGGCACCTATTGACGTCCGGCACCTGCTCGACGGCTGCAATGCGGGCTGCCGCCATGCAGGCCCCCTGCGCGGAGCGTTCGCCCTGGACGCGACCTGCCTGCTCACCCTCGACCAACTCGCCGACACACTGCCGAACGCGGCGAACGCGGCGTTCTACCTGCAGGCACCCTCGGACGGCCTGGTGGTAATCGACGTGGAACCCGGCTGCCCGGCAGACGTGGCCGCCGAGATTCTGCGCCTGCCCGGAATCCTGTACTCGGAGCTGTCGATGTCGGGCCGGGGCTTCCACCTGGTCGCCCCGCTGCCCGCCAACCTCCACGACTTCCCGATTGCCGCTGACAAGCGCGTCCTGCGCGAGGAACACGGCTGGTACGAGATCCTCCTGGACCACTGGTGCACCTTCACCCGCAATCCGGTGCCGCAGCGCATCGTCGAACACGTTGCAGCACGGCCGTCCTCGGGCCGGTTCTCCTCGGTAGAGGATCTGTACGCGGAGCTGGCAGCGAAAGCCAAGCCGAGCATCAGCATCCCCTCGACCGCTGTCGGCACCGACGGCGAAATGCCCGACATCCCGTACGCCGAGGCCATCGTCGAGCAGACACTGGCCGGCTCCCGCGACCGGCTGAAGACACCCGAGGACTTCGACAACGACCGCTCCCGCTGGGAGTTCTCGGTGCTCGGCGTGCTCTACACCGGCATGCAGCTGCCGTTGCGCACCTACCGGTCCTTCGGCGCGCAGTTCTATTCCGGTGACGAGGCCTGGCTGCTGTACAAGACCTCACTTGCGGTCATCGAGCCGCGGCCCAAGCACGCCCAGATGCGTAACGGCAGGCCCTTCCTGCTGGACCGTGCTGCGGCTCTCGTAGCGGCACGGGAGGCCACCGCCGAAGCGGGGTGACCTCCCGGGTTGCCCATCGGTTTGGCGGTGGAACAAAGACTGGATCGGGCGGAGCCCGATCGGGGATGGAGAGGCGGTGGGCTTCTGAGCCCGACCGCCCCGTCACCGGGCCTTGTGGCCCTGCTTCCGACATGTCCCGTACGGCTCTCAGCCCTGCCGTGGGTCCGTCTCCCCGTCTCACCTGCTCACAGCTCACCCACGACCAGAAAGACATTCCCATGAAGTTCAACGACACCCTGACGACCCTGATCCAGCAGTCCCTCGAGGTCGGGGCCACGCCCGCACTCATGGGCGAGCCCGGCATCGGCAAGTCCTCCTTCGTCGAGGCCCTCGCCTACTCGATGGGTACCAAGGCCTTCGTTCTGCCCTGCAACCAGCTCGCCGACAAGGCCGACCTCACCGGCGCGCGCCTGGTGCCCTACGAAAAGAGCGACGGGACACAGTCCTACAAGCAGGTTTTCTACCCGCACCAGGTCATCCAGGAGTGCATCGACTACGCGCTGGAGAATCCGCGCGAGTGGCCGATCCTCTTCCTCGATGAGATCAACCGCACGACCTCCGACGTGACCTCCGGCGCGCTCACCCTGGTGACCCTGCGACGCATGGGCCACATCGAACTGCCGGAGAACGTCCGCCTCGTCGTGGCGGGCAACGACAAGGGCAACGTCACGACCCTCGATGAGGCCTCGCTCTCGCGCTTCGCGATCTTCCACGTCGAGCCCGACGCAGCGACCCTGATGTCCGTCCTCGGCGACGCGCTGAACCCCTGGGTGAAGAAGGTCCTCACCCAGCACCCCGGACTCATCTTCCAGAAGTCGACGCCGAACGCCATCGTGGCCGACGGCCGCGACGACGACGATGACGACGGCAACGTCACCATGGCCGAGCTCTTCGACGGCGGCGAGGAGATGAACCAGCTCACCACGCCGCGCACCATCGACCACCTCTCACGGTGGCTGAACAAGGTCGACCGCCAGGAACTGGCGAGCCACCTCGCGACCCCGGTCCACATTGGCAGCCGCGAAACCTCACTGCTCAACGAGGCCATCGAGGCATTCACCGGCGACACCATGTTCACCACCCAGCTCGTGGCGGTCATCGCCGAAGACCTTGCCTCGAACTCGGGCGGCCCGGCACACAACCGCGTCAACGTGCCCAAGCCGAATTGCTACGCAACCCTCAAGTCCGCGGGCACGGTCACCGACCTCGCCGCGCAGATCTCGGGCCTGACCCAAAACGAGGTCTCCGGCTCGCTGCTCTACGCGATGAAGGAGAAGGAGGACAACTCCCGCCTCATCGAGCAGCTGGCCCAGGCGGCCGTCCAGATCGAACCGGAGCACACCCGTACCCTGTTCGAGCTGGTGACCACCGGGCAGTTCGACCGGCAGAACCTGGAGGCGTTCCTCGAAGTCGACTCGCCGATCGTGGCCGCGGTCAAGCCGTCCCTGTCGGCCTTCCTCTGAGCCGACCCGGCACCGGGCGGCGGGGGATGCCACCGGCTCCGTTCCGGAGCGTTCCCCGCCACCCCACGACACCCGTCGCCTCAGACTGCAATAGGAGACCACGATGACGATCACCGTCACGAACCAGAAGCCGGCGGTGCTCGACGCCCTGCACACGATCTCGTGCACGGGCGACTACGACCCCATGCCGGCCATCCAGAAGGTCCTGGTCGACCCGCTGCTGGAGCCGCTGAACCCCAGCGCTCCGGCCAGCATCGTCGACGGCTCGGGCCACGACATCACCGGCGACGTCCTGGACATCGTCATGCGCTGCCTCGGCGAAACGATGGACCCGGCCGCTGAAAAGAACGCCAAGGAGCTGCTCGGACAGACCCTGGTCAGCTATGACCAGGGCACGCCCCTGCCGGTGGGTGAGCTGTTCGCCGTCCAGGCCGGGCAGCAAAACAAGTGGCCCGCGCCGTCAGCCCGGGTCCTGTACTCAGCCCAGAACGATGTCATCCCCGCGGCCAAGGGCCTGCTCGCCGGCTCGGCCGACGAAAGCGCCTTCTTCGCCTCCGTCGCCTACACCTACCACCCGAACACCCTCGGCTTCTGGTTCCAGTCCTCTGCCGCCTTCGACGGCTTCAAGATCTGGCTGAACCAGCAGGTGCAGGCGATGGCCGGCGCGAACGCCATGCCCGCAGACACCCTCCGGCTGCTGAACGACTTCGCGAACCTCTCGCTCAAGGGGCTGACCGAGTCGCTGCTTCTGCGCAAGGACGACTCCGACGGCAACGACGAGTTCTCCTTCGCCCGGCTGGTCATTCGCATGCTGATGACCTACGTCGACCAGCGGCGCAAGGCCGCCTCAACAGGCGCGGCTGCCCTCGACACCGGCATCATGCCGTTTACCGTCGGGGAGCTGTTCTGCCCGCGGTCGCTGGTCCTGGTCAACGTCGAGGCCCACGCCCGCGCCACCGCCGCGAAGGTAACGGGGGAGTGGAACCTCATCAACCAGTCCCTCGCCTCGCCCGTGAAAGTCGTCTCCAACGCCGCGCTGTCCAAGCTGACCTCGCTCCCGCGGGCAGCTGCCAGGGCCGCTGCCATGGGCGCACGGCAGCAGCCGGGCCAGCCCGGCTCGCGTTCGGCCCAGGTAAAGTTCCGCAAGGCCCCGCCCACGAAGCTGGACCTGTTCAAGGACATCACCCGGGTGCTCAAGCGCATGGGCAAGGTCAACAAGTCGCAAAACATCTACCGGACCACGAAGACGACCTTCCTCAAGGCCAACCGACGCAACCCGGACGACTTCAACAAGCCCGGCCGGATCACCTCGGTGCAGTACATGCCAGACCTGCACATCTACATCGACACCTCCGGATCGATCTCCGAGGAGAACTACCAGGAGGCGGTGCTGATGCTGATCAAGATCGCCAAGAAGCTCAACGTCAACCTGTATTTCAACTCGTTCAGCCACATGCTCTCCCAGGAAACGTTGCTGAAAGTAGAGAACAAGTCGACGCGGCAGATCTGGAATGAGTTCCGGAAAGTGCCCAAGGTCACCGGCGGCACGGAGTTCAAGCAGATCTGGGACTACATCAACGCCTCGCCAAAGCGCAAGCGCCAGCTGTCGCTGATGATCACCGACTTCGAGTGGCCTCCGCCGTCCAGGCGCGAGGAGCACCCGGCGAACCTCTACTACGCCCCGTGCTCGGCCATGGACTGGAAGTACATGGTCCGCTCCGCCGAGGCGTACGCGAACGGCATGCAGCACATCGACCCGAGCATCCGGCAGAAGCTGCTGGGCATGGTCCTCTGACCCTGCCCTCCAGCCATGGAGGAGACGCCGACCGGCCGAACCGGCCGGCGTCTCCTCCTCCCTCAGACCTACCCGTAACCCTGCCAGGCATCCCGGCGCGCCCACCCAGCGCGCCGCCCGGCGAACCCCACCGAAGGAGGGACCCGCGATGGGCCTCAACAACTTCACGTCGGGCTCCGACGACGACGCAAACAGCGGCGGCACGCCTCCGAGCTTCCCGCCCATGGGCGGCATCCCCAGCCAGGGCGGCCAGTCCGACGACGCCGTCAAGGAGCTCCTCGTCGACTACAACGAGAAGTTCAAGAACGCTGACCCGACGATGTTCCGCGACGCGCTCATCGAGCAGGTCCTCTCCGTCCTGATCAGCCGGAACAAGCCGAACGTGCTCCTGAAGGGCTCCGCCGGCGTTGGTAAGACCCGGATCGTCGAGGACATCGCCCGCCGGATCGCCCTGGGCGACACCCTCATCCCGGACCAGCTCAAGGGCTTCACCGTCTACGAGCTGCCCATCACCAACCTCGTCGCCGGCTCCGGCATCGTCGGGCAGCTGGAGGAGAAGGTCCAGACCGTCATCGACTTCGCCTCAGACCCCAAGAACAAGGTCATCCTGTTCATGGACGAGATCCACCAGATCACCGGTGGATCCACCTCCCACACCGACTCAGTGCTGCGAAAGGTCTCGCAGGTGCTCAAGCCTGCCCTGGCCCGCGGCGACATGCGCGTCATCGGTGCCACCACCTCCACCGAGTCCCGGGCCTTCGACGACGACCCTGCCTTCGCGCGGCGCTTCACCCCGCTCATCGTCGACGAACTGACCGTCGAGCAAACCCTCACGGTGCTCGGCAGCGTCCGGCCGGGCCTGGTGGCGCACTACCGCCATCAGATCGCGGTTTCCGACGATGTCCTGGCGGAGACGGTCCGGATCGCGGAGGAGAATTCCCGTGCCGGGCAGCACCGCCCCGACAGCGCCATCACGCTGCTGGACCGGGCGATGGCCGACCGTGTGCTGGAGCAGAAGAAGCTCATCGTCCAGGCCGAGGCAGCCGGAGACACGGCACTCGTGAACACCTTGCGGTCGATCCCGCAGGTGCCGCTGACTACCAAGCGCGTCCTGGACGTGGCCAAGCGTCTGATGACCGGAAACGCCCAGCGCCCGGAGTTCGACGTCGCAACCCTCCGGGCGACCCTGCTGGGCCGCCTGCGCGGACAGGCCGACGTGCTCGAGAAACTCGTGGACCGCCTGGCCCGCGAGGAGCTGGACCTGTTCCCGACGTCGACCCCGACAACCTGGATGCTCGCCGGAGCCTCGGGCGTGGGCAAGACCGAGACCGCGAAGATCATTGCGGAGCAGATGACCGGCACCGAGCCGATCATCCTGAACATGACGGAGTTCCACACTCCCTCGGACACCGCGAAGATCGTCGGGGCACCTCCCGGCTACGTGGGCTCGGACTCCAACCGCGAGCTGCCATTCGACACGCTCGAGTCCAACCCCCACCGGGTGATCCTGCTCGACGAGTTCGAGAAAGCGGACAAAGCCGTGCAGCGGCTGTTCCTCTCGGCCTTCGACGAGGGCTACATCCGCAACGCCCACGGCAAGGTGCTGGACTTCTCCAAGGCGCTGGTGATCTGCACGACCAACGCCGCGCGGGAAGCCCTGAACCGCAAGCCGGTCGGCTTCGGCTCGGCCCCGCCGGCGGTCTCCCACCGGTCCCTGACCAAGGAGCTGGCTCAGTTCTTCGACGCAGAGCTGCTCGGGCGGTTCTCACTCGTCGTGGGTTTCAACCCGGTCGACGAGCAGGCCTACCGGGAGATCCTCGCGGCGGAGTACAGCCGCCAGCGCGAACGGATCCTGGACGCCAGGCCCCGCCTGGGCCAGACACTGCCCGCGTCGATCCCCGACGACGAGCTGCGTGCCGTCGCCGAGGAGACCTACGTCGATTCCCAGGGTGCGCGTCCGGCCGGCAAGGCTGTGCGCGTGTGGATCGAGGACCGGCTGCTCGCCGCCCAGGCAGCGCCAGTCCCGTCCGCACCACCTGCGGCCGCCGTCTCCGACGAGCCGGAAGCACTGTCCATCGACTGATCCGGCACCACACTGCGTTCGAGCACCCCTGTCCCGGATACCGGGGTGGGGGTGCTCGTGCGTACGCGCATCGCGTTCCACCACAGGAAGTAAGGACGTCACCGCCATGACCATCACGACCACCCACACCACCATCCGTGCAGCACAGCCCGAAGACAGGAGCGAGCAGATCTGCGACGACGCACGGCTGCTGGTCTCCGCCCACTCCGAGGACGCGGCCGACTGCCGTGATCTCGTGCTCATGCTCGGCCTTGTCGAGGTGGACCCCTCGGGGTCCGTCACCAAGGCCAATCCCTGGAACGCCGACTGAAGGTGCTTCCCGCCGGGCCTACCCAAGAGGTGAGCCTGCGATGAACGACCGCGCGCCTGGGTAGCGCGCGGTGTCCGGGTCCGCGCGGCTGACGCCGCTGCGCCCGGATTCAGGGGCCTCACGGCCCCTGACGGGTGGGTTGAGAGGAGTGCGGGAGGGCTCGTCGCCAGAGGCGAGCCCTCCCGCTCTCATGCCCGCGCCCGTGACCCAAGCGCTCGTCTAAGAGCATTCGACTGACCATTCGTCTCCTGTGAGTATGGTCTATACGGCTCCCATTCGATAAACCCTCTCGACCTGCCTACTGATTCGTTCGAAGAAAGACGACACCATGCCTATCCTGCTTGACGACATCGACCTTTCCGCAGCCGCCGTTGCTGCCCAGAAGACCGTCGACCCGAAGTTCTTCTCCTCTCGTCTGACCGGGTCCGGCAAGAAGACCGGCCTGCTCAACGAGAGCCTGCGGCCGATCAACACTGCGACCAACACCGCCTACGCGGTGGACCGCGACATCGAGGTCAAGCAGAGCTCGACCCACCACGACCTCACCACCGCGCTGGTGCCGCTTGCCCCGATCACACGTCGATCCCTGCTCTCGGGCGGCTCGTTCACGCTCCCGGTGCCCCATGTCGACGACCGCTTCGAGCTCGACCTTCCGACGCCGGCCAACTCCTGGGACGTGCACTTCGACATGACCCCCCAGGCCCTGACCGTGTACGAGGACAAGGCTGGCGACAAAATTCGCCGCGACCTGGTGATCCAGTACCGCCTGGAGCTCTACTTCCTCAAGCAGGGCGTGGCTGAGCCCGAGCGCGCCGTCTCGGTGTCCCGCTCCGTCGGCTACGGCAACCACGACGCGGCGGTGTTCCTGCAGTGGGACACCAGCCCTGCCGAGAACGCCCGTGAGTTCATCGAAGATGTGCTCTCGGCCGCAGGGTTGAGTGCCACCAACCTCGACAAGCTCGCCGACTGGATGGACGAGTACCCGATCTACGAGCGCATCACGCGCCTGGCCCGGATCTGGGACTCCGAGGCCATCTCCGACACGGTCTGCCAGTACGTGCAGGACATGCCGGCCAGCCCCACCGAGGAGCAGCTGAACATGCTCGCGGTGCAGCTGCGCTACCTGGAGAACTACAACGTCCCGCTGGAGGCGTACCGCCGGATCCACCAGCAGCTGGACACCACGTTCTCCGCGCCGATCGCGGCGAAGCTGTCCAAGCAGAACCTCAGCCTGCTGATGAACCACACCCTCGACCACCTGGAGCGGATGAAGGGCCAGCTCATCACGCCGCCGCAGCCAGCCACGGCGGCGGTGTTCCCGCCGCACCTGTCCAAGCAGCAGCTCGACGCGCTCAGCACGCACGAGCCGCTGGTGATGACGCAGGCCGGCGCGGGCACAGGCAAGTCGACCGTGATCCTCGAGCGCATCAAGTACCTCGAGACCTGCGGGGTGCCCGCCAGCGACATCACCGTCCTGTCGTTCACCAACGCCGCCGCCGACAACATCACGGAGAAGAACCCGAACGTCGGCTCGATGACGATCGCCAAGATGATCATCGACATCTATTCGATGAACCACCCGACCCACAAGGTCTCGGCCATCGACACGATCATCAACTCGATCGACATCTTCTACCCGAACAGCCAGTTCGCAGCGACGTTCCGACACCGCCTGCTGGAGGTCGACCAGAACAAGACCGGCGCGTTCACGGCCCTGAACACCTTCGTCGAGAACCACTTCGACGAGGTGATCGCGCTGCTCGACCGCATCGAGCAGACCTCGCTGGAGCTGCAGATCATCATCTGCTACCAGAAGATCGATGACATGTCCGAGCCTGCCCACGTGCAGAGCAAGTACCTGATCATCGACGAGGTCCAGGACAACTCGGTCTTCGAGTTCATCTACGTGCTGAAGTACATCACCAAGCACGCCCAGTCGCTGTTCATCGTCGGCGACGCCAGCCAGACGCTGTACGAGTTCCGCTCGGCCAACCCGAGGGCGCTCAACACGCTGGAGGGCTCGGGGGTCTTCGCAACCTTCCGGCTCACGACGAATTACCGGAGCAACCAGGAGATTCTCGACTTCGCGAACGTCGTGCTTGGCGGTCTGGAGACCAACCAGTTCGCCAACATCCAGCTGCAGGCCAACTCGCTGGCGGTGCCCACGGCCGACTCCTTCCAGGAGAAGGTCACCCTCAACTACCACGAGGTGGCCCGCCTGACCGGCTTCATCGCCAACGACCTGCAGCCGCTCGTGCGCAACACGGTGATCCCGGAGTACGTTCAGGCCTGCCTGGACCGCGGCGAGCAGGTGGCCTTCCTGGCCTACGCCCGCCGTGAGGTGGCGCTGATCCAGGAAGTGCTCGAGAAGGCCTACCCGAATAAGCACGTGGCCTCGCTCGTCAGCGACCGCGTCTACGCCACGGACATCTTCTCGAAGTACATCAAGTTCTTCTGGAACGACGTCCTGCAGGTGCAGCCGGCCAACGCCTCGTTCGTGGTCTCCCAGGGGATCAAGGACAACATGGGCAAGCTGACGAAGAATGCCGGAAACGTCAACGTCGAGAAGGCAATCCTGCGCACCATCTCCGAGTGGTGGGTCGAGAACAGCGCCGCGATCAACGGCTGGGTGGCCCTGTGCAACCAGGGCAGTCTGCCTGCGAACGTGTTCTTCGACCGGCTCCGCGACAACCTCCTGTCCTTCGAGATCACGCGCAACCAGCAGAAGCTGAACGTGAACAAGCAGAAGAACCAGGAGCGCAAGCGGAAGAACCTCGAGTCCAAGGCCGATCTCGTCGTCTCGACGATCCACGGTGCCAAGGGCCTCGAGTTCGACAACGTCGTCGTCCTCTACAAGGAGGACGCGAAGATGACCCAGGACACCAAGCGGATGTTCTACGTCGCGTTCACGCGCGCCATGAAGAGCCAGTACGTGCTCTCCTACGGCACGGCGAAGAACCCGCCGATCCAGAGCAGCTACGAACAGATCGTCAACGCCCTCACCGAGCGTGACGAGAAGAACGCGCAGCGCGCTGCGGGCATCGACCCGACCCTTCTGGTCGACGACGAGGACGCCGGTACCGCCGGCGACCAGCAGCAGGTCGCAGAAGCTGTCTGACCGACGGCACCGGCGCGGGCGCTCCACCTCCACGAGAGGTCGGAGCGCCCGCGCCTCCTGCTTCCCATCCCATAAACACAGCCAATGCAGCTTCGAAGGAGCACGCCATGACCGCCACTGGAATCCAGGCCGGCTCAGAGGAGCTCGTGCCGGGCCCCGACAGTGCCTACGACCTGGTCATCTGCCACGACGACCGGATCGTCTTCCACGACCACTACCCCTCGCCAGCATTCCGGCTGCGCATGTGCGCGCAGCTGCTGACCGCCTCGGACGTCGTCCTGGGCGCAATCGACGCCTCCGCCGCGAACGAAGTGCACGAGCTGTACCAGTCCAGCTCCGGGCAGTGGGAGAGCGCCCCGGACAGCGTGGTTAACGCCATCGCCAAGCTCTGCCGCCGATGGGGCGTCCAGGTCTACGTGAGCACAACCCGCAAGAAGACCGAGGTTCCCGCCGCGCTCTATTCGGTGATCACCGAGTACGGCCCCGGACAGACCGTCGCCGAGCACTTCACCTCCAGAGAGGCCCGCCGGGCCAGCCTCATCGAGCGTGCCGACATGTTCTTCAGCTCCCGCGGCAGCATCCCCGAGCGGGTGCTGGCCGACGAGCAGCGCCTCGCCGCGCTCGTGGGTGCGTTCCTCATGCCCGCCACCGTGCTCCTCACCGAGGCCGTACTCGACGAGGCCGACGGCCACTACAAGCCCTCCGGCCGGCCACTGCCGATCCTCTGAGCACCGCCCGAGCGGACGGCCCCGACCACAACCCTGACCAGCAGACCCGGAAGGGACCCGCCATGTCCGCACCTGACACCGTCAAGCCCGAGAACCCGTACGCCCCTACGTACGCCGACTTTCTCGCCCAGACCCGGGAGCACGTCCTCGTCGTTCTGCACGACGAGGATCTCTACCGCCACTTCAGGATCCAGGCCTCAGGGACCCGCATGTGGTCCTGGGACGTCACCACCTGGCCCGGCCACCTGGCCACCAGCGGCGACATCGCCGACGGCTACATGTTCACCCGAGAACCAGACATGATCGGGTTCTTCGCGTCGGCCGGCAAGAGCGAGGGCTACTACTCCGACGGTGCGCCAAGCATCGACTTCCGCTACTGGGCCGAGAAGCTCTGCGGCGGCCGCTCCCGCGAAGTAAAGCAGTACGACCCGGATCTCTTCATCCAGCTGGTGCGGGAGCACCTCGAAGAAAGCGAGGGACTCGGCACCGAGGCCCAGGAGGTCCACCATCAGCAGTTGGCGCTGCTGGCGCGCCTGCACGAACTGCGCGGCCTTGACGGGGACGCACAGTTGGCGCTCTTCGAGGCCCACTGGGCTGCCCAGGAGCACCTCGCGGCCACCGGCACCGTGCTGAACCACGAGCGCCGGAACGCGGCCGCTGCCGCGCGCGCTGCCCTCTGGAGCACCGACGGCATCCCCGACGAGAAGTTCGACCGGCTCACAGAGGAACACAACTGGATGGAGATCGCCGACATCGAGGTCCCACGACATTCCCCTGCCGAGCGGCGCATGGAAATCATCGAAGACGCCCGCTGGCACGCCGACAGCGAGTCGGAGGCCCACAAATGGCTGGCTGAGCACGAGGACACCGTCGGCTCCGACACCTGGGAGTGGGACCTGCGCGACTGGGACATCCACTTCCTGTTCACCTGCTACTGCGTCGACCTGGCTGTGCGCCTCTACCGCGAGCACGCCGCCGCGAAGACACAGGAATCCGCCGCCTGAGCCGACCCCACCCACATCCCGACCCAAGGAGAACCCATGAGCGCCGATATGCTCACCGCGGCCATCGCCGTCCCGGCCGACCGCACCAAGCCGATCGACTTCGAACGCGGCCGCCTGATGGTCGAGGAGACCGCGGACCCTGAATCGTTCCGGTTCGACGACCCCGAGTCCCAGCTCGAGGAGCTGGTCGAGGACTTCGACCCCGACATGCACCTGGACGCCGAGGGCGAGCCGAGCCCGGAGGTCATCAAACGCGTCGGCCGCAGGGTCATCGACGAGCTCGAAGAGGCGCTGAACTCCAGCGAGACGGACACCATCGAGGTCGCCGGCTACCGGCTGTACCTCTCCGGCGGACTCTCCTCGGGCGATTCCCCCACCGACGCCGCCGACGCGATCTGGCACGCCCACCACCTGCCGGTGACCGTCCTGCTTGCCATGGGATTCATCCCCGACTGCCGCAGGCCGCTGTCCCGGACCAACGGCAACCCCGGACCTGTGACCGACACCGACATCGTCGACGCCATTGCCCTCGGCCTCGGCACCAAGCCGGAGTGGTCCGGTGCCGACGAACTGGAGTGGATCGCCAACGCGATCGGCTCCGTCCGGCCGCACCCGGGAGACCGGGACCCTGCCGAGTACCACACGGAGTTCACGGAGCGGCACGGCTTCGATCCGGTCGACGACAACTTTCTCATCGGCTATGTCAGCCAGTACGACAACCAGGAAGGCGGGGACTGACCTTGGCCAGCGGTGTTTTCATCCTCTGCGCGTGCTGCGCCCTCAAGCTCGTGAACGACGACGAGTCGGCCTGCCGCGACTACCACGGCCACGACCACGCTCCGCTGCAGGTGCCGGCT
The DNA here is from genome assembly GCF_024608385.1 of Paenarthrobacter sp. UW852. Classification (NCBI taxonomy): domain Bacteria; kingdom Bacillati; phylum Actinomycetota; class Actinomycetes; order Micrococcales; family Micrococcaceae; genus Paenarthrobacter; species Paenarthrobacter sp. UW852. The sequence goes on from NZ_JAMSGY010000011.1 coordinate 71,540, forward strand.
GGCACCGCGATCACCCAGGGTCCCCACGAATGGGCGGGCTCTCTCGAACTGACCTGCCATGGCCATGAGAACGGGACCATCCAGCCCCTCGGGGAGTACTGGGTGGCCCAGCCCGGTCCCGCACCGGCCGAAGAAGGAGTGCGATGAGCAGCCGGACACCAGTGCCCGATGCGCTCTTCGACGCCGATCTCTGCCAGCCTCTCGGCCGCGAAGACTGGGTTGACCGCTTCGACTGGGTGATCATCGACAGGCGCGTTGTGCACGCGCCTGTCGCCTGGACATGGACGTGTCCCACATGCGGAGAGTCCGGCGTCATGCCCGATGGTCCCGACCTGCTGGCAGTCCCGCACGGGTCACAGCATGCTGCAGGACTTTTCGGGACGATCGTCCCGCTCGACGTCGAGGCCGAGCGTCCGTTTACTGAATAGCCTCACCGCCCGGAAGGAGGGACCCACCATGACAGAAATCAGCACTGCTGCGGCCGCGGTCCTCTCGCCGGCCGTGATCGTCGACATCGACGGGACGGTCGCAACGCACACCCTTCCCGACGGACGCTTCATCAGGGGACACCACGAGTACCGGCTCGTCCCCTGGGACCTGCCCAACCCGCCAGTGATCGAAACCGTGCGCGCCCTGCACGCTGCCGGACTTGAGATCGTGTTCTGCTCCGGCAGGCCGGTCATGGACGACAAACGGCTGGGACGTCGGCCGCGCGACCTACGCCTGGCTCATCGAACATGTGGGGGAGTGGACTGCCAGCTGCCCTCTGTTCATGCGCGGACATGGCGACCGCCGGCCGGACGACATCGTCAAGCCCGAGATCTACGAGGCCTTCATCCGCGGGCGGTGGGACGTCCGGCTCGCGCTGGATGACCGGCCCAGGGTGATCCGCGCCTGGCAGGCACTCGGCGTGCCGGTGTTCGACGTCCAGCCCGGCTCGGGCGAGTTCTGATGCATGGCCCGCGCCCTCGACCCGCAGTGGGCCGCAGGGCGCGGGCCTGCTTCTCTTCAACTGCCCCGCTACGCCATTCCCCAGCGACTCAGTGTCCATCAGGAATGGTGGAATATGAGGCACTGGCATCCCATTCGACCACGAATAGACTGGAACCATGACTGACGACAAGACCCCCCAGGCCCCGCGCGAGGGCTCCCTGCCGAAGTTCTCCGTGAACGTCGCCCCGACCCAGAAGATTACCGCCGCCGACCTGGGCACCCTGCTAGAGCGCTTCCGCGCCGGGGATGCCGAGCCCCTGATCTTCGGTGACGGGAACGTCCCCGAGGCCGCCGTGATCCCGTTCGCCGACTTCGTCGACCTGCTCCGGCGGGTCCACGCCGACGAGACTGCCTTCCAGGCGGAGCTCTCCCGCCGCATCCGTGCCTCCGACGCCTCCGAGGAGCCCGGCCTGACCCTCGATGAGCTTGGCGATGAGCTGGGCGAACCCGCCCGGTCAATGATCCGCAAGGTGCTCGACGATGACTGAGGGGCTGCGGATCAAGGTCCATCTCAGCCCCGGGGCCCGCCAGGACATCGAACGGCTCAACCAGCGCGCCCTGAAGAATGCGCACAGCCGGGACGAGGCGCTCCTTGAGGCCACCATCGTCATGCTCCACCGGCTCAACGGCCGCCGTCACCCGACTAAGCCGCTGGACTACGACTCCCGCTTTGCCGACCTCTCCGACTGCGACACAACCTACGTCGGTGCGGACCCCCATGAGAAGCCGCCGCTGCGCATCGTCTCACGCGACGTCAGGCCCGAGCCGCCCGGCGGCATCACCCGGCGCGAGATCGTCGCCATAGGCGCACGCCGCGACAGTGAGGTCTACCGGACAGCCGGCCAGCGCCTCGGGCGGCCCGTCGGGGTCACCCTCGACCAGCTCGCCGCCCAGCGCCGCGCATCCGCGGCGAAGAACCATGCCCCGCAGGCGGGCAGGGGGCTCGACACACCCGCACCAGTCGGTGCAGACCTCGAGTTCGACTGACCATTGGGCCTCGTTTCTGTTCGTCATTCAGCCTTTCTCATAGAATGGACATGAATGATGATTCAATGGAGACGGGATGAAGTGATGCACGACTACGACACGGACCACCAGACCTGGGATCCGGCAGTCGCGGAACCACGCCGGGGGATGAGCCCGCGGGCGCAGCTGACAATCCGCCGGAGCCTTGCCCTGGCGATCGCCCTGGGAATGGCCTACGGCATCTTCCATGTGGTCTTCCGCACCGATGTTCTTGCGCCGGTGCTCGCGTACGCCGAACCCGTCAAAGACGGGATCACATGGGTGATCGAGGACCCGAAGCGGGCCTGGCTGGCCTTCGCCGTGCTCGTCATCCCGCACGTCGGGCTCTACTACCTGCTGTTCGAGGACCGGAAATGAGGGGACTGTCCATGCTCAGGAACACCAGAACGATCGTGGGGCTGTGCGCGCTCAGCGGAGTCTCGGTCACCGCCGTCATCGGCTGGGCTACCGGCTTCTTCGCCTGGGCCGTGGGCTCCGTCCGTAGCCTGTGGGATGGCTTCATCGCCTTCCTCAACTCGCCGTTCAGCTGGGAGCACCTCGCCGCCGGCGCGGGCGTGCTGCTCATCCCGATCATCATCATTGTCGTGATCTTCGCCATCGCGGATAACTGAGTCGCGCGGCATCTTTTGCAGAACCCGCTCCGGCCGCCGATTCTTGCTTCAGCGAGTACAAATTGGCTGCTTAGGCCCGCGACAGCTCGGAATGCCGCTCGAGGCTGTACCGGATCAAATCCATAGCCGGGGTAAGGGCCCAGACAAGCAGCCTCATGGTCGGCCGGTTTTCCTTGGCGATGACATCATCCGGCAGAGAAGTTGACTGAGCCGGCTTCAGCACGGCATCCGCGGCCCAGCGCCTGCCGTGGGCAAAACCCGAGCACAGCTGCCATACGGACAAGGCGGACGTCCTGGGCACCAGGTCGCGGACCTGCGTGAGTATGTGCGTGCTGCTGGGGAGAATCAACTTTCCAGCGGCCCCGGAGGCATCGAGAATAGCCTGCAGTTGCGCCTTGTCGCTGTCGAAGTCCGGAAGCGTTCCCTGAAGATTCGGATGGCGACGTGCCAGTTCGCTGTACGCAGTCTCGCGGTTTTTGGCTACCTTCAGCGACAGAGACAGCGAACGAACTATCCTGGTCGCCTGTTCTTCTGGCGCTGAAATCCAGGCGGCCTGTGCGGCGCACTCAATGGCTGCCCTGACCAGCGAGAACGGGGCGAGAGTATGTGATGCTCCGGCACCAAGCATGATGCTGTCCAGCGCGTGCAAATGATCGATCGCGCTGACTACCGCATTGGCGATGTTGTGCGACGCCTGGTGGGGTTTGATGAGCCCATCGTCCTGCGCCAGACGGCTTCCGGCTTCCGGGATCCACGCCTCGTGGGAATCCCGGAAGCCCAGCCAGGTCCTCAGCTCCTGAAAATACGAGTCGGCAATCTCGAACTCTTCAGGTTCATCTTCTCGTCGCATGACTCCATTCTTCACATGGCTACATTCTTTATCGCCAGGCACGCTGGAAGCCTTCCGGGAGGGATACTTCCGTCGGCGACAACTCAGGCCTGACCCGCATGAGGCGGACTGAAAGCCGGAATGCCTGACCCGACCAGGCTATGTCGGCCGAGACTTCAACCACCAACGGCTCCACCAAAGTCAAGCGAGGGGTGCCGCCCTCCTTGGTGAAGCGGTCCAGCACCCGTTCGCTGATTTCCTCCGGCCATGGATGCCTTCCCCGGGGAGGACGAAGATATGTGGCCAGATCCCTTCCCGCACGAGCCGTCAAGGACGTGGACCGGCCGACAATCCGCAGCCGTCCGTGTACCGGCAAACCCACCACCGCTGCCCGCGGGTGCGCCATGGGACCTATGACCGCCGCAAGAATCACATCAAGGGCGCTTCTGCTCTTGACCTTCAGCCAAATTCGCCGGGGCTCGTACGTCTGCCCTTCACCCTTGATCACAATTCCTTCCACGCCCGTGGCGGTCATGTCACTGAACCACGTGGCCGCCAGGGCCCGGTCGCGGGTCACCGGTGACAGATGCAGTGGCGGAACCCACCCGCGCGCCAGCTCCTCGAGCAGAGCCCGGCGGTCCCGGAATTGAAGCCCGCGGGTATCCTGCCCCGCCACTGCCAGGACGTCGAAGGCGATCAGCGAGGCAGGGCTTTTCATCACGAGCTCCGCCAGAGCCGCCTTTGAGCTCACCAGGCGCATCTGCAGCGCATCGAAATCCAGCCGCCCTTCGGACCACACCACAACTTCGCCATCGACAACACAGCCCGGAGGGATCTGCTCACGCACGGAAGCCAACACGTCCGGAAAGTACCTGCTCAGATCCTTGCCCTGTCTGCTGTAGAGCCACGCCCCATCCGAACCGACCAGGCACACTGCCCGGAAACCGTCGAACTTCATCTCAAAGACTGAGCCGCCGGACAGTGCGTCACCGCGTGGTATCGACTCCACGGCCTTGGCCAAAGCAAGGGCAACAGGAGGATGCAGGGCGGCCGGCAAACCTTCGAACATCGTGGGCACAGCGTAAGCCCAGCGAAGCAGGGGTGGAAACAAGGCTTCCTCCCGGCGGGATACAGCACCAAGCACCGGGAAGCGTCACAGCAAAGCTGTGACCGGGTCCTTCTTCGATCAGGGAAACCAACCACATTCGAAACAGGAGTCGTCATGTCCACTGAAGCTGTTACAAACCCCGCTGGGTCTGCCGGGACTGCCGGTGGCCGGCGCTACAAGGAACCCACCTCACAGCAGATTGAAGATGCCGCGGCCCTGACGTTCCTGGCGGCGACAAGGAAAGCTCTGCGGGACCAGCAGCACATCTGGGATGTCGAACTGGAGTTGGAAGTCACCTACACCGTGCACAACCAGCGCAGGTACTGCGTGCACGCCAGCACCCGTACAGGTGAAAGCCTCACGGGCCCACACGGTGTTCTCGTTCATCCGGCCAACGGAACTGCGGAAACGGCTGCCTGGAGCATTGCCGCCGAGGTTCGCAATGCAACGGCAAAACGTCGGCAAAAGGCGGCCATCAAGATTGCGTGACTACTGGCCTTTACCGGGGCGGGGCTTCCGAGGACCTTCCTGGCGTGGCTTGTGTATTGTCTTTGCCGATCTTTAGCCAGAACCAACCGACATACCAAAGAATCGCCACCAGTCCGATGACAAAGCTGCCAAGCAGCAGAATCTTGGACACGACGTCCAGGCCCTTGGGCTCAAAGGCCATCATGATCAACGGTACGAGGATTCCCAGCGAGAGGAGGCCCAGCATCCACATGGCCGCAGCCACACCCACAGGCTTGCCGACGCGGGCCAGCTCTTCATCCAAGCGGTCCCGCTCGGCCACAGCCGCCCGGAGTTGCGTCCGCAGATCTGCCTCAGCCTTGATTTCCTCGTCCTGCCGTCGCAGGCTTGCCGCGTGTGCCGCATCTGAAATGATCCCCGGTCGAAGTACCGAAGATAAATCCGCATAGCTGCTCGGTCCAAACATCGCCAGACCCGCCGGAGAGGGAAGGCTGCGTCGCCGATGCTTGAAGGCCTGTTCGTAAATATCCTGATCGGCGTCAGCAATCACCAGACCCCGCTCGACAAGAGCTTCAAGCTCCAACGCCTTGGTGTCACCCTTCCTGAGCTTCCCGTTGATAGCCTTCACCGCGTCCTGCACGCGTTGCCGAAGCGAAAGCGCATACGGTTTGAGCTCATCCACTGCCGTTCCCCCTAGCAAGCGGCCTTGGATCAAGGAGTCGAGATCCAAAGCCGGATCTTCGAGTATTTTCTCCACTGCTTCTTCGTAGAGATAGCTCTTTGCCCTGTTCAATCGCGTCTGATGGGCCTGGTCCAGGTCCGACTCAATGTGCTGAATACGGCCGGTTGCTGCTTCCACCAACCTCCTGATACCCTCGCGTTCGCTGGAGATCGCGACAAGCCGGCTGACCAGGAAACCACCAATGATGGCGACCAGAACGGCCGACGCCTGGCTGAGGGCGGACAACAAAGTGCTCGGGTCCCAGTCCTGTTCCGGCGACCTCACAATCACGCTAAATGGATCGCATTGCACCACTGACTGGAGCAATGGCACATGGGAGGTACAGGTGAGGAATTCAGACGAGATCACCGAGCGATCATAAGCGACCCCTGACGATGCGCCGTGCACAGGGACCGGTCTTGGCACCTGCAGCCCCTTACGGACAGAAGAACCCCGGTGATGCTTCCGCATCGCCGGGGTTCTTCTTTTTTCTGTCAGCAGCTGCCCGTCGTCTATCCCGCCACCCGGGCAAGGACCTCCTCAGCCTCGTCAAATTCATCGATCAGCCTCAAGGTCTCCTGGCCGCCCAGGTCAGTGTCCGGATCGAGCCGTCGATTGATGCTGCGTGACGCTGAGAACTTCAGCACCGAGTAGTCATCCACGTCCTTCTTGCCGAACCGGACCTTGTGGCCTTTGTGCGTCTGCCGGGCGAAGCGGCCAAAGCCGGTGAGCACGACGGTGTCTCCACGGCGCATGGCGTCGGTGAGCTCCGCGATGAGCGACTCGTACACCTCACTCACCACCCTTATCGGCTGTCCGCTGCGGCCGGCCACCTTCGAGATGAATCCACGCTTGCTGATCCGCGGATGAACCGTCGTCTTCATGCCCACACCTTTGTCCTATCATCCCTCGTCGTCCGCTTCCTGCTTGAAAACCAGTTTATCCGACAGGCCTGTCGAAAAGCGATCCACAGACCTGTCGGTATTCATTCAACTAAAGCTCGAAATCCGGATCAATGGACTGGCGGTCGTCCTTGTACTCGTAGTCAACTGACTCAATAATCGACCGAGTCTTCGGATCGCGCCGTGTGCTGACGATCTTGTCGTGGGACTCGTCGAACCGCTGCTGGTCGGCGATCCGGTGGGCCGCGTTGAGCTTGGCGTTGATGTTCTTGTCGCCGAACTCCATCATCGAGCTCACGGAGGACTTCGCACCCTGCTTGGTTGCGTTGACGTTCTTCTTGTTCTGCGCACGCTGCTGCTCCCAGCGACCGCGGTCCTCGGGCGTGACGTACCCGAACATCTGGGCGAGCCGGGAACCGTACCGCTCCTGCTGCTCTACCTGCTGGTCGTCGCTCATAGTCCTGTCTCCTTCTCGTTCGTTTCCGGACTATGCCGGCTGGTAGTCCTCGGCTCCGCGGTCGCGGCTCCACTGGCCCTCCGGCCCCGGCCGGGCCGAGGGGCCGGGCCCCTGTCGGAAGGGCTGGGGCCGCGTGCGCTGCGCCGCCAGGAAAGTAGCGGGATCGTCGACCGCGGCCCGCATCGTGTCCTGCCAGTCCTCGCCGAGGGCCAGCTTGAGCTCGTGCTCAAAATCCGGGTCCTGCTTGTTCAGCTCCTCGATGGCGTCCACGTAGGCGTTCGAGTAGACACGCTGCTGCTCCTCGTCCGAGAGACCATCGATCTCCATGCTTGCGAGCATGCTCTCGGACTGGTCGAGGCGCTGCTGGAGGTCCTCGGGCAGCCCGCGGGTGTCCAGGCCCTGCTTCTTGGCCGCGAAACCGATCATGTAGCCCATGACACTGCCGCCGAGGGTCTGTCCGTCGCCACGCTGGACGCCGTCCAGCATCGCCGCCTTCATGGTTTCCGCCAGCTGCACCTGGTGCTCGTCCGGCTCCATCGGCAGGCGCAGCGTGAACATGCCCTCGTCGGGGATCCGCCGGCCCAGGTGGTCGTCGAACTCCCCGGTCCAGACCTCGCGTACCCTGTCGGTGCCCGCGAGGCGGGCCTCGTGCGGCGGGGCCTTGACGATGCGGCCGTGCGCGACGCCGTTGAACATCAGGCGCAGCTCCGGCTCGGACTCCATCCGCTCGCCGATGATCGTCCGGGCGCGCTTGACCACCTCGGCACGGTCGAGCCCGTCGTCCCCCATCTGCTGGCGCAGGCGCTTGCGCAGGGCCTTGTAGCTGGCGTTGATCTGCTTCGCGTCCTGCTCGGGGTCACGCATCTTCCAGAAGGCGTTCTCCATGAGTGCGACCTCGGTCATGGCCGCCGACTCGGGAGTAAACAACTCTCGGTTGCCCCGCTCGCGGCGCTCCAGGTCCTCCAGGCGGGTACGCCAGCGCCGGGAAAGGAAGTCGTCCCTGCTGGTGCCCCACCGCCCGCCCAACTTCCCGGACTGCTTCCCGCCGTCGTCGCCGGCGGCCTCCTGCGCCTCCGGCGCGCCCCCGAACAGATCTCCGACCAGGGCCGCCTGGCGCTCGGCCCTCTCGCCGATGTGCCGGGTCTTCGCGTCGATCCGGTCCTGGACCTTGTCCTTGAACGGCTGCAGGTAGGAGTCCATCTCCTTCCTGAAGTCAGGAGCGAGCATCCGCATTGCCATCATCATGCCGGCGGCCTGGATGACCGAGTTCGGGTTCACGCCGCGGGTGAGCGGACGCAGGCAGCCCTGCATCATCATCTGCATGTAGACCGCGTGCATCGCGTCGAACTCCTTCGTGCGCTCCCCGTCGTTGAAGCCGGGCACGAGCAGCTTCGAATCGCGCAGCGTCTGCATGTACGCCTCGCCCGCCAGCCGCGTCTCCGCCCGGAGCTTCAGCAGCCGCTCCCGGTCGTCGAGGCCGTCATCGTCGGCCGCAGCGCGCTCCTGGTCGCGTGCACGCTGGCGCTCCCGCTCCTCGGTCCACTCCCGCGTCGTGGCCCCGAAGAAGCCGCGGGCACGGTCGCGCAGCCACTCGCGCTGCCCGCGTGAGGTGTCGTGTCCGGCCTGCGTCTCCGGCTCGTCGACAATCTCCGCGTCGATGATGTCCTCCTCCCCGCCGTCCATCCCGTACACGGCATGGACGTCGCCCAACGGGTCGACAGGCAGTGCCTTGCGCCCCCGACCCCTGCCGCCCGGACCCATTTCCTGCTCCGTGTCCTGTGTCATGTCAGCCTCCCAGTCCATAGTCGTCGTCACTCTGCTGCTGCCCGGTCTCGTAGCTCGGCGTCCAGGCCGGGCGACGGCAGCCCACGCCGACGGCGTGTGCCGAGCGCCGGCTGGCACCGCGCGCCCTGGCGGCCCCGTCCCCGGTCTGCGCGAGCACGTCACGCTTGAGGACCGAGGCATCCACCGCGGCCTCCGCGGAGTCCAGGCCGTCCAGCCCGTCGAGGCCGTGCGCCGCGAACGCGTCGAGCTCGCGCGCCGCCGCGGCCCGGGCACGGCGGGTGCCCGCTGAGGCGAACTGCTCGTTCTTCTCGCCGTCGAAGACGCTCTCGCGATTCTTCGCAGCCTGCACCAGCGCCTCGAAGTCGCCGCCGTAGGCCATACGGTCCATCACCGTGCCCGCCAGGGACGGGTCCTCCTCGAGGTTGCGCACCAGGCCCGTCTTCGGGTCCTCCAGCGCGCGGGCGACTCGGGCGACGCAGTCCGGGTTGACCGAAACGTTGAACCCGTCCTTGGCCTCGTAGAACTCAACGAACTGGGCCTCCCACTCCTCGGCCGTGGCCTGGACAGCCTCGCCGTCGGCGAACTCGGGACGCCACTGGCCGGGGCCGGTGTGCTCGAGCTTGCGGCCGCGCCACAGATCGCGCCCGGGACCCTGCAGCATCTCGTACTTGTGCCGTGCCTCCGCAGCGTCGTGCTTGGCCTGCAGGATCGACTGGGTCACCGGATAGGTCACCTCAAGCACCGCCTTCAGGTCAGCGCCACGCAGGGCGCGCACCGCACGCTGGGAGAACGAGCCACCCAGTCCCGTGCCGTGGGCCTTGATCGCCGTGGCGAACATCGAGGCCTCCTGGTCCTCCTGCGTGATGCCCGGCGTGCCCTGCTCGTCGCCGAGGTTGCGGGCGTAGTCCCCGAGCTTCTTCTCGCTGCCCTTAGCCCCGGTCTCGACGCAGACTTCGCGCACGCTCTGCAAGTGCGCTTCGCGGCTGCTGAAGGTCAGCGCCGAGCCGAACTCGCCGCGCTGTGCCGAGCGATAGAGATCGCTGAGCTCCTCGACGAGGACCTCGTGGCCGGCGGCAACCTCGTGCGGATCGCTGACGAACCGCAGGCGGTTCGCCTCCTTGACGGCACTCTCAAGGCTCTCCGCCAGCTCCGGGCTCTTGGACAGCGCCACCTGGGTGTCCAGCGAGACCTGCATGGCCAGCGGGTGCGAGCCGTCGGCCTTCACCACGCCGGTGTCCAGGAGGTTCGCTCCGACCGAGAGCCTGGCCATCGCCTCGGCCTTGGCGGCCTCGCTGTGCAGCCTCACGACGGCGACCGCGTCACCGTCGAAGTCGCCGTCGAAGCACTGGTCCATCACCGGGTTGATCGCCGCGCCGGTGAGCCGGTCGTCGATCGCCACGCGCATGTAGCGCACGCCGGCGTCGCGCAGGACCGGGTCGCGCCAGACCAGCGCGTGATCGCCTTCGGCCAGGCCCAGCTGCTCGGCCTTGACCGAGCTCAGAGCGATCTGATCGATGTCCAGCCGAGGGTCGGCGGTCCAGACCATCGTGGCCGAGTCCGACAAGCGCGAGCTCATCAGCCCGGTCTTGAAGATGTTGTTCTTGCCGGTCAGCACGCGGTTCTGCACGTCCGTGGTGATCGCCTCGAAGGCACGCTGGGCCCGCGAGACAGACTCGCTCATGCCCCGGCGCACCTCGGCGCGCTTGTCCGGCGACAGGCCGTGGTCGTCCAGCTGCTCGGCCATGTACCGGTAGCGGCAGGCTTCGACGAAGACGTCCTGATAGCTGCGCGTGTAGTCGTGCGTGACGGACGTGCCGTCGTCGAACTCCTGGCCGCTGCGCAGGTGCGAAGAGAGCACCGGCAGCTTCCACGAAGTCGCGCTGACCGTCTCGGTCAGCTGACTCGTCGGGTAGGTCAGCGGAAAGGGGATTTCCATGTCGCCGCCACGATCGCCGATCAGGTCGCCGAAGGACTTGCGCATGGCCGTGGTGTTCAGCCCCGGCGTCGCGCCTTCGCTGCGCGGCTGCGTGCGCATCAGCTCCGGCATCGGGATCAGACGGCGCTCGGGCCGCTCGTCGACACTCTCGGCCTGGCCCACGACACGCAGGGTGCCGTCGGCCTCCATGTCCAGTCCCGCCACCAGCAGATACTCGCGCAGGTTCGACTCGGCACCGGAGTTGTGGCCGTAGAACTCGCGCATGATCGCCGGGCAGTCCTGGGACTGCAGCGCCCAGGCCAGCTGCGAGGAGGCCTTGCGCCCCTTGCCGGCGCGCACCTGTTCGTCGTCGTAGATCTTGGTCTTCTCGTCGACAGCCATGTGGGTGACCACGAACCGCATCTCGCCCAACCCTCCGTCGACCGGCCCGGCATCGGGGCCCTGGACGGCCGGGCGGCGGATGTCGCCCACGGCACCACCCATCAGCTCGCGCGCCGATCCGGCGTTGCGGCGGGAGATCAGCGAGAACGGGCTCATCACCACGTCGATGCCCGGGTTCTCCCTGAACCAGGCCACCTCCTGCTCCAGGCCCTGGACACGCGCCTCGTCCGGGTCCATGTGGCGGTCGACCACCAGAGAGACGACACCCTTGTTGCCGTGCAGATCGCTGATCTTGTCGCCCACGACGAGGTCGCGCAGCTGGCCACCGGCCCCGCGGATGCGATGCCGCTCGGAGAACTCCGTCGACACCACGATCGGGTCGTCGGCCGTCCAGCCGCCGAAGGTCATCAGAGCGGTGCCGGTCGGCTTCGTCACCTCGGAAGACTGCATGATCGTCGAGGCCGTCATCTGCTGGCGGTCGAACGGGTCATAGCGCAGCGTCTCCAGCTCCGGCCGGCTCATCAGCGGGGCGCGGGAGCCGGTCACGGTCTCCGGGTCACCCGGCTCAATCGTGCCGTCGGGGCGCACGGCGGCGTCCTCGGTGAGGTAGCGCACGATGCCCTGGTTGGTCGCGCCGCCGGTCATCACCGGATCGAAGAAGCCGCCGGGAGCCGTCACATGGTTACGGTCGGTTCCCGTGAGCACCGTCATGTTCCGTCCACCGGTGAGCCGCCAGGCGTCGAAGACGTTGTCGTCGGCCGGGTCGGTGCGATCGCGTTCGGCGCGGTACTCAGCGTAGATCGTCGAGCCCTGCTTGATCTCGTTGGAGTAGCGCACGCGCTTGGCCTCGGTCTCGAGGATCGAGGCCGTCCACTCGTCCAGCCGTGCGGTGGCCTTGCCGGTGGCAGGGTCGACCTCATACGTCGTGGCCCGTTCGAGGAAGTCAACCGGGTGCTTGGTGCCGTAGAGCTGCGAGTACACCGCGTTCAGCGAGGCCGGCTCGCCGGTCCGGCTGCGGCCGGAGACGAGGTCACCGGCAAGCTGGTACTGGATGCGCTCGTGCATCAGCTGTTCGTAGCCGCGCAGCACCGTGCGCTCCTCGACCGACTTGGGGGCCTCGCCCGGGGTCTGGGCCTTGATCCGCGCCTCGTAGCCGGGGACGATCAGCGCGTTCTCGCCACTGGCGAAGCGCGTGACAATCTCCCCATGGCTGCCGACATCGAAGACCTGGCCGATCTCACCGGAGACCGGCGTGGCCTTGCCGTCACGACGCAGCTTTTCGGCGGTCCAGCTGATGACGCCCTGCGCGTCGACCAGGATCTCACCCGGCGTCGCGGCGTTGCGCTCGATGCTCTCCCGGACGGTCTGACCGATCCGGCGCATGAACTCCGAGGGATGCTCGGCGATGGGGGCGGCGGTGGCCGCATGGAAGGAGACGATCCGGTCCTTGAAGCGGGTCGTCTGGAAGCTGGTACCCATGAGCTCGGTGGGAGGCACCCCGCAGCGGCGCAGCGCCGAGGCAAGGTTGTCCAGGTTAGACCACTGGCCGGTCGGGCTGGTCATGTACTTGGCGACGCGGGCGGGGTCGAAGCGCTGGTCGAGCCACTCACCGTCGATCAGGTGCGGCTCGGCATCCCAGGTGCCGACCAGCTCGAACGGAACGTCATCAGCGTGCGCACGGACCTTGTCGGCGGCCGTGCCACCATAGACGAGGTTGCCCAGGTCCGGAAGCTCACCGGCCTGCAGCTCGCCGATCTCCTCCAGGCGCTCCTGGTACATCTCCTCGGTCGCGCCCGGACGCAGCAGCTCGCTGCGCGCTCCGGTGAGCACGTCCCAGTAAGAGCGCTGGATCGCCGCGACCTCGGGGTCAGAGGCATACTCCTGGGGCTCGATCTCGTCGAGCGCGCCCTCGGTGCGCTGCAGCTCAGACTCCGCGCGCAGGATCAGCTCCTCGACGCCCAGGGCGGCGCGCAGGTTCTCCCGCGCGGTGTCCACGGCCTCGCGACCGTAGGCCTCGGCCGGCTCTGCATCCACGAAGAAGGTCGGCAGGGAGCGGTTCTTGGCATCCCGGCGCAGCATGACCTTGGACCCGGGGCGCGGGGCGCTCTCACCGGGGACGACATAGTCCGCGACGACGAACATGCTCTCGCGGTCGACGTGATAGCTGTCCGGCACGTCGATGAGGGAGCGGCCGCGGCCATGCTCGGGGTGGCTGGAGCCGACGACGCCGACCACCGTGCCGGGAAGATCCTCGCGTTCGATGGGCAGGCCTTGGGCAAAACGCAACAGCCGCACGGCGTCCTCGGAAGTCGGGGCGGGCACGGCCATGCCGCCGGGCACCCGGTGATTGGTGCTGTAGCGCAGCACCGTTCCGTTGTCGTAGATGCGCGCCCCGGCGTACTCCTCCTGGCGCGTGTCAGTGAGACGGATCTCCATGCCGGTCCCGGAGATCCGGGCCTTGATCTGCCCGGGCTCACGGTCGCGCAGGACCTCGTAGGCCACGCCCTGGGACTTCAGCTCCTCGAGCAGCGCCGCCGAGCGCGCCACCGCCCGCTGGGACATGAAACGGTTGCGGTCAACGCGGCCGGTCTGCGGGTCGCGTCCGCCGTCGATGACCCACTCGCGGACCTGGTCGTACTCCTGGCGGCTCATCTTGTCCATGAGCGCCGTGAGGCCTGCGGCGTCGTCGTTGGTCATGGCACGGCCGGCCTCGTACGGCTTACCGTCCTCGTCGAGCCGCCAGAGCGTCATGTTCCCGCGGCGCGGCTCAGACAAGGACTCCACCTCGCCGCCGGCGTTCTTCACGATCGTCTCGTCGGGAATGTACAGCAGCTCGGTACCTGCGCGCTTCACCGTCGCGCGCTCGGACCAGGCCGGGTCGTAAGGGCTGATCGGCAGTCGCGCCGAACGCGGGTCGATCTCCGCTCCGACGCCCGTGGCACGGGTGAACTCGCGCTGCAGCGTCTGGTAGCGCTCGTTGGCGGGGGAGTGGTCGCCGAACTGCGCCTCGTAGTCCGGGACGCGCTCGGAGAAGGCCGTGTCGATCGCAGTCAGACACGCGGTGACGCCGAGTCCGGGATCAGCCAGGGCGGTTCCGCGCTGGCTGAGGATCTGGTCGACCCGTGCACGGATGGCCTTCGCCTGGGAGATCGGAATGATCTCCCCGCTCTGCTCCCGGGCCTGCTCGACTGCCTTGTAGAGGACGTACTCGTAGAAGTACCGCCTCAGTCCGTGTGCCTTCTTCATTGCTACTCAGCCTCCTGTGGACGCTCGGGGACATAACTATGTATAGATCATACCCTGATGATTCGAATGGAGGCGATAGACGAGTCAGAAACGAGCCAAAAGACGAATGCCGGGACAGTCGAATTGCATCGACTGTCCCGGCACGGAGCGAATAGACCCGCCGGCACTACCCCCGGGACTTCATCTCTACGGCCATGGCCCGGTCGAAAGCCCCGTCGGCCAGGACCTCCCAGCTGGGCAGCGAGGCCAGGTACGTGTAAAAGGCGGCGTGCACCTTGACCGTGGCCAGCGACCGCAGATCCTCCTCGGTCACGTCCTGCTCGGCGAACACGCGCGAGCCCTCGTCGCTGATCTGGCCGTTGATCCTGCGGGCGGCGTCGGTGTAGGCATCGGAACGGACCTGGCTGATGTAGGTCTTTGACCCGTCGGCGCTGCGCAGCTCGCCGTCCCCGCCGACTGAGAAGTGCTCGCGGTCCCGCTGCATCTCCACCAGCGCGGTCTTGTACGCCTCACCAATCTCAAGGTCCAGGGCCTTGACCTTCGCCGAGCCGTCGAGATTGGTCAGCATCTCCTTGCTGACCGTGCCCTCGGCGTAGACCAGGCGCTTGTGGTCCTTCTGCGTCGCCTGGTGGGCAGCCACGGTCGCGGCCACCTCCACGTCCTCCAGGAACTCCTCGTCGTTGCCCAGCATCATGGCCTCGTAGTCGTCCGGGTCCACGACCACCGGGGCGTTGGGATCGCCACTCTCGTCGGTGAAAACCATCCGCGTGATGACCTCCATGACCTCGTCCGAGTAGACGTCCGGGTCGAGGCGCTCGATGTCGATGTCCTTGTAGTCGTACGTCTCCTGGTAGAGCGTCTTGGCGTCGGCCGCCCTGACCGCCTGGGCCATGCGCTTGTCGAGCATCTTGACGAAGTCCGGCTGGTTCATGCGCACGTCGAACTCCATCGCGGAGCTGAGCGTGGGGATCGTCTGCAGCGAGTACTCGTGCCCAGGGTGGGTGATCGTGTTGCCGAGCAGCTTGAATGACATCGGCAGGATCGTCTCGTTGCGGTTCCAGACCGGCGCGTCGCCGGCGCGCAGCACGATCGAGTTGCGAGGCGAGAGGAAGGCAAAATCGTTGTACTTGATCAGCGGCTCCTCCTCCGTCGACCAGGTGCGCGAAATCGCTCCGTCCGTCTTCCCGCCGACCACCTTGTCCAGGTTCTGCGTGATCTGCTTCGAGCTGGCGTGGGTACGGTGAGTCTTGCCGCTCATCTTCTCCAGCGTCTCAATCATCGAGTCGTCGGTCGACTTGAGGAAGACGATGTTGCTCGTGTTTCCCTGCACAATCTTGTCGACCGACTCGCCGTAGACGTCGCGCAGCTGCTGCAGCGTCTGCAGGATAAGCGTGAACTGCTGCTCCTGGCCGAGGCCGATGGAGAGCATGGTCTCGAAGCCGGCGATGCCATTACCGTCGGACTGCAGGTTGCCGAGCTCGTCGAGCATGAACCGGGTGCGGTAGAGCGGCTTCTGGTTCGACTTGGTCATGTACGACTGGTCAAACGAGACGTCCACCAGCTGCTTGACCAGGATCAGGATCAGCTTGGCGTACTTCATCAGGTGCGGGGGAGTGACGAGAAAGACCGCCTTGGGCGACTCCGAGTACCGCGCCATCGTCTGCGTGATCGCGCGCGCCCGGACCTCGACCTCCTCAGGGTGCCCTCCGCCGGAGAAGTCCAGCTTGCGGCTCGGAAAGGTCGTGTCGCCGGGCTGGAACGAGAGTATCTTCCCGTCGCGGGTGCCACCCTCCCGCACTGGTCGCAGCTCGCGCAGCACGCCGTTCTTCACGATCTTCTTGCCGGTGACCGGCTCGACCACGAAGTGCCGGCCGTTGAGGGAGAGCTGGTAGCTCTTGCGGAAGTGGAAGTAGAAAGTGCGCACGAGCATGCCGCTCTGCGGGTTCTTCAGCTCCAGCTTCAGCCAGGCCTCGTCGCCGGGGAAGATTCCCTTGAAGTTATAGCGCGCCCAGCCCACGCGGCCGACGATCTCCGAGTGCTCGAAGTCCTTGCCAAGGTTCTGGGTGAACATCGGGTCCGCGTACGCCGACCAGCTCGCCATCTGCCCGAGCAGGTGGTCGCGCTTCATGAAGTTCGGCGAGAACCGCACGCCCAGCCGCCGCGGGAAGGACAGGCCCGCCAGGTCAGTGTTCTGGCTCGGCTTGCCCGAGGTCAGGGTCGAGATCGTCGGGTCGGTGAAGAAGCTCATGCCCGTGATCGCGATGCCGTAGACCGAGGACATCATCTTCTCCGCACCGGCCATGGCGACCAAGGCGTTGTGGGCGTTGCCGACGAGCGTGCGCATCGAGTTGCGCGGCAGGGCCTGGGTGGCGTTGAAGTAGAGCGTGAGCAGGTCCTGCTCGGCCTTGCCCTCCCATAGGAAGTCCTTCTCGGCGACCTTGGCCTGCTCCTCGGCCAGGGCGTCCTCGTCCTCTTCGAACTCGCCGTTCTTGATGCGCTTCTCCAGCTCGGCAGCGGGGTTCTTCCACTTCTTCGAGGTCAGCTGCACGAAGAGCTGGTAGCAGTTGTACAGCGTGACCTTTCCCCACATGTCGTCCAGCCGCTGCTCCAGCGTGCCCGGGTCCATGCCGGTGGCTGCTGCGTACTCGCGCAGCTCACGCTCCTCCTCGAGGTAGTAGTCGATGAGACCGTAGGCGGCCCGTTTGAAGGCGTTGTTCGCCGCGTTCGGCCAGACCGGGTCCTCACCGCCGTCCAGCGGGAAGAAAACCTCGCCGATGTTCTCGATGTACAGCGCGCACTTGGTCGAGTCGCCCTCGCGGGCGGCGTCGGCGGCCATGCCCAGCGGGTTGTAGATGTCGGTCTTCATCGCGTTGATCAGGTTGAACTGCACCGGCTCGAAGCCGCGCGTGACCAGCGGGATGTAATTCTTGACGAGCAGCTCGCCCTTGGGGTCGTTGATGACCATGTTCGAGGGCTTCTTCTCCCGCGACCACATGTCGATCATCGGCTCGATGTAGGTCTGACCCTTGCCCGCCCTGGTGATGGCCAGCACCATCGTGTTCACGGGAGCAGTGTCGACGATGTAGGCACCGGCAGGGCGCTGGACTTCGTACGCCGGGAACTCCCAGTCATCGGTGATCAGGTCCGACACCGTACGGTAGGGCCCGAGCTTGTCACGGTTCGCGCCCTGGAGCTTCCCAGGGTCCTTCGCCTCTTTGGCCTTGCGCTGGCTCTCCTCGGTGGGCGGGTTGTACGGGATGACCGTTGCGTCATACTTCCGGCGCAGCCGCTTGTCCCGGGGCAGGCCCGAGGCGTCAAAGAGCGCCTCGCCGAACTCCTCGTCGATCAGCGGCAGGGTCTCGACCAGCGGCTCGCCGTCGTCGCCGTCCATGACCTCACCCTTGTAGTAGACGATGTTGCCGTCCTGGTCAATCACGTCGGAATCTGCGCGCCGGGAGACCTTGACCGTGCCCAGCCCCTTCTTGCTGAGCATCATGTGACTGATCATGGAGCTGACCTGCACCTCCGAGTGCGCACCGGCGTCCGGGAACCAGTCGTAGTTCTGCTGGACCTCCTCCGGCAGCGCGATGTGCTGGTCGTTGCGGTGGTCGTTGATGTCCGTGTGGTCGACCGTCGCGTTGTGCTTGGCGACCTGGCGTCCGGTCCAGGTGGAGATCACGATCATGACCAGCGCGCCCGATCCCAGCGTCAGGAAGAGCTTGAACCCGGTGACGGACCCCAGCTGCCCGCCGACGTTCGTCGCCGTGGGCGTGGCCCCCTGGTCAGCCTTCGGGGCGTCCTGGGCGGCGCTGCCTGCGTGGGTCCACCACGCTGGCACCGGGACGTCCCTGAGATCCGGGTAGCACTTCGAGCCGATCTCGGGGTTACCCTTCTCGTTGACGGCGCGGTAGCACGTCATCGGGGCCCCGCCCTGGCCTGTCGTAGTGTCCTCCACGTAGTACGAGTCCGGCTTTCCGCTGCTGTTTCCGCCCAGGCCACCGCCCATCGTCGCCCCGAGCGTGAGCACTGCCGTAGCAATGACCGAGTACAGCACCCACGCCACGATCGCGACCAGCAGGCCAGCGACGCCGGCGAGCACGAGGCCCGACGTGTTCGACTTCTTGCTCAGCCGCTCGCCGCGGTCCAGCTGCTGGTCTTCATAGACGTCCCGGTTCGTCAGCGTCTCCTCCGGCCGACCCGCCGAGATCTTCTCCCAGCCGCTGGCCTTGGGCCGTGCCGCCCTGCGCTTGCTGCCTGCCATGATTCTCCCTGCCTGTTTCCGCGTGTGTCTGTGTGTCCTGCGCCTGTTGTGATCCGGAAGACGCCGACGGCGCACGGGGTGCGAGCCCCATGCGCCGTCAGACCCCCGTCGATCTCCGAGTCGGGTCAGCCGCCCATGGCCGCCCCGCCGATGAAGCCGGCGAGGCCGCCGAGCACGGGCAGCGCGACGATCAGGGCGATGAGCATCTTGTTGTAGCGGCTCTGGATCTCCGAAGCCCTTGCCAGCTCGCTGGCGTAGGACTCCTTGTCCGCAGCCATTTCCTCCAGCCGCGCCTCGTAACGGCGCTTGACCGAGTCCTCGACAACCTCCATCTGCTGCAGCAGGTCCGTGTTGCGCTGCGTGGCCGAGTCGGTCTTCTCCTTCTCGAGGGACAGGCTGTGCTGCCATTCCGTCTCGCGGGCCTGCATCTGGGTGATCGCGTCCTTGCGGTTGCGGTCGAGCTCGTCCTCCATCCGGCGGATGCGGTCGGCGTGCTCGTTGCGGATCGACTCCAGCAGCGCCTCCTGCTCGCGGCGCAGGACGCCGATCTCGTCGGTGGTGCGCTGGTGCTCTGCCAGAGCCTCGGCCTGGGCGATGTCCGCCTTGCGGTTGTCGTCGACGATCCGCTGGATCTCGGCCTTCCACTGCCCCAGACGCTGCTCCTCGGCCTCGAGGTAGGCCTTCTGCTTCTCGGCCAGGACCTCGAAGATCCGCGTAGTGCCGACCTGCATCTTCAGGGCGGCGTCGGAGCGGCGCACGCGCAGGATCTCCTGGCGGTCGTGCGAGTAGGAGTTCTCGAGCACCCGCTCGATCTCGGCGACGGCGTCGGCCTGCTCGCGCTCCATGCGGGAGCGGTTGCGCTCCTTGTACTGGATCTCCGCCTGGAGGGCGGCCTGCTCGGCGAGCTTCTTCGCCTGGGCCTCGTAGTCCTGGACGATCTCGGCCTTGCGGGTGCGGATCCGCTGTTCCTTCTCGGACTCCCGCTCGCGGTGCGCCGCCTCGGTGCCGTCCTTGAGTGCCTTGTAGCGCGAGCCCTCGCGGTCGGTGGCCACGTCACGGATGACCTGCTCGACGTGGGCCGACATGAGGTTCACGTACAGCGTGCGCAGTTCGTCCTCGTGCGCCCACCGCAGCTGGGCAAGGTCGGCGTTCGCCTGCCGGTTGAGCTGGGCGACCTGGTCGCCGAGCCATTCGGTCGCACCCTGCGGCACCTCGATCTGCACGACCGGCGCGCCGATGGCGAAGGTCGCATTGAACTCGTCCAGGCGCACGTCGAGGTCCAGGTCCTCGGAGAGGAAGCGGCGGGCGATGACCTCGCGCACCTGCTCCTGGTTCTCCAGCAGGACGGCTTCCTCCTCGGCCGGGGCGTACGCCGTATCGTCGGCGGTCACGGGACCGGACTCCTCGTCGAACTCCTCGAAGCCGGCCGTGCCGTCGAAGCCGGGCTCCGGCTCCACCGCAACCGGGGCCGCGTCCTCGTCTCCGAAGTCGACGGCTTCGTCGTCGAACACGGGCTCATCGCCCGCAGCGTCGAAAACCGGCTCGTCACCGGCACCCTCGTCCCCGCCGGAGATCGAGTCGAAGATCGGGTCACCCTCGTCGGCGGTATCCACGGCAGCAACAGCGTCCGCGTCCGCCGCGGGACGGGTCCCGGGCTCGTCGGTGGTGACGCCGCTGTGCTCGCGCCAGGCCTGCGCTCCGACAGCCTCCTCGAGGCTCAGCGTGCCGGAAGCGACCTCCTGGGCCTGCTTGAACGTGGCCTCGGCGACCAGGTCCACCAGCAGCTCGCCGCTGGGCTTCTGCCAGACGACGGCCCAGGAGTACTCCGCGCCAGCCAGGAGCGAGTACTCCTCCATGCGCGCAAGCGTCTCCGTGTTGGGGATGATGCCGAAGACCTCTTCGCCCAACATCTCTGCCGTGGCGACGGTCTTGATCTGGTCGGAGTCAATGAGCTCGATGAGCGAGCCCTTCGCCTCGTCGCGGCCGTGCCGCTTGCTCAGCCCGCCGATGGACTCGGCGGCCAGCACGAGCATGACCCACGCCGTGCCGCTGGGGAAGACGAACTTCGCGTTCGACCGCAGCAGTTCGACTGCTGCGGGGATCGCCGTCTCCCTGACCACGGACGACAGCAGCTCGTCAGGCTTCTTCTTCCGATCCTTGTTCCGGCTTCCCGCAGCCGTGCCCAGAATGCCCATTGGTGTCGATCCCTTCGATGATGAAACGCAGTTCGCCTGGTATATGAGTATCCTATCGCTCATGAGTCGATAGGTGCAATGATAGACAATTCGACACGACGCCGAATGGCCCACAATGGCCGCTGGCTCAGATCAGCGCACGGCGCTCACCTCGATGCACGCATCGGAGGTGAGCATGTCCTTGTGGTCGCTCGCCAGCTCGCCGACGACGTCGATCCGGATCCGCCGCTCAGAGGGATGCTCGTTGATGAACGTCGCCACTCCGGTGGTGACCTCGTCGGTCATCTTCGCCACCGCGCCACGGGCACCGCCGGCATTGGAGTCGGTGTCGCCCTTGTCGTCAATGAGGTACTGCAGGACCCTCTGGTCGATGTCCACCCGCACGTTGTGCTTGATGAGGACCTCCTGCACCATGTGGCGCAGCTTGTTGCGCACGATCTTGCGCTGCGTGTCCTCAGAGAGCGGCTGGAACGGGACGATGGCGTCGATACGGCCCAACAGCTCGGGCGGGAAGCGGTTATCCGCCGAGGTCTCGGTGATCGAGCGGCGGATGAGCTTGTCGTACTTCAGCAGCTGCTCGCCCGAGCCCGTGTCGTCGGCCGCGTACTGCGCGATGGTCTTGTAAATCTCCGAGCCTGCGTTCGTCGTCATGACGATGTAGGTGTTCAGGAAGCTGACCTCGCGGTTGTTGTCGTCGGAGAGCCGGCCGTCGTCGAGCACCTGCAGCAGCAGGCGGGTGACCATCGCCGAGGCCTTTTCGACCTCGTCGAACAGCAGTACGGCGTGCGAGAGGTCCCAGACCCGCTTCGTCAGCTCGGAGCGGAACAGGTCCATCGAGGAGTCCTGGGCGTACTCGGACATGTCGAAGCGGATCAGGTGGCGCTGGTCGTCACCGAAGAGCAGCCGTGCCAGCTGCTTGGCAAGCTCGGTCTTACCCACGCCGGTCGACCCCGTGAACAGCAGCGAGGCCTCCGGCCGGCCCTTGTCGTTCAGGTCCGCGACCGACAGCTGCAGCCGCCGCGCGACCGCACGCGTGGCCAGGTCCTGGCTGAACACCTTCGAGTCCAGCTGCTCCTTGATCTTCGCGCCGTCGACCTTGAAGGCAACGTTGACGCCCAGGGACTCCTGGAGCACGTCCGAGAGCAGATCGCGGTCCAGCGCCCGCTTGGTGAGGCGGTGCCAGCCAACCATGCTGTCCAGCACCAGGATCGACTTGCGCGGCTGCGAGCTCGCCGGCATGTAGCGCTCGGTGTACTCATAGATCTGCCGGTAGATGTGATCGTCGTAGAACTGGTCGGCGACGTCGTAGTGCTCGGCCATGCCCTGCAGAATCCGGATCGTCGTCTCCTGGTCCGGCGGCGTCAGGTTGATGCGCTGCAGCCGTTCAACCAGCGGCTGATTCGGCGCAATGTGCCTGTGGAACTCGTCATAGGTCGTCGCGGCGATGATTCGGATGCCGCGTGCCCCGGAGGCCGCCAGCACCGGCTTGATCGCCTCAACCGCAGCGTCGGAAAGCTGGATGATCTGGTGGAACTCGTCGATGAACAGGACCAGCTCCTGCTTCTCGTCCGCCACGAAGTGCTCGGCCTCGTCGAAGAAGCCCTTGAGCATGGCGGCCATGCGGTCCGAGTCGCCGGCCTCGGAGATCATCCGGGACGGATCGACCTCGAGATAGAGCCGCTCGGCATCAGCGGCCATCGTGGCCTGGACGAGAGCGGTCTTACCCGTACCTGCCTCGGCCAGGAGCAGGGCGTTGCACAGCTCCGGCCTGCTCATCGAGGCCAGCAGCTGGAGCTTCTCGTGCTCGCGGCCGACGAT
Organism: Paenarthrobacter sp. UW852; assembly: GCF_024608385.1. Lineage (NCBI taxonomy): Bacteria > Bacillati > Actinomycetota > Actinomycetes > Micrococcales > Micrococcaceae > Paenarthrobacter > Paenarthrobacter sp. UW852. The sequence goes on from NZ_JAMSGY010000011.1 coordinate 94,277, forward strand.
CTCGCGCTCGGCCCTCTTCAGCGGGTCCGACAGCTTCGACAGGAGCGGATAGCCCTCATTCAGGTGCACTTCATGGAACATGCCGTGGAAGACCTCTCGCCAAGACTTGAATTCATCTGATAGATCAGTCGAAAGTCTATCATGGCACCATTCGGCTCGACTGCGATAGGACAGTGAAAGACCCCCGGACTCATATCCGGGGGCCTCTTGGCCATTCACTCCGTAGGGGTGCTGTCACAGCCCCTGCTGGCGGTCCTCCTGGGGCGAAGCCCCATCCTGCTCGAACTGGTAGTCGTACCGCTCGCTCAGCGGCCTGCTGGACTCCCGGTCGCGCCGTGCCCGCTCGTTCGCCTCCCGCTGCTGACGCATCGAGGCACCCACGCGGTCGACCAGTGCGCGCCCGGCCTCGGCCCACATGTCCTTGCCCTCGTCCGGGGCCGTGATCTCGTCCAGGCCCAGCTCCAGCAGGCTCGTTCCGCTCAGTGGGCTGGGATCGTTCGTCGCCATAGCCTTCTCCTCCTCCGTGCCTGTCTCAGGCCCCGCGCTGCTGCTCGGTGCCCTCGGGCCCGCCCTGGCCCTCGAACTGATAGTCGTACCTCTCGCTGACCGGCTTCCGTCCCTGCGGCGAGGTGCCCGGCAGCTGCTCCTGAGCACCACGGCCGACAACCGAACCCATCCGCCCGACCAGGTCCGCCCCGGCAGCGGAGCCCTGGGGGGCCTTCTGTCCGCCATGTCCGTCCAGCTCCGTGTGCAGCCCGCGGGCTGCACCCACGGCAGCTCCCCTGACGGCGCTGGCGGCGACGCCCCTGGTCGATGCACCGGACTGCTGGGCACGTTGGGCGTGGGCCGCGGCATCCTGCATGGCCTCGGTGCCGAGCCGCCTGGCTCCCTCGCGGAGGCCTGCGGACTGCACGGCCTGTCCGACCTTCGACCCGGCGGCCCGCTGGGTGAGCGGGACCTTCACTGGACCCTGAACCGTGCCGCCGGCATGGGCCTGCTTCGCCTGGGCCTGCTTCGCCTGGGCCTGCTTCGCCTGGGCCTGCTTCGCCTGGGGCTGCTCCTGCCGGGACGATTCCGGCTTCGGCGCATCCGCTGAAGTGATCATCCCCGGTGCCGGCTCAGCCTGCGGGCGCGGCCGCCGCTCGACCACGTTGGGGTTGAACCTCGAGCCCGGCTGGCCGGGAGCGGGGGAGGAGGGCACGCTGTATCGGGGACCCCGCACCGAGCCGAGGCCCGCCTGCGAGCTCGGGCCCCGCTGCTCTCCGGTATCGGGGGTGGCCCCGCGGATCGCCACCAGCTGCTCGGGCGTGTACGACGTCGGGCGCTGGCCGTGCTCCGGTCGGCCCTGGGAACCTTTACTGAGATCTGCCATGATGATTCGTTCCTCTCTATGCGAAAGGCCCCCGGAGAGGTCTCTCCGGGGGCCTTTCAATGAGTTCTGCTGAGCCGTGGATCGGTGTCAGCCGACCGCGGGGGCCTCGGCCTCGACGACCTGTTCGGCCTGGGCGGTCTGCTCCGGACCGGCCTGGCTCTGCTTGGCAGCCGCCTGGGCCTCCTTGGCCGCCTTCATGGAGGCGAACTGGTTGTCCAGGGTCTTGGCGTCGACCTTGAAGTCGCTGGCCTCCACGGACTTGGTGTTGACCACCAGACCGGTGCCGCGCGAGGCCGGCATCACGTTGCCCTTGAAGCCGTAGACGGTGCCGACCTTCTCGCCGTCCTTGTTGAGCAGCGGCTCCGTATTCGGGCCCGCGGCCTTGACGATCTCCTCCAGCTGGCCCACCGAGTAGGGGGCGGTGTTGGCGAAGCGCTCCTTGCCGTCCGGGCCCTTCACGCGCTCGGACTTCAGGTGCAGGTTGCTCTGCTCCGGTCCGCGCGAGTCGCGGGCGTCGACCTGGATGTCGGCGTAGTGCGACTTGCCGTCCTTGGTCGCGCCGTTGTCATAGACCTTGGCGATGAGGTTGACCCCGGTCATTGCGCCCTTGCCCTTGAGAAGTGCCATGATCTCGTCCTTTCGTCGTTCCGTCCGCCACTCGGCAGAACGGCCTTGATCATTCACGTCGTCCGAGCAAAGCCCCGAAGTGCAGTGCCGAACTGCTCTATACACTAATACTCCTATAGAGCATTCCGCAACCATTCGAATGATCTTTCGACTCATGTCCCTACTCGTTCTGGATGCCGTCGGACCGGCCTGCCGGCTCCTGCTCGGGGCCGGGGAGGACCCCGGCACCAGCCACCGCGGCGTCGACCCGCTGCTGGACACGCACCACCAGGCCGGCGTCGAGCGAGGAGGCCTTCGAACGGCGCATCCGGGCCGCCTGTTCCTGCTCTTCGCGCAGCGCCGCGATCCTCGAACGCAGAACCGGCCGCGTGGAGCCGTCCTCCACCGGAACCAGTTCCCGCGAGACCCGGGTCATCGCGGCGATGTCGTCGACAGGGAGGTCGGCGATCGCCTCGGACTGGCCTGACTGGTCGAGGTACTCCATGGCCGCCAGCAGCAGCCGGCGGCGTTCGGCCGCGGCTGCGGTGAACTCCCGCCGGGCCCGCTCGCCGATCTCGACATCGGCCACGAAGTCGTAGCCCAGGTGATGCAGGTCCAGTGCCTTGACCTCGTCGAAGGGGTGCACCGTCCCGGTCTCGATCGACAGCTGGGTGGAGACCTCCGGATCCCCGCCGGCGACGGCGCTGCGCTGGTCAGCAGGACCGGCGACGAGCACCAGCCCCGAGTCGGCCAGGTCGGTGCGCAGCTCCTGGAGCCGTTCGTCGTAGACCTGCTTCATCGTCTCGATGCGCGCGTCCAGCACCGCCCGTCCGGCCTTGCCCGCGGTCAGGTGCCGTCCGCCGGGCTGGCCGTAGATCTCGCGGCCCATCTCCTCGGCCTGGTCGGCGTCCTTCATCCGCTGCAGCGAGGCGTCCTGGCGCAGCGCCATCAGCGAGAGCAGGCGCTGGCCGTACGCGGCGACCTCCTGCTGCTGGGCGTACCACTGGCTGGCGTCGCCGACAAACGGCAGGAAGTGCTGGTACTTGCTCATCACCCGCCGGTGCCAGTCCTCTTCGTAGCGGTAGAAGTCGTAGAGCGGCCGGGAGTCCTCTACGGCCACTTCGGCCTTCTCGGCACGCTCCCATTGCCGGGCCAGGTCGCGGTAGGCGCTGGCCTTGGACTTGTGATGCTGCAGGCGGGAGGCATAGCTGCGCAGCCGGAAGCCGAAGGAGACGACATCGTCCTCCGAGCTGCCGTGCTGCTGCTGGCGCTCTGCGGCCAGGGCGGCCATCTCGGCGTAGTCCATACCCATCACCTCAAGCATCGGTGTACGCACCCGCAGCTCCTCCTCGGGCAGGGCGCGCAGCATCTGGTAGACCCCGTTGACCGCCCGCTCGGTGATCTGGTTGCGGCCCGCGTCGACCAGGCGCTGCCACGCGTCGGTGCGCAGGCCCTCGGCCTCGCGGCGCTGATTGGCGTACTCCACGACCCTCTCCATTGCCGCCGGCAGCGGAGAGCCCGGCCGCTCCAGCTGCTCGGCCACCAGCTCGGAGACCAGACGGTTGGCTTTGCGCATCCGCAGATCGTTGGTTCCGGCGCGCCACAGCGAGCGGTCGGCGGGCAGGCAGGCCAGCAGGAACTGGGGGAGGGCCTCTGAGCGCATGCGCTCGTGTGCCCAGCGCTTGATGAAGGTCGTCACGTTCCTGCGTTCGTAACCGACGGCGCTGGACAGGTGCGCGACGGCCTGCTTCTCGTCCAGCCAGGCGTCCACGCCGCGCCGCAACCGGGACTTGTGCCGGTCCAGAAGCTTGCCCCGCTGTGTGCCGTCCTTGGCCAGGTGGCCGTGTCCGGCGTCGACCATCGCCAGGTGGCAGTGGACGTGCTCGGTGTCGACCTGGATCACGCCGACGTAGCGCAGGTCGTCGAAACCGCTCGTGCCCGAGCTCATCCGCTCCAGCCCGTGCATGATCGCCATCCGCAGCTTCATCTGGTCGATGTGGCCGCGGTAGTCCCCGCGGCCTTCGCAGTGAAAGTCCTCGCCGACGATGCGGTGCCGTTTCAGGTATTCCTCATCGAAGGAGAGCACGGTCTTCAGCACCGTCTTGCCGCTCTCGAAGTGTTTCTGGATGTCCCGGGACGCAGCCCGCAGCTGCTCGTCGGAGAGCGACACTGAGCCGTAGCCGAAGGCCACGCCGCCATCGCCCTGGGCCTGGCGCATTGTCGTCTTGGCCTCGACCCTGCTCGTCCCTGCGCGCTCGACCGCGCTCTCGCGGGCCATGTAGCGCAGGATGAAGTCGTCCGTGCGCAGCCGCTGGATCGGCGCGAGCGACTCAGTCGCCTGCTCGCGCGCCATGTACCGGGTGACGTAGTCGCCGGGGGTGCCGCCCCGGGACCCCTTGCCGCCGGGCAGCGGCACACTGAACTCGTTGACGATGACCACTGACTGCTTCAGGCCCATCCCGCCTCATCCCTCCGTCGTGTGAATGCACAGAACCCCGGCCGCTGTCCTCCAGCGACCGGGGCCCGTCCTGACTGCTCTGCCCGCCTCGACCTCAGTGGCCCAGACCGTGCCCGTCTTCCTCGCCGAAGTCGAGGTCGGCGGCGCGGCGGGAGGCCTCGCGCTTGCGCTCCTCGAGCGTCGGCGCGGGCACCTCCTGCCCGGTGGCCTCCTCATCCAGACCAAAGTCCAGATCGTGGGTCGCGCCGGCATCCGGCTCCGCGTCCGCAGGGGCGGCAGCATCCTCCGGTCCGTCCAGGTGCAGGGCCGGGGCCACACGCTGGTGATACAGGTGCTCGGGCCTGCCCTCAGTGCGCTCCAGCTCAGCCTGATACTGCTCGCGCTCCGCGGTGATCTCGGCCTCGACCGCCAGCAACTGCGCGGTGACGCCCTCGGCAGCCGGCCGCTGCGCCTCCGGCCGCTGGAGGTTCTCCGCCTGCGCGACCAAGTCGAGCTCGTCCTCGCTGAACAGCGAGTTGATCGCGTCGGAGCGGGCCCGCAGGCCCCGCTGGTCGACGACGGACTCAACCGGACCATGACCATCCTTGGAGCGATCAGCGAAGTAGGCCGCCAGGTCGTACTCGGTGGAGGCCAGGTCGATCTCGAGATCGGCGATGCGGTGCACGTTCATGAAGACCACGGGGGCATCGGCCTGGTCCCCGGACGGGGTGAGCACGAGGGCATCCGCCCTGGCGGGCAGCTCCCACTCGATCCCCGTGAGCTGGTCGGGCACAGTGAACGAAGGGCTGAAGTAGCCCTTGGCCGCCAGTGCGACCAGCTGCTCGTCGTCGAACTCGTAGAAGGCGTCGACCTTCTCGCCCTGGCCGTGCGAGTAGGTCACCTGGGTGATCCCGTACGGAAGCGGCTCGGCGGGAGTGATCGAGCGCAGCTCGCCCACGACGTGCAGGTAGGGCCGGTAGTTCTCCTCCTTGCCGCGGTGCTTGAGCTCGACAGAGTCGACCAGCACCCCGATCTGGGCATCGAGGCCGTCGTAGCGGTGCGCCTGCACGCCACGCTCCCGCAGGGCCCGGTCGGCCCACACGTCATTCATAATCAGTCCAGCAGTGCGCATCAGTTGCTCCTCTTCCGGTTGGTCTTCTTGATCGGGTGGGTGGTCCTGGGGGCGGAGGTGGCCGGGGCCAGCGCCGGGGTGCGGGCGTCGCGTACAGCCCGGATCCGGCGGGTGGACCAGCGCCACATCCCGCGCATCGCGGCGATCTCCGCGGCGGCCAGCAACAGGACCACAAACAGCAGCGGGGCGATCCACATCGCGACGGTCCCGGCCATGGTCAGGTCGCCGCTTGCTGTGCCCGACTGCCGGTGCAGCCACGCGCCGAGCATCGGGATCACGACCATCGCAGTCATTGAGGCCAGCACGTAGTCGGCGATGAGCACGACCGAGCGGAAGAACACCGCCCAGATCAGCACCGGCGATCCGCCGGAGCCCTTCCCGGGGGCCAGGCGGCGCAGCGCGCCGGCCAGCTTCGAAGGGCCACACCCGGGCTTCGGCTTGGCCGCGGCCTTCTCGACGGGGACTGCAGTGGCAGCCTCCACCCGGGCTTCGTGCTCGGTCGCGCTGCCGGTCTTGTCCAGAGTCTGGATCGTCATTCGTCTCGTCCTTCGTTGTTGTCGTGTCGTGTCGTGTCTGTGCGGGTGTCCCGCCGGTCAGCCGCTGTGGCTGGGTCCAGGGCTGGCGGTCTCGGCCGGTGAAGCAGAGGCAGGCGGCCTCTGCGCGACAAGCTGGTCCCGCGTCCGGCCCGAGGCCCGGTACGCTTCGAACGAGGCGACCGTGCCGTCCTGTCCGGTGGCGAAGGTGAAGACCACGTACTCACTTTTGGCCGTGGACTTGCCGTCGACGGAGACCGGGTCCAGGCGCGCCACTCTGATGTAGGAGTAGTCCAGGCCCTTCACCGCGGCAACGTCGACGTCGAAGTCGGCCAGCTGGTACGCCGTCCCCGCGCCCTTTCCGGCACCGGTCGCTGCCATCCATTCCGGGATGAACTCGGTGAGGATCCGGGACGAGGTCCCGAGAAACGCGTACCGGGCATCGAGGGCGGCCTGCGTCTCCTTAACGGTCCGCGAGGCAGCCGAGGAATCCGTCAGGCTCAGCAGCACCGAGCGCGCTGCGGCCCGGTCCCGGTCGGCCCGCTCGGCATCCATCCCCGGCAGGGCAGCCAGCAACCGGGCGTGCTCGGTCTCAAGTGCCGCCTGCGCGTCCTCCTGCTTGCCCTGGAGCTGGACGATGAGCAGGTCGGCCTTGGCGTCGGCGTCCGCCGAACCGTCGGCCAGCAGTGCCAGGGCCAGAGAGAGCAGCGACAGCGCCAGCAGCGTTCCGGTGCTGCAGGCCAGGACCTTCCCGGCCCTCGCGCGCACCCAGTCCTTCACGTCCTCGATCACGGTGCCTTCACCTCCTGCCGCAGGGCCTCGCCCGTGGTCGTCGTTCCGGTCTGGACCCCGGAGAAGCTCTTGCGGGTCATGTCGTAGTCAGCCCGGGCCCAGGCCAGTACCGCCGGGGCCTGCCTGGCCGCCGGGCGGGTCTGCACCGCCAACCAGGTGACCCGGATCGTGCCGTCCACCTCGACCGAGTAAGGGCGCTGGGCGACCCACTTGAAGCCGGAGTCGAAGCTCATCGGAATCTCGTTGCCCGCGGCGACGTCCTTGTCGGAGGCCAGCAGGTACCAGGGTTGGAGCGTGGCCTGCCCGACGTCGGGGGCGAAGTGCGGGGTGAGGTTCCGGCGCGTCGGCTCGGCGGCAGCCTGGTCCAGCGTCCCGCCCGAGTCCGCCACCGAGGGTGTCAGGTGGCGGTACTCGTTCTGCAACCGGGCGATCTGTTCCGCAGCTCCCTGTGCGGTGACCAGGGCGCGGTCAGCGTCCTTGGCCTCCGGGAGGGCGTCGGTGCGCACCTCGGCGGTGCGGATCTGCTCGCGAAGGGAGACGATCTGCTGAGCCTTGTCGTGGCTGACGGTGGCCTCGCCACCAGAGAGACCTGCGCCGGCCAGGAAGCAGAGCAGCGCAGCTGCCCCCATGCACACCCCGCCGATGGCCGCCCGGCGGCTCATCAGTGCACCCGGGACATTTCCGTCCCCAGTGGGGTCGGCGTCGCCCGGTGCCGCACCGGCGTCCGGCGCGGCCACGAAGCGGGTCTTGCGGACAGGCTTGTCAGCCTGCACACCCGACTCGCCGATCTTTGTCGATGCCATTGCCCCTCAACTCGCTCTTCGTCTCGAATACCAGTACAACTCTATCAAGAAGATGAGTCGAAAGGGAGTCGGATCATCTGGAATGACGAGTCGAACCGCCAGTGGGAATGGCGGACAGACCAGAGACCTTCCCTTGCGCGTCGACGGTGAGGTACACCAGCACGGTCCGGTACGACTTGACCCGATCCGGTGCCACCTTGTTCTGGGACACCGCATCGGAGGTAGCCGCCACCTCGACCTGCACGGCATACGTGTACTCGTCCGCGGTGACCTTCACGACCTCGAGGTCCGCGTCGGCATTGACCGCCGAGTTCAGCCCTTGGGTGTCGATGTAGTAGTAGCGCTTGCCCGAAGCGTCTTCGTTGAAGCGCGCCGGCGGCATGAACTGCTTCAGGAACTGCTCGTCCTCGGACAGGTGGTAGCGCTCTTTCAGGTCCCGGCGAGCGGCCTCGTAGGCCTGGCCGGAGTCCCAGGTGAATGCCGTCTTCACCAGGCGGTCCACGATCTGCGTGTCGTCGTGGATCCGGCTCTGGCTCACGCCGAGCGACTGCATGACATCCTGCTCGACCTGCTCGGACTTCGCGGTCCCGACCGAGGCAAGCTGACCCTGAAGGCCCGTGATCGTCTGCTGCTGCTGATCCAGTGCGCTGCGCTGGGACCCCCATGTCAGGCCGGTCACCGTCACGGCGGTAACCAGCAGTACCGCGACCCCGACCACCAGAGCGTTGCGCCGCATGAAGCCCTGTCCCGGCGCTGCCGTTTCGTCCGTGCCGTCAACCTGCTGCTCCTGCACCATCAGCCCTCTCCGCTTCCGTTGCCCGTCGTCGATGCACCCTGCTGGTGCTCCGCGCCGGCGGCGGTCACCACGACCTTGAGATCGGCGAAAGTCCCGGCCTTCCCGTCGTAGGAGTAGGCCGCGTTCGCCCACGCCAGCACCTGTCCACCCGCGGTGTCCCGGCACAGCCAGATCACCCGCGCCGTGCGCGTGGTGCCCGTGGCGTCCTGGGTGGCGAGGTCCGGCATCACCGACTCGACCGACCAGGCGTATGCTCCGGGCGAGGAAGCCTTCAAACCCTCGTAGCGCACATACCAGGGGAACCGCGGGTCGATCTGCGTGCTCGGGTCGAACGGCGTCACAGAGGTCCAGGAGTAGGCCCCCTTCTCGTCGGCCAGGAACGAGCGCGGGCTGAACAGGGGTGCCAGCGTCCGGCGGTGCTCGGCGATCTGCAGTGTCGCCGCGTTCGGCGTACCGTTGCCCGCATTGGGCTGTGTCGCCGCCTCGTGGTGCAGCTGCGCGAAGCGCTGCTGGGCCTCCGCGACCTTCTGGGCGTCCTTTGCGGCTGCCTCCATCAGCCGCGTCATCTTTCCGGTCAGATCCGGGTCGACCGGAGTGCTCCTGGCATCCTCGATCTGGACCTGGAGCGCGGAGATCCGGTCGGCGTTGGCCGCGTGCTCCGCCTCGAATCCCTTGCCGCTCACTCCCGCGGCCGCCGCGAGCCCGAGGATCGCCACGCCCATCGCGGCGCTCAAGACCAGGCGCGTCCGCCGCGCCGAGTCCTCCGGAGTGCGTGCCTGCCGCTCTCCTCGCCGGTCGGAGCGCCAGCCCTCGAAGCGGGCCTCGAGTTCGACCCCGCTGACCCGCCTGCGGGTGGCGGGGGCCTTCAGCTTCTTCGGCGCGCCGTCCTCGTCCTCGACCGTGTCCCCGGCCCTGCCACGCGCATCATCGTCCGCACTCGTCACGATGCCCGCCCTTTCTCGCGTTGTCCTCATATATGACTCCCAAGTCTATCTGCAATGGTCATTCAATAACGAGTCTGCCCCATTCGACAGGTTACTGCGCACGGATCGGGACGCAGAAAGGGCCGGTGCCCGGATCGTCCGGACACCGGCCCTGCTTCCGCCGGCTACGCCGGCAGGTTGCCGCCCGTGGTGATGAGGTCCGTGACGTCGACGAACACCCACCCCTCGGACTTCATCCGCTCCGCACTGTCAACGCGAACGCGGCCCATGAACGCGCAGTAGCCGGCCTCACCGAGGATGACCTTGTCGCCCTGCACGCCCAGCACCACGAGGGTGTGGCCCGCGGACCCCGTACCCGGCCCGGAACCGACCGAGTAGGCCGTCGGCGTACTCGAGACCTGCTTGCCCGTCATGGACGCGATCGCGTGGGCTGTCTGGATGCCGTCGCCCGGCGGGTACTGCTGGAACGAGGTGTACTTGTTCATGAAGTAGACCGAGAACGACACGCAGTTCATGGCGTGGTTGTCGCCGCAGGAGCCCGGTCCGCCAGCGCCGTACTTGTCGTCCAGGAACTTGTCGCCCTCCTGGTTGTACAGGTCGATCAGCTGCCGGGCCTGCTCCTCGTTCATGCCGCCGTCGACGAGGCTGCCCGGGCGCACCTTGGTGTCGCTGTCGCAGTTGCCGAAGATGGAGCGGAGCCCGCTGCCGACCGTGTCGACAATGCCGCCCACGATGTCCTGGACCCCGCCCACGACCGAGGTGTCGACGGTCCAGCCGCTCATCTTGCCGAACCACATCTCGGCGTCGGCCTTACGCTCCTGCAGCTGTGAGGCGTTGTCGGCCGAGCGCTCCCACTTGTCGTGGAAGTGCAGTGCAGCAGCAGAGGGAGAGCCCTGCGAGGTCTTGATCATGTCCTTGAACACGGCCACGTCCCCCGGGCTGTCGCCCTCCGCCATGAATGCCAGCTGGGCCTTGATGGTGTACCAGTCCAGGTTCTTGGACTTGGCATAGTCCATGAGCATCGTGGTTCGCCCGTTCGACCACTGGCCCAGACCGATGCCGCCGTGCGACTGGCCGGGAATGTGTGTGAAGTTCCCGTCCCACGCGGTCTGCTTGCGCGGGCCGATCTGGTAGGGCTCGTTGTAGATGCCCTCCACGCTGGTGGGGTCCACGCCCGACTCCTGCGACCAGTTGCCCAGGATGCCCGCGATGTTCTCCTCGGGCATGCCCCAGGTCTTCAGCACGGAGTAGACCGCCCGGGCGTTCGCCTCGGTGTTCGCCGGGACGTCAGCGCCGGGGCCGTTGCGGCTGACGTTGACAATGCAGTTAGTCATGGTCGAGCCGCGGCCGCCATCGAGGCCGGCCTGGTCGAGCACACCCGTGAGGACCGTGCTGAGCACAGCCACCGCGGCAACGGTCGCAGCCACCCCGGATGCGGCCGTGGCCACCGGGGCGACGGTGGCCGTCACGGTGACCCCGAACACGGCTCCTGCCGCCTTGCCGACCAGCCCGCCCAGTGCGATGAACGGCGCTGCGATCGTGTGCCCGACCGCCTTGGCAATCCCGAGGATGAAACCCCAGATCATGCTGGCCGCGTTGGCGGCCATCGCGAGCATCGCGAAGAACATGGTCTTGAGCCACTTCAGGAAGGCCATGACCATGAGAAGCCCCGCAGCCGGGGGAGCGGCCGCCGCGGTGCCGCCGACGGCGACACCCTTAGCGGTCTTGGACAGCAGCTGGCCGTCCTTCTCCTTCTGCGAGGTCCGCTCGTAGCCGGTGCCCCCGGCACCAAGCCGCTTGTCGGCAGGCTCGGCGTCCGGACCTCCGCCGGTGACCTTGGACGCACCGTCGACAACATCCTTGCCGGTCTCCAGGCCCACATTCTTGGCAGCGCCGACCGCTGCCCCGGGCAGCGCGCCGACACCGCCGGCGGCGGCTCCGGCCTGGGCCCCGGCGACAGCTCCCGAGGCAGCCGCTCCCGCGTACCGGCCGGCACCGCGGCGGACCGCGCTGCTGCCGTCGCCCTCGACCGCCTTGCGGGCAGCTCCCCCGGCCGCCCCGGCGGCGACACCGTCAAGGCTCTTGGCAGCCTTGGCAGCCTTGGCAGCCTTGGCAGCCTTGGCAGCCTTGCTGGTCTTGCTGGCTGTGTCGGCCGCACCTGCGGCCTTGCCAGCGGCAGCCCCTGCGTCCGGGGCCGGTGCGGTTCCCAGGTGCTTCGACCCGCGGCCCGCAGGCGTCGGGTCCACGGGCTGCGGCGCGGGGGAGGCCCCCGGGGTTTTCGGCAGGCCCTTGGCTGCATCCCCGGACGGGGAAGGAGCGGAGGCCGCTCCGGTACGGGGCCCGGCGCGGCGTTCGCCGGACCCCTCACGACGAGGGGGCTGCGACTCCTCCTTCGCACCCCCGTCGGCGGACCTGCGGTCCCCGCGGGGCGACGCAGCGCGCCGGGCCGGGTCATCCCGCCGCGTCGGCTTGTCGATGGCCATAAGCTTGTCCTTTCCGGCTCGATGCCTGGGTGGTGACTGCCCGCTCCGTGGAGCGCGCTCAGTGATAGACGGTCAGGAAGTCCCCGGCCGAGTTCGCAGTGCTGTTGGACTGCACATCGCGCAGCTTCACGTCCAGGCCGAGCAGCTCGAGCAGAAGCCCGGACTGGTACTCCGACTTGGCCTTGCCGTAGTCCTGGTAGGCCTGGGAGAGGTTGTTCATCACGTTCGTGAGCGGGCGCATCGTCACATCGGAGGACCGGTAGTCCTTCTTCAGGTCGGTGCCGTCGGAGAGGACCCACTTCATGTCGGAGACCTGCTGGCTCGTGCTGTCGCTGCCCTCGGCGCGCTTGTCGGCGAGGAACTGCACATAGCCCTTCCCGGCGGGCACGAGCGTGTCGAGGTAGCCGTCATAGACGTTGCCCGCGCGCCAGTTGAAGTCGAATCCGCCGGGCACGACATGGCCCGTCTTCAGCTCGAGCGTCGCCTTCCCGTCCTTGGCCTCGGCCGCCGAGGCACCAGCCACCTGATCACCTGCGATGGAGGTCGGAACGGCCGGCGGACGGAGGAAAAGCCCATCGACCTTGGTGGTCGCCAGGTCGGAGGTGTACGACTCGACCTGCTTCAGGCTCGTGCGCATCGCGAGCAGCTTCTGGTCGAGCTTGTCCCGCGTCTGCTGCTCCTGGGTCTTCAGCACGACGTCGTAATAGGCCCGGGCCGGGTCGAAGCTGGCCGCGTCCAGGGCCGGGATGTCGATGGTGCCCGACGCACCCGGGTTGATGATCACGCGCCACTGGTCGTACTTCTTGAAGCTCGAGTCGCCCACGACCTGGTCATCCCTGCTCTGCTGCCGCTCGTCGTAGGTCAGCTCGGCGTTCGCGCGCACGGTCAGGTTGAGCACCTGCCGGTCGAAGGGCCGGTCCGCGTCCAGGAGGACCCCGACGTAACCGGTCGAGCCGAAGACGTGGAAGGTGCCCCTGATTCCGCTGGTGCTGACCTTTTCGGTCTGCAGCTTGTCGTTGGTGCCCAGCAGGAAGGCCTGGTAGTCCGCCGCGTTGTACGAGATCGCCGCGCTGGCGGGGAAGTGCATCATGACCAGTGCCCTGTTGCCGGTGTGATTGGTGTAGACCCCGTCGACCGTGCCCTTGAGCTGGGTCTTCGAGGAGGTGAACTCGGTGTTGTAGAGCGCGGTGTGCGACACCGCGTCGCTGCCCGCCTTGAAGGCGGCGGCACCCGAGCCGGCCACCACGACCAGCCCCATCACAGCGAAGATGCCGAAGAACACCCCGAAGCGCTCGATTGCGTGGTGCGAGTCGAGCTTGAACCGCTTGCCGAAGGCCAGCGCCTTGTCCTTGATCCCCATGTCCGTTCCCGTTCGTCCTGTTCCTTGCTCTGCCTGTCCTGCTCGTCGTCAGCGCCGTCGTCCGACCCCGGAAACGACGCACCGGGCCGGTTGAGGCCTGGTGACCTCAACCGACCCGGTGCGGTCCGTCGACGCTTTGTGTGCCCGGCCGTTGATTCCTGCCGCGCCGGGCTTAGCCCAGGACGCCGCTGGTCAGTACGTGGCTGACCGTCTGCACGAGGACCGAGCCGCCGCCGAGGTCCTCGAGGGTCTTCTGGCCGCCGGAGCCGATGGTGTTGATCAGCGACCACCCGCCGGTGCCGAGCGCGCCGCCGACCAGGATGAGCAGGGCGATGGTGCCCCAGCCCTGCTGCTGGCCCGCGGACTGCGGGGTAGCCATCAGCTTCTTGATCAGGAGCACGCCGCCCCAGACCAGTCCGACCGCACCCAGGAGCATGAGCAGCAGCCCGCCCCAGAGCTGGATCTGGGACTTCGCGTTCTCCAGGAAGCTCGTCAGGTCCCACGCCGCGGTGGGCAGGGCGACCCGCTCGAATGCCGCCTCGTAAATCTTCGTCATGGTTCTTTCCTCTCGCCTATCGAATGGTCGCTTGCATGACATGTGTCACGAGGCGACTGGCATAACCGATTCGCCTAGACAGAGCACTGCGCCCTATCAATGGTCTCTCCCGATGCGACGTGACTCCCCGTTGAGCGAAATGCCTGCAATCATGCGGCCGACCCCTCTCTAGGGACTCGTATACGTGCACATCTTCAGTGACCAATCTACATCATTCGAGTCATCAGTCATAGTCGTATCAGTGACGAGTCGGATACGAGACCGGAATGTGCTCGAAGACCAGCGCAAACGAGGTGTCGGCGGTAGGACTGACGTTCTGCTCAAAAACGTGTAGATTTCACATGACGGGGCGCGCGGTGTGCGGCTCCGGCACGGCTCGGCATACGCTTCTTGCTGAGCCCTTCGCGCCCATGTACCCGACCAGGAGCCCAAACCAGATGAACGCCTTGCCCGGAGACCTCTTCGCCCGCCGACTGCGACAGGAGAGGGAACGCCTGGGCATCAGCCAGGCTGAGCTGGCCCGCAGGATTGCCGAGATCCTCGGAACGAACGTCGACCCTTCGGCGGTGACCCGGATAGAGCAGCAAATCCGCGCCGTCCGCCTGGACGAGGCGGTCGCCGCCTCCAAGGCCCTGGACGTCCCCCTGGCGATCCTGGTCGCCGAGGATCCGGAGGCAGAGAGCGAGGCCCAGCTGCAGCAGTACCTCGCCGACCTCGCAGCGGCCCAGCGCGAGTGGGAGAAGAACAGGCTGGAGGTGCTGCGGCTCTCCAAGGCCATTCAAGTGCTCGGCGGCGGCGCTCAACTCAAAGGTGTCGTCGACTTCCGCCTCCTGGAAAGCATCGACGCCCGCGTCCCGGTCGAGGAGGACGACCAGCACGGGCACCGGGTTGCCCCCGGCATCGAGGGGTCTACAACCCCAGACGCATGACGCTGTTGCGTGCCGCAGGATTGAACTCGCGGTCGTAGACGTCTACCGTCGCTGCCCGGCTCCACCGGCCAGCGCGCATGATCTCCTCCGTGCTCGCACCGTTGCGCCGCGCCTGGGTTACGTGCCCGGCCCGCAGTGAGTGGAAGCCGTAGGCAGCAGGGTTCATCCCGGCCTCGACCATGCGCGAGAGCAGCATCGTGTGCAGCGCGTCGCCGCTCACCGCCCGTGCATGGATCCGGGCGTCCTTCCTGTTGCGGTACGTTGCCCGGAGCAGGGGCGCGCCCGAGGCCAGGTCGGCGCTGCTGATGAGCGCCGTTGAGCCGGCGGCCCCGCAGACGTGCTCCTCGAGACCGTACGAGAACAGCTGCTGCATGATCCCGCGACGCCGTGTGCGCGCGTCGTCCTGCCGGGCGAGCCCGAGCAGCACGACCCAACGGTGCACCGCACACGGGGGACAGGATGCCGGCGAGCTCCCGAACGGCAGCACGACCACGTCCGGCAGCGCGTTCTCCGGGTCGGCCTTCGAGGCCCCCACATGAACGTGGACACCATCGACCGGGTGCAGCTCGAGCCGGTTCAGCGTCAGGGCCGCCGCCTCGCTCCTGCGCAGGGCCCCTGCGAACCCGAGCCACACCGCCAGGGCGTCCCTGGTGGCTGACACGCCTGCCGGATATGTGTCGTGCTCCATCACCGCGATGATCCGGACCACGTCGTCCAGAAGCAGAGGGCGCTTGCGCCGGGGCCTGGTGGCCCGCAGCTTGGCCAGCCCGCGCACGAGATCCACCACGCCGCGGTGGGCCGTGGGATCCAGAAGCCCGCCGCGCAGGTGCCTCTCGCCGATACCGGCCAGGCGCTGGCGGATCGTCGCGACGGAGAACCGGGGGAGCCCGTCGTCATCGAGCTGCGTGGACATCCAGGCGACGTACCAGCGCACGGTCTCCGGATGCGCAGGCAGCGCGTCCAGTCCGTGGCCGGTACAGAAGTCATCAAAGGCACGCCACGCCGTGGCATAGGCGCGCCGGGTGGCAGCAGACAGCGTGTGTCCTTCCAAAGACCGCGAAATTTCTTCGAGCTCGCGCAGCTCGTCGTCCACCTCCGGTTCAGGTGGGACGGTGGGAGCGCTGAGCGCTGCGAGCCTCACCTGTACTGCCATGACTCCAGTCTCGACTCACTGGCCGGAGAATCCAAGTCGCAATGGTCTGTCAGTGGCGATTCCCCATACCCGCGATCGACGGGCGGCTTCGAACCGGGTCTCTGGTAAGTGCGCTTATCGGGGCATGGAGAAGCACTGCCGTCGCGTGACGCGGTGAGGGAAAACAACCGCATCCTGATCCCCGATAAGATCACGAGGAGGTAGTGCGCTCAAGCGCTGCCATGGCTCATTGGGGGAAGAGGAACCGTGGCCGAGGAACGTCTGAGCCAGCCGGAGGCACCGGGGCAGCAGATCAAGCTGCGCACCCTTGCCCCTGAATTCGAACCGAGCCAGCACGGGATATACGTGCGGCACCTTGAGGAGGCGGTCCTCGACAAGAGGAACCGCAACATCGCCCTGACCGGCCGCTACGGAGCCGGCAAGTCCAGCGTGCTGGATGACTTTCAGAAGAAGCACCACAAAGACACTGTCCGCATCAGTATCAACACCCTTGGCCCGGATAAAGACGACGAGGACCTGACCAACCGGATCCAGAAGGAACTGGTCAAGCAACTCGTCTACCGGCTGACACCAGGGAAGATCCGTCGATCCAGGTTCGCCCGGCCCAAACCCGTGACCAAGGGCCGTGCGTTCCTTCATGCCCTCTTTATCAGCGTGGTGGGCCTGGGGCTTCTCTGGGTGCTGGGGGTGCGTTCCGGACCCGGCTGGCCGGACGCCGCAGCTGACTTGCCCGGGTACCTCGTGCGGGCGGGAATGCTTTTCAGTCTTGTCCTGGCGTCCCTGTGGGCGGCCCGATGGATCATCGGCGACCGGATCGTTTCGGAGGTCACGACTGCCGGCACGAAAATCGCCCTGGGCGAAGGCCCGACCACCTATTTCGACAGCTTTCTCGACGAGATCGTTGCCTTCTTTGACACCGTCAAGCCGAGGTTCGTGATCTTCGAAGATCTAGACCGCTTCGAGGATCCGCAGATCTTCGACTCGCTGCGGGAACTGAACACCCTCATCAATGCTTCCGCGAACTGGCCGGCCAGTGACGAGCCTCTGCGGTTCATCTACGCCATCAAGGACAGCCTGTTCGAGCAGCTCGGAAAGGAGCCGGAATCCAAGGACGGAGAAGGAAAGTCCAAGGACGGCGAGGCTAAAGCCAGTGACGGCCAGGACAGCCCCACGGCCAGCGCGAAGCCCCGGCTCGACATTGCTGCAGAGGCGGTCCGGCGGGCGAACCGGACCAAGTTTTTCGAAATCGTCGTTCCCATGGTGCCGTTCATCTCGCACCGCAACGCCCGTGACCTCCTCGCCGAGGAGCTGGAAAAACTTGGTCTTGCCAAGAACGTCGTGTCGCGCCCTCTTCTGGACCTGATCGCACGGCACACCACCGACATGCGCCTGATGAAGAACATCTGCAACGAGTTCGTGGTGTTCGCCGAGCACCTCCTGTGGACGAAGACCCCCGCGCCGGGCATGACGGTGGACCACCTCTTCGCACTCGTCGCGTACAAGAACTTCCACCTCGCCGACTTCGAGGCCATCTCCCAGCGCACCAGCACGCTCGATGAGCTCGAACGGCTCCATCGCGACGAGGTCAGGACACTTATCGAGGGTCTGCAGGAGCAGCGGCGCAAGCGGATGAGGACCGAGGAACAGCGCGAGCGGAAAGAGGAGACTGCGCTGGAGCTGGGGCAAAGGCTCCGCCACATCAAGGATCTTTTCCCTCCGTCAAACGGCTGGCAGTACATCTATGTCAAGGTTGATGACCAGAATTACGCGTTCGACGCGGTTGACACAGTGGCGTTCTGGGAGCGCGTCGCCAAGTCGAAGTCCTTCTCCATGGTCCAGAGGAATACCTCAACCCTCGTGACGCCCTCTGCGGAACAGATCAGCCGCGTTTTCCCAGAGGTCATGAATTCCGCGCAATGGTTGGATCCTGATCCCGTTGAGCTTGCCCGCCTGATCCAGCGGTACGACCAGGACATCGCGACGTTGCGAGGAGCGGACTTTGCCGGACTGGCCCGCTACGAACGCGTACCGAAGGGAAGAGCCGGGTTCGACCAGCGCATCACCGACGTGCTTGAGTCGGGGCTGGCGCGCGATCTCGTGCGGCGGGGTTTCATCACGCGCAACTACGCCGAATACTCCGCGATCTTCTACGGCAGCTTCGTCGGAGTCGATGTTGCCTTCTTCTACAACCACAGCGTCCAGCCGAACGAGATGTACCTCGACCACGAGTTCACCTCTGAGAACGCCATAAGTAATCTGCTCGAACAGGTCCCGGCCGACTTTACGAGCAGCGTGAGCGCACTCAACCTCCAAGTCGCGTCATACTTGCTCAAAGAAAAGCCCGAAGACGCGAAGCAACTTGTCGCGTACGTCGTCACGCACGACAGCAAGGACGTCCAGGTATTCCTGGATGCCTTCCTCAACGCACCTAACGCCCCGCGCGAGCTCCTCGTCCAACAGCTGACGAAACACCCGTGGCTTGACATCTTCGAGTACGTCGCGAACCACCCCGGCATTCCGGACGAAGAGACGCGGCTGAAGCTGTTCGACGCGGCGCTCATGAACGCGCTGCATGCCGACGCCTACGAGATCGGCGAGTCCTCCCGGGCGCTGCTCGAGTCTTCCTATCCACGGCTCACCGCCGTCCGCGAGAGTCTGACCGCACCTCAGACTGAGCGGGTCTTCGAAATCCTCGAGACGGTGGAGCTGCTGGTCACGGACCTTGGCGATCTGAGCGCGCCGCTCCGGGACCGCATCGTGGCGGTGCACAGGTACGAGGTCAGCGCGCCAAACCTACAACTGGCACTCGGGATCGACGAAGCCCCGACGCTCGATGAGGTGCGCAAAAAGCCAAGCGTGTGGGAGTTCTGCAAGACACGCATCGACGACTACATCGCCGCGATGGAGGCCGACGGATCGGCCCAGCCGATCGTGCTCATGGAGTCCGTACTGGTCGATGTCATCAACGAGCAGCACGGCTCCTGGACGGAGGACCAACTGCGCGACGTCATCGAGCGGAGCTCAGCTTCCGCCACAATCCAGGAGATCGAGGACGTCCCGGAGCCGACCTGGCCCTTGATCGTGGATGCGGGCCTCATGGCTCCGACGGTCGCCAACGTGTCCGCTTATGCACCGGCTCATGGGGTCGACGAACATCTGTCCGGCCTGCTCGTCCCGGATGGAGCCGATCCGGTCGAACTGCGGGACGTTGAGGAGGTTGCGGACCAGGACCGAGGCGTCCTCGCGGTCCGCGTGCTGAATGCTTCGGCGCACCTGACGGCGCAGGCCCGGGTCCAGCTCGTCAAGCAGCTGAATCCCGAGTCCGCGATTGAGCTCGCTGAGGTGACTCCGAGCCCCGACCAGCTGCTCGCCAGGGCGCTGGAGGGGAAGCTGCTGCCGGATACCTTCGACACCTTCGCTCATTTCGCGAAGTGCGGGTGGGAATCGGTCTCCGAGGCCTTCGCGGTGTCGGAGAATGCCTCGGAGTTCATGACGCCGGCGCTCGTGGCGGGTTTCGTCGGCGAGTTCGTGGAGAGCCCATGGATTCCCGACGAGCTGCGTCGGATGGTGGTCGAGCACCTTGGCGACTATGTGCCCGGCGACGACAAGAAAGCTCTACGCGCCGCCGGACAGTTCGCAATCGCCAACCAGATCTGGCTGCCCCTCGGGGAGATCCGCCGTATCGCTCGTGTTACACAGGACCCGGACGTGGTCCTGCGTCAGCTGACCTACGCTAAAGACACCGACCTGACCGATCTCTCAGGCATCCTTGCGTCGCTCGGCCAGCCATACGACGATCTGTCGGCAGGTCCCGGAATAGAGTTCGACCTCCCCGCAGGATCGTCGAACGAGACTCTGTTCAAACGCCTCGAAGCCGCCGGGAGGATTGAGATTGTTCCGAAGCTCATCCGCGGAAGGAAGGTCCGGAATCTTGTATGAGACCCGGGCCGAGAAGCGCGAGCATGACAATGGGTGACCCGTTGAACCTCGACGAGGTCCGCGAATGGGCCGGACTCTGGTCTCCGGCGGGGCGAAAGACTGGGGTATAGGCCTGGACGCAACGGTGACTGTCGACGATCATCGCCGCGGGCCTCTGAGTCTCGTGTCGAAGGTCGCATGATCACTCGTTGTCGCCGAGACAAGGTGCGTGCATACCCGGGTGAATCCGATCTAAACCGAGTCAGATCGTGTGGGACACCTGTAAGATCGGGACAGACAATGACCAAGGGGCCGCCGTCCGTCCGAGGAGTGCAGTATTGAGCGAACCATGGCTTTCTGCCGACGCGATTGCAGCCCACCTGGGCGTGACCAAGGAGACCGTCTATATCTGGATCGCCGAACGCTCCATGCCGGCCCACAAGGTCGGCAGGCTCTGGAAGTTCCAGACCAGCGAGGTCGACGCCTGGGTCCGCAGCGGCGGGGCCGCGATCTCGGACGAGGGCGATGGCAGTGGAAGACCCTGAGCAGTGTTGGCGGGCGAGAGGCCTGCTCTCGGCGGGGGATACATGTATGAACGTAGAAAGAGTTAGCTGTGGCGCTGAAAAAATCTGACCTGTACTCCTCACTGTGGGGCAGCGCCGATGAGCTGCGTGGATCGATGGACGCCAGCCAGTACAAGGACTACGTCCTCACGCTGCTGTTCGTGAAGTACGTCTCCGACAAGGCGAAGGCAGACAAGTCGGCGCTCATCTACGTCCCCGACGACGGCTCCTTCGACTACCTGATCTCACTCAAAGGCAAACCAGACGTCGGCGAGAAGGTGAACATCGCGATCAGGCGTCTCGCCGAAGAGAACGACCTGCTGGGTGTCATCAACAACGCAAACTTCGACGACCCTGCCAAGCTGGGCTCCGGCAAGGAGCTGCAGGACAAGGTCTCGAACCTGATCGGCATCTTCCAGGACATGGACTTCACCGGCTCCAAAGCCGAAGGGGACGACCTCCTGGGCGACGCCTACGAGTACCTCATGCGGCACTTCGCCACCCAGTCCGGCAAGAGCAAGGGCCAGTTCTACACGCCAGCC
Source organism: Paenarthrobacter sp. UW852 (assembly GCF_024608385.1). NCBI lineage: Bacteria > Bacillati > Actinomycetota > Actinomycetes > Micrococcales > Micrococcaceae > Paenarthrobacter > Paenarthrobacter sp. UW852. The sequence continues at coordinate 115,196 of NZ_JAMSGY010000011.1, forward strand.
GAGGTCTCCCGCGTGATGGCGCAGCTGCTGCAGATCCCGGCAAACACCCCGAAGTCCACTACCGTGTACGACCCGACGTGCGGCTCCGGGTCATTGCTGATCAAGGTCGCCGACGCCGCACCGAACGGGCTGACAATCTACGGCCAGGAGAACGACAACGCCACCTGGGCGCTCGCTCGGATGAACATGATCCTCCACGGCTTGGAGACCCACGACCTGCGCCAGGGCAACACCCTGGCGAATCCGAAGTTCACCTACAACGGCAACCTCCAGACATTCGACTATCTCGTGGCCAACCCGCCGTTCTCCCACAAGACCTGGCGCAACGGCTTCGACTTCTCCTTCGGCCGTTTCGATGGATTCGACACCCCGCCGGACAAGAACGGCGATTACGCCTTCCTCCTACATATAGTCAAGTCGTTGCGGCCGCGAGGCAAGGGTGTCGTCGTCCTCCCGCACGGTGTGCTGTTCCGCGGGAACTCCGAGGCGAGGATCCGCACCGAGCTCATCAAGCGTGGCTACATTAAGGCGATCATCGGTCTGCCGGCGAATCTCTTCTTCGGCACCGGCATCCCCGCCTGCCTGATCGTGCTCGACAAGGAAGACGCCCAGGCGCGCACCGGCATCTTCATGATCGATGCGAGCAAGGGCTTCGCCAAGGACGGCCCCAAGAACCGCCTGCGCCCGCGCGACATGCACAAAATCGTCGATGCCTTCACCATCGGCAAGGAGATCGCGCGCTACTCCCGCATGGTGCCTATCAACGAGATCGCGGATCCGAGGAACGATTACAACCTCAACATCCCGCGCTACATCGACTCTTCCGAGCCCGAGGACATCCAGGACCTCCACGCCCACATGCTCGGCGGCATCCCGAACCGCGACCTCGACGCACTCCAGCCCTACTGGGACGCGTTCCCTAGCCTCCGCAGCGAACTCTTCGCGTCACTGCGTGACGGCTACTCGGAGTTGAAGGTCGAGCCGAGCGAGATTCGGTCGACCGTCGCCGGCTCCGGTGAGTACGAAGCTTTCGACCGCGACATTGCGAACACGGTGCAGCAATGGTGGGCGAGCAAGCGCGGGCTGCTCGAGAAGATCGAACCGAGCACCAAGCCAAACGAGCTCATCCACGACATCTCCGAAGCACTCTTGGAGGCGTTCCGGGCCCGACCCCTGATCGACGAGTACGGCGTCTACGAGCAGCTCATGAGCTACTGGAACGACGTCATGCACGATGACGTCTTCCTGATCGCGAGTGAAGGCTGGACATCGGCGGTGCAGCCGCGCGCTGCACGCATGTGGAAGGACAAGAACAACAAGCCCAAGTACGAAGACGCCCACATCGTGTTCGGCACCGGTGCCAAGGCCAAGCGCTGGGTGATGGACCTTCTCCCGCCCGAGCACGTGATCGCCCGCTACTTCGCATCCGAACAGGCCGATCTCGACCGCCTGACCGAGGCTCGCGACGCAGCAACCCTCGCGATTGCTGAGTACATCGAGGAACACGCTGTCGAGGGTGGGCTGCTGTTCGACTCCGCAGACGACGACGGCAAGCTCACCATCGCTTCAGCGAAGGCCGCGCTGAAGGAACTCAAGTCCGCCAAGGGAGACGTCGACGAGATTGCCGCGCTCACCAAGGTTATTGCGTTGTACGCCGCTGAGAGCAAGGCGAAAGCGGCGCTCAAGGACGCGACCATCGCTCTCGACGAGCAGGCTGTTGCGAAGTACAAGTCGCTGACCGGGGCCGAGGTGCAAGATCTCGTAATCGACGACAAGTGGGGTGCCACGCTGCGGTGGCAGATCAACGGCGAGGTGACTGCCCTCGAGCAGATGTTTATTGCGCGGGTCGGAGTGCTTGCCGGTCGTTATCAAGCGACTGTCCATGACCTTGCGTCGACTGCCGAGGAGTTGAGTGCTCGGGTTGCGCGGCAGCTGGAACTCATGGGAGTCACTCAGTGACCGAGTGGATCCAAGCCAACCTAGGGGAAGTGGCAACACTTCAACGTGGCTTCGACTTGCCTGCTCGACATCGGCGACGGGGGGATGTCCCCATTGTCAGTTCTTCCGGGACAAGCGGCTGGCATGATCGGGCTATGGTCCGAGCGCCGGGGGTCGTCACCGGACGATATGGAACTATCGGTGAAGTATTCTTTCAGCGTACTGAATTCTGGCCCCTGAACACCACGCTTTGGGTTTCTGATTTCCACGGCAATGACGAAGAATTTGTCTATTACCTCCTGCAACGAGTTGATTTTTCAACACATAGTGGCAAAAGCGGAGTTCCTGGCGTAAATCGCAACGATCTTCATTCCGAACCGGTGTCGATCCCTCCGAGCGTTGCTGAGCAGCGCCAAATTGCCGCGGCCCTAAACGACGCCGACGCTCTCGCGGCGTCATTGGAGCGTCTGATCGAGAAGAATCGTGATGTCAAGCAGGGCATGATGCACGAACTCCTGACCGGCCGCACCCGCCTCCCCGGCTTCACCGGCGATTGGGATGTGAGATCAATCGGGAGCTTTGCAGACGTTAAGGCAGGCGGCACACCGTCGACCGCAATTTCTCGATACTGGGGTGGGGATATCCGATGGATGAGTTCGGGAGAGATTCACCAAAAGCAAGTGTGTGAAGTTGCAGGCAGGATCACTGTTGATGGACTTCGTGAATCATCGGCTCACTTGTTCCCGGTCGGAACAGTCCTCATGGCGCTGGCTGGGCAAGGGAAGACTCGTGGAACTGTGGCTGTAACTCGTGTGGAACTTACGACCAATCAATCGCTTGCAGGAATTTTTCCGAGTGGGCAGCATAATTCAAATTTCTTGTACTACAACCTCGATACAAGATATGACGAGCTTCGGGGAGAATCTGCCGGGGACGGTGGTCGTGGTGGTCTGAACCTAGCAATCATTAAAAATCTTGATGTTCATCTACCCCCGATTGATGAGCAACACGCGATCGCGCGCATTCTGACGGACGTTGACACGGAGATTACAGCATTGGAGCGTCGGCTTGAGTCAGCGCGTGCTGTGAAGGTCGGGATGATGCAGGAGCTGTTGACGGGTCGGACCCGCTTGCCAGTCACGGAGGAAGCATGAGCACAGTCGGGCAGAAGGAGCGCGAGACCCAGGAACGGGTGGTCAAGCTCTTCCGGGACAAGCTGGGCTACAGCTACGGCGGGAACCTGAAGAATCAGGACAACCGCAACGTCGACGAAGCCAAGCTCCGCGCCTACCTGCTCGGTCGTGGATACGACGAGGCTCTGGTCTCTCGAGCGGTACATCAGCTCCTGACCGCTGCAGCGTTCAGCGGCGGCTCTTCGTTGTACGACCAGAACCGCAAAGTCTATGAGCTGCTCAGATACGGCGCGAAGGTCAAGGCCGACGTCGACCAGACCACCCAGTCAGTCCACCTGATCGACTGGACCAATCCGGCGATGAACGACTTCGTCGTGGCCGAAGAAGTCACGGTCAAGGGGGAGCACACGAAGCGACCCGACCTCGTGCTCTACGTGAACGGGATCGCGCTCGGTGTGGTGGAGTTGAAGCGCTCGACGGTGAGCGTCGCCAGCGGCATCCGTCAGAACATCGGCAACCAGCGCCACGGTTTCGTCCGCCCGTTCTTCACGACCATCCAGCTGCTGTTCGCCGGCAACGATGTCGAGGGGCTGCATTATGGAGTGATCGAGACCCCGGAGAAGTACTGGTTGCGTTGGAAGGAGGAAGGCGAGAACGCCGAACTTGACCTCGCGATCCGCCAGATGTGCTCCAAGGAGCGCTTGCTAGAGATCATCCACGACTTCATCGTCTACGACGCGGGCGTGAAGAAGTCCCCGCGCCATAACCAGTACTTCGGCGTTAAGGCCTCTCAGGCACGCGTCGCGAAGCGCGAGGGCGGCATCATCTGGCACACCCAGGGGTCGGGCAAGAGCCTGACGATGGTGTGGCTGGCCAAGTGGATCCTGGAGACCCAGCATGATGCCCGCGTCCTCGTGATCACCGACCGCACTGAGCTGGACGAGCAGATCGAGGGCGGCTTCTCCGGCGTTGGGGAGAAGATCGTCCGCACCCAGTCGGGCGCGGACATGCTCGCGATGCTCAACACCTCGAACCCGCGGCTCTTGTGCTCCCTGGTCCACAAGTTCCGCGGCACCGACGAAGAGGCCCGCGACAAGGACGCTGAGGACTTCGCGAAGGAACTCAAGACGAAGATCCCGGACGGGTTCAGGGCCAAAGGTAACATCTTCGTTTTCGTCGACGAGGCCCACCGCACCCAGAGCGGCAAGATGCACCGCATCATGAAGGACCTGCTGCCGGGAGCGATGTTCATCGGATTCACCGGCACGCCGCTCCTGAAGAGCGACAAGAAGACCAGCATAGAGACCTTCGGGTCGTTCATCCACACCTACAAGTTTGACGAAGCCGTCCGTGACGGTGTCGTACTCGACCTGAAGTACGAGGCCCGCAAGGTCGAGCAGGAGCTTCAGGGATCCGCGGCGGTCGACAAGTGGTTCGACGCCAAGACCAGGAACCTCACCGACCTGTCGAAGGCTCGGCTGAAGCAGAAGTGGGGCACGATGCAGAAGGTCTTCTCCTCTGCACCCCGTTCGGCGCAGATCGTCCAGGACATCCTCATGGACATGGAGACCCAGCCGCGGTTGATCAGCGGCCGGGGCAACGCCATGTTGGTGAGCGACTCGGTCTATCAGGCCTGCACCTTCTACGAGGCCTTCGTGAAGAGCGGCTTCAGGGGCAAGGTCGCCATCGTCACCAGCTACAAGCCCAACCCGACCGCGATCTCCAAGGAAGACGCGGGCGAGGGTGACACAGAAGAGCTCCGCAAGTACGAGATCTACCGGCAGATGCTTGCCGACCATTTCGGCGAGCACCCCGACAAGGCCATCGGCCGGGTCGAAGAGTTCGAGACCGATGTCAGGAAGAAGTTCGTCAACGAGCCGGGCCAGATGCGGCTGCTTATCGTGGTTGACAAACTCCTGACCGGTTTCGATGCGCCGAGTGCGACGTACCTGTACATCGACAAGAGAATGCGCGATCACGGCCTCTTCCAAGCGATCTGCCGCGTCAACCGTCTCGACGGCGATGACAAGGCCTACGGGTACATCGTCGACTACCGTGACCTGTTCAAGTCGCTCGACAAGACCGTCATCGACTACACCTCCGAGGCTTTCGGCGAGTACGAGGCCGATGATGTCGACGGGTTGATCAGCGACCGCAACGAGCAGGACCGCAAAGATCTCGAGGAGGCTCTCGACGCCGTCCGTGCTCTGTGCGAGCCGGTCGCTCCGCCCAAGGGCACGCTCGAATATCAGCACTACTTCGTTGCGTCCACACCCGGCGATGCCGACCAGATCAAGGACAACGAACCCAAACGCGTCCTGCTCTACAAGTCCGTTGCCACGCTCGTACGCGCCTTCGGAGCCGTCGCCAGCGACATGGAAGCCGCCGGCTACACGGCGGCCGAGATCGCGATAATCAAGGACGAGGTCGCCCACTACGCCGCCGTCAAGAGCGAGGTCGAGGCCGGAGCCGGCGAGAACATCGACATGAAGCAGTACGAGGCCGGGATGCGCCAGCTGCTCGACACCTACATCAACGCCAAACCCGTCGAACAGGTCGCCGACCTGGAGAAGACCCTGGTCCAGCTGATCGTCGAGCGCGGGCCGGATGCAATCGACACGCTGCCACTTGGTATTAAGGGCAGCAGGGCAGCCACAGCGGAGACGATCATCAACAATGTCCGCAAGACCATCGTGGACGAGCACGCGATGAACCCGCGCTACTACGAGCACATGTCAGAACTTCTCGACGCACTCATCGAGAAGCAGAAGGAAGACGCCGAGGACTACGCGGACTACCTCCGCAAACTCATAGAGCTGACTAAGAAGGTCGGCACCCGGGAAGCAGCAGACGGCAAGACCTACCCGGAATGGGCGAACACACCAGCGCGTCGGGCGATCATGGACTTCGGGTGGCGTCCAGAAGATCTGGCCGTCGACCACGAAGCACTGCATCACCGAATCCAAGCGAGCAAGGAACACGGATGGGCCGACGCCGGTGCCGGCAGGATGAAGGAACGCGCGCTCGCTCGTGAGCTGCGCAAGGAACTCCCAGGCGTCGAAGAGGATTCACTGGCGGAGTTCATCGAACTGTTGAAGAACAATGATGAGTACCGTTAACGCCTACCTCACGGTCGCGGGCCTTGGCGTCGACGTTGTCTACAAAGACATCAAGAATCTGCACATCTCGGTCTATCCGCCGGTGGGCCGGGTGCGGGTCGCCGCGCCGCAGCGGACCACTGAAGACGCTATCCGGCTCGCCGTCGTGCAGCGGCTATCGTGGATCAAGCGTAAGCGGGAGCAGCTCCAGAACGCGGACAGGCAGACTGAGCGCAGGATGGTCTCGGGGGAGACGCACTTCGTATGGGGGCAGCGGTATCTCCTCGACGTCTCCAAGTCGAGCGGTGCGTACGGTGTCGAGATCAAGGGCAACACGCTCTGGGTGATCACTCCACCCGGAACCGACGCCGCCGGGCGGTTCGGGGCACTGGATCGTTGGTACCGGCGTGAGCTGAAGGCCGTCGTGCCCGCGCTGCTGGAGAAGTGGCAGCCGATCCTCGGGATCGAGGCTGACAAGTTCGTCGTGCGCCGGATGAAGACCAAGTGGGGCACCTGCGTCACCACGTCACGGACGATCTGGCTCAACCCGGAGTTGGCCAAGAAGGACCCTCGGTGCCTGGAGTACATCGTCGTCCACGAACTCGTGCACCTCCTGGAACGTGGACATGGGGAGAACTTCGTGGCTTTGATGGACCAGTTCCTGCCCGACTGGCGGGCACGTCGAGACGAGCTGAACGAAGCCCCGCTCGGGCACGAGGAGTGGGGCGAAGACGAACGGGCGTGTTGAAACGGAGCAGCCGCAGGGCCTGATGTAGGTGCTGACTAACGTTTGATCCGGTCATGCTCGTGTTCCGGCGCTAAGCAACCTCCTTCGCGGCCCGCAGCGCCAACCCCTACGCCGTCGAAGGACGAACTGAGAGGGCCGCAGACCAGCGATACTGCTTGAACCGCATGAGTGGTGGTGAACCGCCGTTGACTGTGATGCTTGGAAGCCACCTGCCGCGCAACCGTTCGCACGGGCTCGCTGCGGTTCCGCTGTCGCCGGAGGACTACGACCTAGAGTGGGACAAAGTCAGCCTTGCGATTTCGCAAGCAAGAACCTCTCAGAATCCGAGCCTCGTAGGAACGCTCGCGGGCCTCGGCATGACAATCTATGCGGCCCAAGGGTTTGAGGGTCCGCCGTTCCTTTGGTCGAGGAGAGACGCGGCCGCTGGCGCTGCCGCCCGCGGCGAGCTGACCGTCGAGGAATATGCAGCGTTTCTGAAGCTGATGGGCGAAAAGGGCATTTGGCCGGAAAGCTGAGCGCGACGGGCTGAGGCCTCCACCGACGCGGATCAATCGCAGGTCTGCCGCACCAGCACCTGCCGTCCTTGTGCTCCTGCATGACAAGGACCCGTTCCTCTCCGAGCAAAATGATGTCTTCGTAGCTGAGCATGGAACCAGTCCAGCATCAGCAGCAGGCTGTCTCCAGAGTTGCCTTGGCGTATGTGGAAAACCCGATTCAATTTTTGGGAGGACTGGGGGAGTAGCTCGTAACCTCACCTTTGATCCTGGCCGGATCAGTGCTTATTTGAGCAGCAGCACGACGTGTGTGGAAATCCAAGAATCATTGACCCGGCTCCCGTCCGCCGTCGCGCTTGGCCTCCTGTTCATCAAAATACTCAGCGAGCAGATCATCCACGACGGGGTCCATCTCGTCCATTGTCTCCTGCGCCCGTTTCTCGTCCTCCGACAGCTCCTCCTCGCCCTGCCACTCAAGTTCCCATGCCCGATACCTGAGCCGCAGACTCGGCCAGTCATAGGTGTCGTCGTCTGTGACCGTGGAAGCAAGCGGCTCTGGTGCCACCACATCCACTTCCGCCAGCGCCCGACGGAAGCACCAGCGCGCCTCGATGAGCCACACCCTGATCCGCGTGAGAGCGATACCCGCCAGCCAGACCTCCTCGTCGTCGGGCATGGGTAGTTCAAACAACGTTGGCGGGTAGGCCTCCAACTTCACCCGGAGCGCTTCCAGCTCGCGCTCTCCGCCCCGCCTCGTCGCGAGCATCTCGTGGATCTTTTGAAGCATCGCAGCGTGTTCTGATTCCAGCAGCTCCCGCCGCGCCCGTCCCTCGGCATCCTCGCGATGCTCACTCAAGTCCCGCAGCAGGAACAGGATTCGATCCTCTTCAAGCACGGTCTTCGGTCGGTGCTCCTTTGGGAGGCTGGCCTCGGCAGTTTGCACGTGCTGGGTCGCCACAAGCAAGAAGGAGAGTTCGGCCTGTTGCTGCCACCCCAAGGCCACGGTCGGCACGAGGATTGGAGGATCGAACAAGTTCCGTATCCACGGGCGCTCCGCGCAGTCTCGGCGGCGGTTCGCGTCCTCCCGCGCCAGTTCGTTCTCCCTCACCAAGCGCTCGAACCGCGCGCATTGCATCTCGGCTGCCTCGACCCACATCAATCCCTCGGACCACAGCTCAGGGCCAGGCCTCTTCCGTGATTTTGCCATGTCAAGGATGTTCGCACACCGCCGCCGTTGCCACCACGGAAGCAGCGGTTGGTATTCGCCGACGGACACACACTTTGACTGCCGACCGCTTTGTTCCAGTACCCTTCAACCTCCATCCGAACCGCGCCTACCATGGAGGAGGGGAGCACCTATCGTCCGCTTGTCGGGACACGCCATGGCATCACACATCGAGAATGGGCGGGATGATCACACCCTTGGAATTGCGACGTTGCGCCCCGGACACCGCATCAGCGAAATCCGTCGGCACCTCCATGATCGGCATCCTGGCCGGGCCCGCTACCAGGTCATTCCCACGCATCATCCGCCCGCCGGCGGGGCAAGTTTTGCGGCTATGGCCTCGGCCGAATATCAAACCCACCTCTACTGGCGCTCCCGCAAGAGAGACGTCAGAGTGCGCCTCGCCGCGATCAGAGAGGCCATAGCAGCCTCGCCTCATGTGTGGGATGACCTGTCCGCCGATGGCGTGCAGGAAGGGGTTGAGTCCTCGATCGAGGACGACGCACTGTTGGTGGCCGCCGTCGATTCCCTGGGAGACTTGAACGCCGAGGAACGTCCCTACTTTGGGAAATTTTTGGCCGAAACATATCTACGAGATGCTGATGGACGCAGAAGAGGCTTACTGGCACCAATTCTTCCGCAGGCGCTGACCGAAAGTTGTTGCGACCGAGATTCAGCAAACCGACTTCGTGCCGCGGTTATGGACCACACGGCAGACACAGCTGGAGCCGGTCGTGTATGGGACTAGGGACAGACCTCGATGGGACAATCAGGAGAATGACGACGGCCCTTCCCGACCTCTGGACCGACTGGTGCTCCGTCACGGGCGTGCCCGCCGGGAGGATCGACGAGGCCTCACTCTCTCGTTTTGTGCAGCAGGTACAGCCGTCCCGGGCTGTGCTCGCGGCGCTGCGCCGGCGGCTGGCTCCCAAAGATCCACCGGCCCCCGCGTGGCCGCGCGGGCACACGGAGGACACCGGCTCCCTGCAGCGGCTGATCCGGCGTGGGACGGCGATCATCCAGCACCCGGGCACACACTGGGTTTTCCGGCTGCGGATGCGCCGGATGCTGTTCACTGCGGTGCTGCTGGCACCGCGCTCCCACGGAGGCCTCGGACTGGACAGGTCAGGTGCGCTGGGACTGCGGCCGGACGGAATGCACCGGGTGCGCGGGCAGATCGGCGTCGCCCCGGAACCGGAGGACTGCCCGGCGTGCGCCACCTGGTCGTGGCTTGATGTGATCGGCACCAACAGCGGGTGGTCGCACAGTTCCGTCCGGGTCCTGGGACACCGCCGCGACGAAGTAGGCTCCGCGCACCGGCACCTGCGGCCGGATCCCAATCCGGATTGGCACCTCTCCATCGGCTTGCTGCCAGCCGTGGACCGCTGGGGATGGATCGATGCCTACCGCTCCATGCACCCATCCTCGCTGTCGGCGGTCATCAGTGCCGCGGCCCTGCTGCTCGACGGTCCGGAGCCCGCACCTGCGCCGGTGCCTGCTGCAGCTGCGATGCCGGCCAGCCCCCGGCGGCAGATGTCGCGTGAGGAGGAAGAGCAGATCCTCAAGCGCGCCGACGAACTGACCGCGCGCGTCGAGGCGATCCTTCGCGAGTTCGATACCGGCCGATAAAGTCGTGTGTATGGGATTCAACTGGGAGCAGGTCCTCGGGACCAAGGGTGCAGACCTCTCCGACACCTACGACCAGAGCGCCTCGGACGCGCTGTACCAGGACCACCCGGGCGCGGCTCCGCAAGCAAGTCCGGAAGACCCGGGCGATGAGGTCGTCCGCCTGCCTTTCGACGAGAGCTGAGCCTTCAAGCTCCCACGCCGGGGTGTCCGTTTTGAGACATAACCTCAGGTCAGCGCGCATGCACACTTAAGTGTGTAGTCCCCCGGGGGCCGGTAAAACCATGCTGGCCGAACGGTTGCCCGGGTTGCTGCCTGACTTGGCTGATACGGCTGCCATGGAAGTCACCGCAATCCACTCCCTGGCCGCGATCCAGTCTTCAGCGGCGCGTTTGATCCGCAGGCCCCCTTTTGAAAACCCCCACCATAGCGCCACCGCGGCGGCCATTATCGGTGGCGGTTCGGGACTTCCCCGTCCAGGCGCGGCGTCGCGGGCACACCGGGGCGTCCTTTTCCTGGATGAGGCACCGGAATACGAGCGCCGGGTACTCGATGCCCTCCGCCAGCCGCTGGAAAGCGGCGAACTGGTCATCCACAGGTCAGCGGGCACTGCAGCCTATCCTGCCCGGTTCCAGCTGGTACTGGCCGCGAATCCGTGTCCGTGCGGCAAGGCGACCGGCAAAGGGACGGACTGCACATGTACGGCGATGATGCGGCGCCGGTACTTCGGGCGAATATCGGGTCCACTGCTGGATCGGGTGGACATTCAACTGCAGGTGGAGCGGGTGTCCCTGGCGGACTTTGGCAGTGCGTCACAAGAAGAAGACACCGCCACAGTCGCGGACCGGGTACTGGCGGCGCGGTCACGGCAGCTGGAGCGCCTTGTACCTTTCGGTCTCGAGGCCAACTCGCAGGTGCCCGGTCGCGTGCTGCGCGGAGAGCTGAAGTTGCCTCCGGGCACCACTCGGGTGCTGGACATCGCCCTTGAACGAGGTGCACTGACAGCGCGCGGTTACGATCGCGTCCTTCGGCTGGCATGGACACTGGCGGACCTGGACCAAACTGACAGGCCGGATATCAACCACATCGGACAGGGCCTCGGACTCCGCCAGGCTGCATCCGCAGCATGAGACGCAATTACACGAAAGGACCACGCCACGTGCCAACAACCAGTCAGGAAAAGGAACGCATAGCCCGGGCGGCGCTGGCGCGGCTCATGGAGCCGCAAGACTCAGTGGGCCTGGCCCTGGTGCGGGCTGTCGGAGCCATCGATGCCCTGGGGGTGGCAACGGGGGAACTGGGTACTGGGCCCACGCTGGAGCAGGAAATCTCCGAGCTCCTCACGGACGAGGGAGGCCCTGCCACGTGGCCAGGCCTCGCCGCCAGCCTCCGGCGTTGGGCACCGCGAGTCGCCGACCTCGCCCCTGAGCGCGACATGGAGACAATGCGGCGCTTGGGTGGGAGAGTCATTGTTCCAGGAGATGAGCTGTGGCCGGTGCAGCTGGCCGACCTCGGTCTGCAGGAGCCACTTTGCCTGTGGTGGAGGGGCAACGAGCAGCCGTTTCCCACTGCCCGACAGGCCGTGGCACTTGTTGGTTCAAGGGACAGTACCAGCTATGGCGCATCAGTGACCGGAGACTTCGCCTACACCCTTGCGCAACGCGGATACACGGTGGTCTCAGGCGGCGCTTACGGGATTGACGCCCATGCGCACCGTGGGGCCTTGAGCGGTGGGAGTGCCGACATACCCACCATTGCGGTCATGGCAGGCGGGGTTGATCGTTTCTACCCGTCGGGCAATGAAGAATTACTCAGGGCCGTGTCGACGCAGGGAGCTGTGATCGCGGAGGTACCGCCCGGATCGGCTCCCACTCGCTACAGGTTCCTCCAAAGGAACCGGCTCATTGCCGCAATCGCTTCGGTCACCGTGGTAGTGGAAGCGCGCTGGCGTTCGGGGGCCCTCAACACAGCCCACCACGCTGAGACGTTGGGCAGGGCTGTGGCAGCTGTCCCAGGGTCGGTGCACAGTGCCAATTCCGCCGGTTGCCACCGCCTCCTCAGGGACGGCGGAGCAGTATGCGTAACTGATGCCGGGGAGATCGCCGAGCTGGCGGGCGCAATGGGGGACATGGACGGTGGAGAGAAAGAATCTCCTCCCGCAATACACGACGGATTGTGCCTGGAGGACCTCATTCTCCTGGATGCCCTCCCGCTAAGATCCGCCAGTTCAGTAGAGAAACTGACGGTGGTGGCCGGACTCAGTCCCGACGCCGTCCGTGCAGGGCTTGCACGGTTGAATGTGCTGGGGCTCGCCACTTCGGACCGTGGAACGTGGAAGAGAGCCAAGAATGCCTAGCCGGGCCGAGGAAGGGTATGTTGATGCTGCCTGTTGATACCCGCTACTGGCACAGTGGGAAGGGTGGACGGCCAATCATTACCAGAATCGCTGCAAAGCGCAGTTGAAGGATTCCGGCGCTATCTGGCGGGGGAACGCGCCAGGTCTGCGCACACCGTTCGTGCCTACATTGCCGATGTCGAGAGCCTTCTCGGTTTTGCTGTTCAGGAAGGTGTCGGAGAGCTCGGAGATTTGGAGCTCGGTTCCCTTCGACGCTGGCTCGGTGCCCAGAGCGAAGCAGGCATGGCCAGGGCCACATTGGCCCGCCGAGCAGCCACCGCACGATCGTTCACCTCGTGGGCGTTGCGGGAAGAGCTGATTGGCGTTGATCCCGCCGTCAGGTTGCAGGCCCCCAAGCGGGAAAAGTCCCTGCCGGGTGTCCTCCACCAACAGCAGGTGACCAGGATGGTGGGTGACCTGACAACGGCGGCCGAGGAGGGCGGTCCCATGGCCGTGCGGAACCGTGCCATGGTGGAACTGCTGTATGCCACCGGAGTCCGCGTAGGTGAACTCGCGGGCTTGGATATTGACGACCTCGATCCTGACCGGCGGACACTCCGGGTGCTGGGCAAAGGTAACAAGGAGCGCACGGTGCCATTCGGTGTCCCGGCGGCGGTCGCCGTCGACGACTGGTTGAGGCGAGGGCGGCCAGCCGTCGTGACTGCCTTGAGCGGACCCGCATTGTTCCTTGGGGCACGGGGCGGCAGAGTGGATCCACGGCAAATCCGCGCAGTGGTGAACAAAATGCTGCAGGATCTGGGTGATACTTCGGCCACCGGCCCCCATGCGCTCAGGCACAGTGCCGCCACCCACCTGCTCGACGGGGGTGCGGGCCTCAGGGCTGTGCAGGAAATCCTCGGCCACAGCAGCCTCGCGACGACACAGATCTACACGCACGTTTCCGTGGATCGGCTGCGGAAGAGCTACCAGCAAGCGCACCCACGTGCGTGACGCGCGCAAGTAAACTCCGCACTGGCGGAAACCGGCAGCGTACGGCAAAATGAAAGCACCACGGGGAAACCTTCAATGCACACTTGAGGGTTATATCTGTGCCAATATCGTCAGTAGCACTTCATATAAATGAATAGCCTGTCAGGGCACGCTTGAATTTCATGGCACCCGCAGCAACAGCAAACATCCAGGCAGAGGTCGTTGGGGAAGACGTACCTACAGCTATGGAGGATGGAATGTCTGTTGCAACAACCCGCGGTGTCTTGTTTGTGCACTCGGCCCCGACGGCACTTTGCCCGCACGTTGAGTGGGCCATCGGATCGGTCGTGGACAAGCGGACCGATCTTGAGTGGACCCCTCAGCCTGCTGCGCCCGGGATGTTCCGGGCTGAGCTGTCGTGGACCGGTACGCCCGGCACGGGGGCGCAGTTGGCGTCTGCCCTAAGAGGGTGGGCCCACCTGCGCTACGAGGTTACCGAAGAGCCGAGCCAGGGCGTCGACGGGGCCCGTTGGTCCCATACACCCGAGCTCGGTATTTTCCATGCCGTCACAGACGTGCACGGGAACATCATGGTCACTGAAGATCGCATTCGCTATGCCTACGAGTCCGGTGCGGGGGATCCCTCAGCCGTTTACCATGAACTGTCCCTCGCGCTCGGTGAAGCGTGGGACGAGGAACTCGAGCCGTTCCGGCACGCAGCCGAAGGCGCACCCGTGCGTTGGTTGCACCAGGTCGGCTGACTCGAGACAAACACCACCCCATAGCAATGAAGAGGGCCCCACCGGATGGCGGGGCCCTCTTCATGTCTTCAGGCCGGGGCCTGGACAGTGCTTCTAGACGTTTCGGACAGCGATGACAGCGTTGTGTCCGCCGAAGCCGAAGGAGTTGCTCAGAGCGACGATATCGCCCGCTGGCAGGTCGCGAACGGAGGTCACGACATCGAGGGGGATCTCCGGGTCCTGGTTCTCGAGGTTGATGGTCACCGGTGTCTTTCGTTCGTAGACAGCCAAAACCGTCAGGACGGCTTCAACGGCTCCGGAAGCTCCCAGCAGGTGACCCATTTGGGACTTGGTGGCAGAGACCGCCACATTGTCCACGTGGGTGCCAAGGGCAGCCCGCAGTGCAGTGTACTCAGGCTTGTCGCCCACCGGTGTCGACGTGGCATGGGCGTTGACGTGGACAACGTCTTCAGCCTGGATGCGGCCGTCGAACATGGCAGCCTTGAGGGCCCTTGTAGCGCCGAGGCCCTCAGGGTCCGGTGCCGTGATGTGGTAAGCGTCCGCGGTCACCGAGGTTCCGGCAAGCTCTGCGTAGATCCGTGCTCCGCGGGCGATGGCGTGCTCCTCGGCCTCGAGGACCAAAGCTCCGGCACCTTCACCCATGACGAAGCCGTCACGGTCGATGTCGTAGGGGCGCGAAGCGCGCTCCGGCTCGTCATTCCGGCGGGAGAGCGCCTGCATGGAGGAGAACGCCGCCAAAGGCATCGGGTGGATGGCTGCTTCAGCGCCACCGCAGACCACCACGTCAGCCTTGCCGGACCGGATCAGGTCCAGGCCAAGGTGGAGCGCTTCCGTGCCGGACGCGCAGGCCGAAACAGGCGTGTGTGCTCCAGCGCGGGCGCCGAGGTCCAGGCTGACGGCAGCGGCTACGCCGTTGGGCATCAGCATGGGGACTGTCATGGGAAGTACCCGGCGGGGACCCTTGTCACGGAGGGTATCCCAAGCGTCCAGGAGCGTCCAGACGCCGCCGATGCCAGTAGCGAAGGCCACTGCCAAGCGGTCGTGGTCGATCTCGCCGATACCGGAATCCGCCCATGCCTCACGGGCGGCAATGACACCAAACTGCGTGGAAGGGTCCATGCGCTTGGCTTCCACCCGGCTCAGGACGTCCAGGGCCGGCGTCGAGCACCGGGCAGCAAAGTGGACGGGGAGGTCGTACTTGGCCACCCACTCATCTTCGAGCGTACGGGCGCCGGAGACCCCTTTCAGCGCGTTCTGCCACATTGTGGGTACGTCGCCGCCGATGGGAGTGGTGGCCCCCAGACCGGTTATGACTACTTTGCGTGCCATGCGATCACTCTCTGTCGGATCAGCCTGCCCTCCCGATGGATGCACGGGGGGAGGCAAGAAAAACTCTGGGCGTTATTGCGGCTGTGCCGGGCGCAAGGAGGAATCCCGGCCCGGCACAGCGTTGTCAGGACTAAGCCTGTGCGTTTGCGATGAAGCTGACGGCGTCGCCGACGGTCTTGAGGTTCTTTACCTCTTCGTCGGGGATGCGAACGCCGAACTTCTCTTCAGCGTTGACAACGATGGTCATCATGGAGATGGAGTCGATGTCCAGGTCCTCGGTGAAGGACTTGTCCAGTTCCACGGCTTCGGGGGCAAGGCCGGTTTCTTCGTTGACGATTTCAGCCAGGCCGGCCAGGATCTCTTCGTTGCTAGCCATTGTTGGCTCCTTTTCTTGTTTGTACCGGCTACTGCCGGAAAGGGGGGCAAACCGCGGTTACGGTTTGGGTTTGTAAGTCGTATTCAGTTGGCTGGAGGCCACCGGGACTCCAGGTTCTACGGCAGGACTACTACCTGCGCCCCGAAGACCAGGCCCGCTCCGAAGCCGATTTGCAGGGCAAGGCCGCCGCTCAGTTCCGGGTTTTCCTTGAGTAGGCGGTGTGTGGCCAGCGGGATGGAAGCGGCTGATGTGTTGCCGGCCTGGGCGATGTCGCGGCCGATGACAACGGACTCGGGGAGCTTCAGCTTCTTGACCATCTCGTCGATGATGCGCATGTTCGCTTGGTGGGGAACGAATGCCGCGAGGTCTGCGGCGTCGATACCTGCAGCGTCCAGGGCTTGCTGGGCTACCTTTGCCATCTCCCACACGGCCCAACGGAACACGGTCTGGCCATCTTGGCGCAGTGTGGGCCAGACATCCTGGGTGGCCGAAAGAATGGCGGGGTCGTCGATTTCGTCGGAGTGCCGTGCGGACTCACCAAGTTTCTTGACGTCTTCCAGCGAGTGCGTCATGCCGATGGCGTCCCATTTGCTTCCATCGGAACCCCAGACGGACGGGCCAATGCCGGGGGTGTCGGACGGGCCAACAACCACTGCACCTGCGCCGTCGCCAAGCAGGAAGGAGATTGTGCGCTCGTGGTTGTCGATGACATCCGAGAGTTTCTCGGCGCCGACCACCAGGACGTACTGCGCTGCGCCGGAGCGCACCAGGGCATCAGCCTGGGCCACGCCGTAGCAGTACCCGGCACAGGCGGCCGAGATATCGAAGGCGGGTGCCGGCGTCGCGCCCAAACGTTCGGTGAGGGCGGCGGCGGCCGACGGCGTGGCGTAAGGGTGAGTCACGGTCGAGACAATGACTGCGCCCAATTGGGACGGTTCGATTCCGGCCTGCTGGATTGCTTCGCGCGCAGCACCTTCGGCCATGTCGATCACGCTGACATCCGCGGCGGCGCGGTGGCGGGTGATGATGCCGGTGCGCTGGCGGATCCACTCGTCGGAAGAGTCGATCCACTGGCAAACGTCCTCGTTGGTGACTATGACGTCGGGCCGGTAGGCGCCGATGCCCAGGATGCGGGCGTTCTCATTGACCGCAGTCTTGTTCAGTACCGGGGTGCTCATGCCTGTCCTTCCAATTCAGCGAAAAGTGCAAGAGCCGCGGACAGGTCATCCGGGGTTTTTACTGCAACGGTCTTCACGCCGGGCATGCCGCGCTTGGCGAGGCCGGCAAGGGTCCCGGCGGGTGCAAGCTCGATGACGCCCGTGACTCCGCGCTTGACCATTGTTTCCATGCACTTGTCCCAGCGAACGGGCCGGGAGACCTGTGCAATGAGGCTCTCGACGGCCGCCGTGCCATCCGTAACTTCCTGGCCATCGTAGTTCGACAGCAACGGGACGGACGGGCTCTGGGGCGACAACGATGGCTTGAGGGCTTCCAAAGCGCTCACCGCAGGGGCCATGTGCGAGGTGTGGAATGCGCCCGCAACCTTAAGGGGAATGACGCGGGCCTTGGCCGGCGGGTTGTCTGCGAGAGCCTTGAGCTGGTCGAAAGTGCCGGCCGCGACTGTCTGGCCCGCGCCGTTGACGTTGGCCGGAGTTGCGCCGGAAGCTTCAATGGCTGCCAGGACCTCGGCGGGGTCGCCTCCTACCACGGCGCTCATGCCGGTGGGAGTCACTGCCGCTGCCGCTGCCATGCTGTTGGCGCGTTCACGGACGAAAGTCATGGCTTCGGCGTCGGTCAGGACGCCGGCAAGGGCGGAAGCCGTGATCTCACCGACGGAGTGGCCGGCCAGGATGACCGGGAGGCTGCTGAGCTCGACGTCGAAGAGCGAAGTTGCGGCTACCAGGCCGGCTGCAACAATCAGCGGCTGCGCTACTGCGGTGTCCTTGATGGTCTCTTCGTCAGAGGTGGTGCCGTGGGCCTTGAGGTCAATGCCTGCGATCTCGCTCAGGGAGGCCAACTGGCCTTCGACGGAGGGGAGTTCCAGCCAGGGGGCCAAAAATCCGGGGGTCTGGGAGCCCTGTCCAGGGCAGACGATTGCAAGCACGTATCCAGCTTTCCAAATTGCCACGTGATCCACTGGTGTTTTGGTACACCAAGCTCACTGGGTCAGTTTGTAGGAAGTCTACAACGGTTCAGTTCTGTGAACGCGACGCGTGACGTTCCGGGGCGGCTTTGGGTTGGGCCGAAAGCCGGCCTACAACCAGGGCCGTTTGCAGCACAAACGCCTCCCTGGGCAGGAGCGGATCCCAGCCTGTGACGTCGCAGACACGCTTCAAACGGTAGCGCACAGTGTTGGCATGCACGAACAGTTCCCGGGCCGTGGCCTCCAGGGAATGACCCAGCTCAAGGTAGGTTCCAAGGGTTTCCACCAGGCCGTTTGAGGCTGCGAGAAGGGGCCGGTAGATATTTTTGATCAGCGATCTGCGGGCCGCGTCATCGCCCGAGACCACACGTTCGGGGAGCAGGTCATCGGCCGCCACCGGGCGCGGGGCCGAAGGCCAGGCGCGGGCGGCCGTGAGGCCCGCGAAAGCCGCTTGTGCCGAACTGCTCGCCTCGACCAGCGAACCGGCTTCGGGTCCGTACACGACGGCGCCGGGGGCGAACAATTCGCTGAGTTTGACGTAGGCCGTGTCCCGGTCCTGTACGCCGCCCAGAATGAGGATCAACCGGTCGCCCTGGATTCCCACCAGTGCGTCCTCGGCGAAACGCCCGGCCGTCCGGCGCAGTTCGCTGACGTAACTGGCGCTGGGTTCCGACGGCGAATTGCCCACCATGACGGTGAACCTCTCCTGGGCTTTCCAGCCCAGGGCAGCGATCCGGGACCGCAAAGCGTCAGTGTTTTCGCCTCGAAGAATGGCATCTACTATCAAGGCCTCAAGGCGTGTGTCCCAGGAACCACGCGATTCAGCTGCACGTGCATAAACGTCCGCTGCCGCAAACGCGACCTCCCGCGAGTATCGCAGGACCGCTTCGCGCAACGATGGCTGGTCCGACTCCGGAGCGATCACGGGTACCTGGTCTTCGACAACTTCGACGACGATGCGGATCAGCTGCAGCGCCTTTTGCAGGCTGATGGAGCGCGTCAGTTCGGTGGGGGCGTTACCAAAGACATCGGTGAGGATCCACGACGGCGAGCTCGGACGCTCGTACCACGTCACGAATGCGGCGATGCCATTCTGGGCCACCAATCCCAGCGCCGAGCGCTCGTCCGAGCTCAGGCGGCTGTACCAGGGCAGTGACTTCTCGAGCTTTCGCATGGTGCTGGTGGACAGTTGCCCAACGTTGGCGCGCAGCTGCCGCAGGGTTTCGGCCTTTTCGGGCGACAATGCCGGGGTTGCTGCCTTGCGCTTGGAAGTTGTTTTGACGGGCTCTGCCATGGAACGAGCATACGGCCCATCCCGGGCAAGCTCCATTTGTGAGAAGGCTACAACTGACGTCGCTGCCCGTCACGTCCTGCCGGGCACCCTGGTTGCCCCCTTAAAGCCCGACGGCGGCCCCCACCTTTCGGTGGAAGCCGCCGTCGCGGTACTGCTGTTGTTGCGGGACGTGCCCGGCAACTATTTAGGCGTCGCCGCCTGCTCCGCCGGTGGTGCCGGCGTTCACGTCGAGCAGCTTGTAGCGGTCAATGGCCTTCTCCAGTGCGTCCTCCGCAACTTCGCCCTTGGCGGCGAGGAG
>NZ_JAMSGY010000012.1:0-126525 GCF_024608385.1 Paenarthrobacter sp. UW852
GTCACTATTCCAAAGCAGTACCACCAGCCTTGACTGGATCGCTCCGGAGCAACTTTTCAAACTTACCCGATCAACCAGCACTTCGCAAATCAACGTTTCCGTGATTCCCGAACCAATCAACCGGCCCCACCCTACACAGGAACGCTAAAAAGCGAACCATTTTTCAGGCTGTTATCAAGGGGGTTCGGCCTCCGCGGCGTCCAGCACCAGGCTGTCTCACTCGCGGCGACTCAGAAGACATTACACGCCCACACGCCCCCACACAAATCACCCCCACCACCACAACAAACCCTTACAAACACAGGCCAAAACCCCCCAAACCACCCCCCCAACCACCAAAAACAACCACAAAACCGCAGGCGTGAACCCCGTCACAACACCCACCCACCCCACCACCCAACGCCAAACACCCAACCCAACCCACCGCCGGCGAACACCCCCAACCAGCCGAACATGAAAGAGCGTCAACACCAAACAGGCCGAACATGAAAGAGCGTCCGCCCCAAACCGGCGGAACATGAAAGAGCGTCGGTCTGAAACAGGCGGAACATGAGAGAGCGTCAGAAAGCCACGGGGCTTAAACACAAAAAGGCCGGCAACCACAACGGTTGCCGGCCCTTTTCGAGCTGGATTGCTGACTGGATTTAGGCCGAAACCTCAATCGTGGCCAGGTTCTTTTTCCCACGCCGCAGCAGCAAGTACCGGCCATGAAGCAGTTGGTCCTGGCCGATGACGGCGTCGGGATCCGAAACCTTGGCGTTGTTCACGTAGGCACCGCCTTCGCCCACGGTCCGACGGGCTGCGGACTTGCTGTCCGAGAGACCCGAGGCAACCAAGAGGTCGATGATCCCCAAACCGTCAGCGCCGATGGTTGCCGAGGGAAGCTCCGCAGTGGCGGCTTCCAGGGTGCGTTCGTCCAGAACCGTGAGGTCGCCGTTGCCAAAAAGTGCAGCCGAAGCGGCAATCACTTTCTCGGTCGCGTCTACACCGTGCACCAGCGAGGTGACTTCGTAGGCGAGTTTCTTCTGGCCTTCCCGGGCAAAGGGACGTTCCGCCACAGACTCCCCCAGCGCCTCAATCTCTGCACGCGAAAGGAACGTGAACACCTTGAGCCGGTCCACGACGTCGGCATCCGCAGTGTTCAACCAGAACTGGTAGAACGTGTACGGGCTGCACATTTCGGGATCGAGCCAGATGGCATTGCCCTCGCTCTTGCCGAACTTGGTGCCGTCCGAATTGGTGATGAGCGGCGTGCCCAGGGCATGCACGCTCTTGCCCTCCACCTTGCGGATGAGTTCCGTGCCGCTGGTGAGATTGCCCCACTGGTCCGAGCCGCCGGTCTGCAGGGCACAGCCGTAGTCGCGGAACAGCTGGAGGTAGTCCATGCCCTGCAGGATCTGGTAGCTGAATTCGGTGTAGCTGATGCCCTCGTCCGAGTTCAGCCGTGAGGCGACAGCGTCCTTGCGGAGCATGGTGCCCACACGGAAGTGCTTTCCAATTTCACGCAGGAAATCGATGGCGCTCAGTGGGGCGGTCCAATCAAGGTTATTGACCATCCGGGCCTGGTTTTCGCCCTCGAAGCTCAGGAAACGGCGGACCTGGCCCTGAAGGTAGCCGACCCACTCTGCAACGGTGTCCTTGGTGTTCAAGGTGCGTTCCGCCGTCGGGCGTGGGTCACCGATCAGGCCGGTGGATCCGCCCACCAGGCCGAGCGGCTTGTGTCCGGCCAACTGAAGGCGACGCATCACCAGCAACTGCACGAGGTTGCCAAGGTGCAGTGACGGTGCGGTGGGGTCGAAGCCACAGTAATACGTGATCGGGTCCCCGGCGAGCAGCTTTTCCAGTTCCGTTTCATCAGTGGAAACGTGGACAAGGCCGCGCCATTTGAGCTCCTGCCAGACGTTGGCAAAGGCGGGATCGTTGTGCTGGGACTCGAGGTTGTTTACGTGTGACACGAGATCTAAGTTAGCAGGATTGCAGCCCGTGAATTTCCTAGCGCTCGATGCCGGCTGGTACCGGAGCAGCGGCGATGAGGCGCAGGCGCTGCGTGGCACGGGTCATGGCCACGTAGAGGTCCCCCACCTTGCCGTGTTCATGGTTCAGCATGGCAGCCGGTTCCAGGACTACAACACCGTCGAATTCCAGGCCCTTTGCTTCCTTGGGGCTGATCACGACGATGTCCTGCTCGTAGCTTCCGGCACCCGTGCCGATACGCGTTCCATAGACCTTCCGCAGTGCAGCGGTGGCCTGGGGAAGCAGGGGCCCGTCGGCTATGACTGCCAGCAGACCGCCGTCGAGCGCTTCCACTTCCTCCGGCAGGACCTCAACCAGGCGCGGGACGATTCCGTCGGCCTCGACGTGATCGACAATGGGCGACCATTTGCCTTCGCGAACGGCTTTGGGGGCCGAGACCACAAGACCCGCCCGATTAGCCATCCGGACGGCAGCCTCGGCGATTTGCGACGGAGTGCGGTAGTTGACCGTGAGTTCTTCAAGCCTCCAGCGGTCACCGAACGACGGCGCCAGGGCACTTTGCCACGAATTGGCACCGGCCGCTGCGCTCGTCTGGGCGATGTCGCCCACGATGGTGAATGACTTGAGCGGGCAGCGCCGCACCAGGAGCCGCCACTGCATAGGTGAAAGCTCCTGGGCTTCGTCAACCACAATGTGGCCGAAGGCCCATGAACGGTCGCTGGTGGCACGCTCGGCTGCCGTGAGGCGGCCCTCGCGCTCCTGGTTTTGCTCGGCAAGCTCCTCTGCGGTCACCAGGACGTCCACGCCCATGGCTTCCATGTTGGCAAGGGTCTGCTTGGCGTTGGCAAGGTCGCGGGCACGATCTGCTTCCTGCTGGGCCAATCCCCTGCCGGCGGCTGGGTCCAATTCACCCAACAACTCGGCCGCTTCGTCCAGCAAAGGAACATCCGCTTCGGTCCACGGGGCGTCAACGGGCCGCTGCAGGAGTGCGCGCTGCTCCGGCGTAAGGTTCGGCGTGCAGGCCTCAAGGATGGCGGGCTTGCTGAACAGTTCGGAGATGAGTTTCTCCGGGGTCATCGGCATCCAGCAAAGATTCAAGGCGATACGGACGTCGCGTGCGGAGCGGACGTCTTCGGCGAGGTAAGCGCGGTCAGCATTGTTGCCGATGTTCGATTCTTCAACGAGGTCAGTCAACTGCTCGGTGAGCTCGCGAAGGAGGATCTTGACGAATGTGAGCCTGGCTTCGTTGTGCGGCTTGCCCGTTGCCCGCGCCTTTTCCCGGGCGCGCCGTACCTGGCGGACCGTCAGGGTGAGTTTCCGCGAATCAACTTCCAGGATGCGGTCTTCGGCGGGGGTCCGCTGCCGGTTGGCAACAGCGTTGGCAACAACTTTGGCCATGTCCAGCTTGCCCTTGAGGGCAGCAACGTCCGCGTCTTCCTCGGGAACGGCGTTGATGCCCGGCATCAGGCGACCCAGGCTGGCCATGACCACGCCGGTTTCACCCA
Source organism: Paenarthrobacter sp. UW852 (assembly GCF_024608385.1). Classification (NCBI taxonomy): domain Bacteria; kingdom Bacillati; phylum Actinomycetota; class Actinomycetes; order Micrococcales; family Micrococcaceae; genus Paenarthrobacter; species Paenarthrobacter sp. UW852. The sequence continues at coordinate 3,480 of NZ_JAMSGY010000012.1, forward strand.
GCGAGGGCAGCACGCGTTCGATGTAGTGCATGAACGACGACGACGGCCCGACCAGGAGGACACCGGCGCTCTTGAGGCGATCCCGATGCGTATACAGCAGGTAGGCAGCACGGTGCAGGGCGACGGCAGTCTTACCGGTACCCGGTCCGCCCTGAACCACAAGCGCTCCAGAAATGGAGGAACGGATGATCCTGTCCTGCTCCGACTGGATGGTACCTACGATGTCGGACATGCGGCCCGTGCGCTTGGAATTCAGCGCCGCCAGGAGGGCACCCTCACCTTGGAGGGACTCGTCGTCGGCCAGCAGGCCGGCGTCCAGGACGTCGTCTTCGATCGCCTTGACGTCCCGGCCCTGCAGGATCAGGTGCCGACGACGGCGCACACCTTGGCGATCGAAGGCGGTCGCCTGGTAGAAGTGGCCTGCCTCGGGAGCACGCCAGTCGACCATGAGCCGTTGAAGGTCGGCGGTGGACAGGCCGATGCGACCGATGTACTGGGCTTCTCCGGAGTCCAGATCCAGCCGGCCGAACACCAGGCGGTCGTCGACGGCGTCGAGCTGGGCCAGGCGGTCTTCGTACAGTGCCGCGAAGGCGTCACGTTCGGAAACGTTCTGCATGGTTCCCACTGCGCCGGTCTTGCGCACTTGCGCCAGCTGCTCGCGCTTTTCTGCGCGCAGCTCATCGAGCCGGGCGTACAGCCCAGCCACATATTCCTGCTCGTGGACCAAATCAGCGTCGTGCATCGAACCGTAACCCCTATCGCAAAAGACAGACCTGCCATTCTACAGCGATTTCGGTAAACGTGTGGGGTTGAAGTCACCTGGCGGATGACGTCAGGTAGCAGGCGTGCGGTTACGAGCCTTTGCTGCCTTGTAACGCGAGACCGTGGGATCATCCTCGATCCAGAAACGCCACGGATAGTCAGTGCTTCCTCCCGGCCCGGCAACCCCCACCCGCGGCCCGCTCGCCACCGCGGCCGCCGGGGTGCTGGGCAACCAGAGGCTGAACGGTTCCGCGAGCGCGTCACGTCCAGTGTCCGCCGTCGTAAGTCCCAACGCCGACGCGAGCCTGGCAGGTCCGCTGGCCAAGTCTTTGTGAGCCTTGGACGCCGGCCTCCGGAGGGCTGCCAGCCCTTCTCCTTCCACAATTTCGCCTGCCCGCAGGAGCAGCGCGGAAGCAGCGCCGTCGGGACCGCAGACGATGTTGGCACAGTAATGCATGCCGTAGGTGAAGTAGACGTACAGGAACCCGGCGGGGCCGAACATGGGTGCGTTCCGTGGCGTGGGGCCGCCAAAGGTGTGCGATCCGGGATCCGGGTGTTCCGAATCCCGTGGGCCCATGTACGCCTCCACCTCCGTAAGTCTGACCGAAACAGGACCGGCTTCGGAGTGGTGCGTCAGGACGGCGCCGAGGATCAGCGGAGCGATGGCACGCGGATCTCCCGCGAGGAATTCGCGGACCTCGGCTGGCTCGAGAAGGTAGTTCTCCACGGACTGGCTCATGCCCAGACCCTAGCAAAGTCGCCCGAACGGCCATGTCCGATTTCCGCTAGCAGTCGCCCAGTTCCGCTGGCAGGATGGAGCCATGGACTTCTGGCAGCGCTACAGGGCAATTGACGCCCGCGACATCCGGTTCGACGGTCAATTCTTTACTGCTGTCAGCTCCACCGGCATCTATTGCCGACCGTCGTGCCCCGCCCGGACGCCGAAGGCCGAAAACGTCACGTTCTATGAGACCTCGGCGGCAGCGCACGAGGCCGGCTACCGCGCGTGCAAACGCTGCCTCCCTGAGGCAGTCCCTGGAACGCCGGCGTGGAACATTCGCTCAGACATCGCCGGCCGGGCAATGCGGCTGATCAACGACGGCGTCATCACGCGCGAGGGCGTGGACGGCCTTGCCCACCGTCTGGGCTACTCGGCACGGCAGCTCAACCGCATCCTCAGCCAGGAACTGGGCGCCGGTCCACTCTCACTGGCCCGCGCAAGCAGGGCGCAGACAGCCAGGACGCTGCTGGTCTCCACTGACATGCGGCTCGCGGATGTGGCCTTTGCGTCCGGGTTCAACAGCGTGCGGCAATTCAACGACACGATCGGCGAAGTATTCGCGATGACCCCGACGGCGTTGCGCGCCACCGGCGCAAAGTCCGTGCACCGCTGGCGTGCTGGGACGTCGCCGGGCGGAGCTCCCGCGGCACTGACGCTGAACCTGCCCTACAGGGAACCGTTCGATCCCGGGATTTTCGACTTTCTGGCCGTTCGTGCCATTCCAGGCATCGAATATGCCAGCACCTCCGAGGACGGAACCAGGACCTATGGACGTACCCTGCGCCTCCCCCGAAGTACCGCGTCGTTCTCGGTTTCCTACAAGCCGTCCTCCCCCGCCAAGCTGTTGCAGCTCAACGTCAGCGCCGTAGACCTCCATGACCTCCCCACCCTGCTGAGCCGTGTCCGGAGGCTGTTCGACCTGGACGCTGATCCGCGGGCGATCGATGATGCCCTCGCAGCGGACCCCCGACTCGCGGCCAGCGTCACAACGATCCCCGGTATCCGGATGCCTGGAGCTGTCGACCCGGAGGAACTCCTGGTGAGGGCAATGATCGGTCAACAGATCACTGTGGCCGCCGCCCGCACCGCGCTGACCCAGCTCTCCGCGGCCGGCTCAACCATCGAAGGGGCCGGTCCGGGACTGGAGAGGCTGTTTCCGACGACGGCGGAACTCGCCGACAAGGGTCGGGTACTGCTTCGCGGGCCCCAGCGCCGGATCGACTCGATCATGGCCGCCAGTGAAGCCATGGCTACGGGAAACTCGATTTTGGGTACGGCGACGACTTTGAAAGCCTTGAACGCAAATTGCTCCCGCTCCCCGGCGTGGGGCCATGGACGGTTGGGTATGTTGCCATGCGTGTGCTGGGCGCCCCGGATGTCTTCCTTGCCAACGACGCCGCGGTGCGGAACGGATTGAAAGTCCTGCCGACTCGCTCGGGGCTCAGCACCGATTTCAGCGAAGTCAGCCCGTGGCGCTCCTACGCGACCATGCATCTGTGGCGGGCCGCAGCCAAGCGCCCTGTTTCAGCCTCCGGGAAGTGAGAGAGCGTCCGGCCCAAACGTCCGGGACGTGAGAGAGCGTCCGGCCCAAACGTCCGGGATGTGAGAGAGCGCCCGGCCCAAACGTCCGGGAAGTGAGAGAGCGCCCGGCCCAAACGTCCGGGAAGTGAGAGAGCGTCAGCGGTTAGCGGGTGGCTGGCTGGGCCGCGGGCCAGGGCAGGAGCTCGGGCAGCTCTACACCGTCAGCGGCTGCGGTGGCGCGCAGGCTTCCGAGGCTGGGTTCGCGGCCGGCGAGCCACGCGGCGATGTCCGTCAGCATTCCGGTGATGGCGATGGAGGTACTGCCACCGCCGATGCTGATTTGGGGAAGGCCCGTGGGTTGGAGTACCAGTTTGTACTCTCCCGGAACACGGGCCGCCAGGAACCCGATGAGGTGTTCGCAGAACGGCTGGCTCCACGTCTCTGGTCCGAAGCCCACGCCCAGGTCCGACGCATGGATGGTCAGTTCGCGCCACAGTGCCTGGCCGCCGTCGAACACTGTCCCGTCACGGTAGGTGATGGGAGCTTGCCAATCGTCGGGTTCCAAGGCATCGAACGACGCAACCGCGGACTCCACGGCCTTGGTGACTGACTCCGTGTGCTGGGCCAGGCTGTGTCCCGCCGCAAGTTCGATTGCCTTGTTACGGCCATCCATGCCGCCGTCGTACAGTTCGATCTTCTCGCCGCGCCGTGCGTAGTCGAGTTGGCGGGCCATCGCGTTGGCGATTCCGGTGATGTGCGCCAGCACGTGGCCGCGGGTCCAACCGGGGAGTTGGGATGGGCCAGCGACGGAGGCGTCGTCCAGTTTGGCGAGGAGGCGGGTGACGGTGCCGGCGGCTTTGTGAAGCTCTGCGGGCAACGCCCCAGGGGTGATCTGAGTCATAGCGCCATGCTAACGCACGCTTAAACACCTGTGGGACGGCACATGATGTGCCATCCCACAGGGGTGTTCAGGGTCCAGCTGTACTAGCCTGCGTAAGAACGGGCTGCCACCAGTTCCGCTTCCAGGGCCGCCAATTGGCGTTCGACGGCGGCTGGTGCCGTGCCGCCCTGGGAGTTGCGGCTGTTGAGCGAGCCTTCGGTGCTGAGCACGCTGCGAACCTCGGGAGTAAGGTGCTCCGAGATCGCCGCGTATTCCTCGTCCGTCAGGTCCCACAGCTCCACGCCACGGCTTTCGGCCCGCTTGACGGCAGCACCGGAGAGCTCGTGGGCTTCACGGAAGGGCACGCCCTGGCGGACCAGCCATTCTGCGATGTCCGTGGCCAGCGCAAAGCCCTGGGGAGCCAAGGATTCCATCCGCTCAGTGTTGAACTTCAGGGTCGCGATCATGCCGGACATGGCCGGGAGCAGCAGCTCCAGGGTGTCGGCAGCGTCGAACACAGGCTCCTTGTCCTCCTGAAGGTCACGGTTGTATGCAAGAGGCAAGCCCTTGAGCGTCGCCAGCAACCCGGTCAGGTTGCCGATGAGGCGGCCGGCCTTGCCACGTGCGAGCTCGGCAACGTCAGGGTTCTTCTTCTGCGGCATGATCGATGACCCGGTGGAGTACGAGTCGTGCAGCGTGACGAAGGAGAACTCCTTGGTGGCCCAGAAGATGACTTCCTCGGAGATCCGGGACAGGTCCACGCCGATCATGGAGCAGACCCAGGCGAACTCGGCGAAGACGTCGCGGGAAGCGGTGCCGTCGATCGAGTTGTGCACGGCCGAGAAGAACCCCAGGTCCGCGGCAACAGCCTCAGGGTCCAGGCCCAGCGAAGAACCCGCCAACGCACCCGAACCGTACGGCGAAACACCGGCCCGCTTGTCCCAGTCCTGGAGGCGCTGCACATCGCGCAGCAAAGCCCAGGCGTGGGCCAGCAAGTGATGGCTCAGAAGGACCGGCTGGGCGTGCTGCAGGTGTGTGCGGCCAGGCATGGCGACACCGTGGTGGGCCTTCGCCTGCTCAACGAGTGCGTCAACCGTGGCCAGAACTCCCTGGGCAATAATGCGCGCATGATCCCGAAGGAACATGCGGCCAAGGGTAGCCACCTGGTCGTTCCGCGAACGGCCGGCGCGAAGCTTGCCGCCCAACTGGGTGCCGGCACGCTCGATCAGCCCACGCTCCAGTGAACCGTGCACGTCCTCGTCGCTCTCAGCGGGAAGGTAGGCGCCACTGGCGACGTCCTCGTCCAGCTGGGTGAGGGCGGCGAGCATGCCTTCAAGCTCAGCGTCATCCAGCAGTCCGGCCTTGGCGAGCACGCGGGCGTGGGCCTTGGAACCGGCGATATCGTAGCGGGCCAGCCGCCAGTCAAAGTGCGTGGACTTGCTCAGTGCGGCCAGCGCATCTGCGGGGCCGCCGGCGAACCGGCCACCCCACAGTGCGCCTTCGTTTGTTGCCGACGTCATTACTCGCCCGCAACCCGCAGGTCACGGCCGGAGGCAACCTTGGAGGACATGCCCCACAGCTCGATGAAGCCGCGTGCCATGGACTGGTCGAAGGTGTCGCCGGTGTCGTAGGTGGCGAGGTCGAAGTCGTACAGCGACGTCTCGGAGCGGCGACCGTTGACGATGGCCTGGCCACCGTGCAGGACCATGCGGATGTCGCCGGAAACGTACTTCTGGGTGTCCTCGATGAACGCATCCAGGGAGCGCTTCAGCGGGGAGAACCACTGTCCGTCGTAGACCAACTCGGCCCAGCGCTGGCCAACGGTGGCCTTGAAGCGGGCCTGCTCGCGCTCGATGGTGATGTCTTCAAGGTGCTTGTGCGCGGTGATCAGCGCCATGGCACCCGGTGCTTCATAGATCTCGCGGGACTTGATGCCCACCAGGCGGTCCTCAACCACGTCGATCCGGCCGACGCCCTGGGCGCCTGCACGGCGGTTCAGTTCCTGGATTGCCTGCAGCGGGGTGACCTTCACGCCGTCGATCGCTACCGGCACGCCGGCCTGGAAGGAAATGGTGACCTCATCCGGTGCCGGCGGGAATTCAGGGGTTGCGGTGTAGTCGTAGATGTCCTTGGTGGGTGCGTTCCAGATGTCCTCGAGGTAACCGGTCTCGACGGCGCGTCCCCAGACGTTCTGGTCGATTGAGTACGGGTTCTTCTTGGTGGTCTCGATCGGCAGGCCCTTTTCCTCGGCGAAGGCAATGGCCTTGTCGCGGGTCAGCGCGAGGTCGCGGACGGGTGCGATGCACTTCAGGTCCGGGCCGAGGGTCTGGATGCCCACTTCGAAGCGGACCTGGTCGTTGCCCTTGCCGGTGCAGCCGTGGGCAACGGTGGTGGCGCCGAACTCGCGGGCAGCCTTCACGAGGTGCTTGACGATGACCGGACGCGAGATCGCCGAAACCAGCGGGTAGTGACCCTGGTAGAGGGCGTTCGCCTTCAGCGTGGGCATGGCGTACTCGTTGGCGAACTCGTCACGGGCATCAGCGACGTAAGCCTCGACGGCGCCGCAACCGAGGGCGCGCTGGCGGATGGTCTCCAGGGACTCGCCGCCCTGTCCAACGTCGACGGCCACAGCGATGACCTCGGCGCCGGTGGCTTCCCCGATCCAGCCAATGGCTACGGACGTATCAAGGCCACCGGAGTAGGCCAGAACAATGCGCTCAGTCACGAGAGTGCTCCTTTGTTGTTGCTTGGTTCATTCGAATCAATGCTGTGTGAATTAGATGCTGCTGAATCAATACTGTGTAAAGCAGTTAGTTGCCCGGGCCGGCTTCTTCGGCCATCCGCAGGAACCTGGCTGCCAGTTCTGCCCCGCCGTCGGGGTCCCGTGCGACCAGCAGCAAAGTGTCATCGCCTGCGATCGTACCCAATACGGACGGCATCACGGAGTGGTCGACGGCGAGTGCCAGGAAGTTCGCCGCGCCCGGAGGCGTGCGCAGGACGACGATGTTGCCGGACGCTTCCGCCGTCACCAGCAGTTCCCCGCAGAGCCTGGAGAGCCGTGCGTCCAGGATTTCCTGGGTGACCCCGCTCTTGGCATTGCGGTCGCCGCCTTCGCCCGGCACGGCGTAGACCAATGCGCCATCCTTTCCACGCACCCGCACGGCACCTAGTTCCACAAGGTCGCGGGACAGAGTGGCCTGGGTGACCTGGACGCCGTCGTCCGCCAACAGAGCTGCAAGCTCTGCCTGGGAACGCACGGACTCACCCGTCAGGATCGCGGTGATTCGCGCCTGGCGGGCAGTCTTGGTGGCCGGGCTTGCGCCCGGCACGGACGGATTGGTGGACACTAGAACGTGCTCTCCCCGGTGCCTTCAACCGGCGAAAGACCCTCGACGAAGGCAAGCCCCGAGCGGTGCATCAGCCACGCCATGAGCGCCTTCTGGGCGTGCAGGCGGTTCTCGGCCTCGTCCCACACGATCGACTGCGGGCCATCGATGACGCCGGCTGAAATCTCGTAGCCGCGGTAAGCAGGAAGGCAGTGAAGAACGACGGCGTCCGGAGCGGCTTGCGCCATGGCAGCTTCATCCACGGAGTAGTCGCGGAACAGCTGCAACCGGGCTTCCTTTTCGGCTTCCTGGCCCATGGAAACCCACGTGTCCGTCGCCACAACGTCGGCGCCGTTGAGTGCTTTGGCGGCGTCACTGGTGATCAGAACGGAACCACCGGTCTCCGCGGCGCGCTCCTCGGCTGCTGCGACGATTTCCGGAGCCGGCAGGTAGCCTTCGGGGCCGGAGATGCGGACGTGCATACCGGCGGTCACGCCGGCCAGCAGGTAGGAGTTGGCCATGTTGTTGGCCGCGTCCCCCAGGTAGGCCATGCTCAGTCCGGCCAGTTCGCCCTTGTGCTCCTTGACGGCCAGGAGGTCGGCCAGGAGCTGGCACGGGTGGTAGTCGTCGCAGAGTGCGTTGATGACGGGCACGCTGGAGTTCTCCGCCATTGCCACCAGGCCGGAATGGGCGCCGGTGCGCCACACGATGGTTGAGACCATGCGCTCCAGGACCTTCGCGGTGTCTTCCACGGATTCCTTGTGGCCAATCTGCGCTTCACCCGGGTTGATGATCAGGGCGTTGCCGCCCATGTCCGCAATTCCCGTGGCGAAGGAGACGCGCGTGCGGGTGGAGGTCTTGTCAAAGATCACGGCCACGGTCTTGCGGCCGTTGCCCTCAGCGGCGAAGGGCTGCACGCTGTACGGCGCTGCCTTCATCCTGACGGCGAGGTCCAGGACCTCGGCCTGCTCGGCAGGGCTCAGGTCCGTGTCCTTGAGGAAGTGGCGGGTGGTTAACGTGCTCACTGTGCGTCCTTAGCGGTTTGGGCGGTAGCCGTGGCGATCAAGGCGGGCAAAGCTGACAGGAATCGGTCGGCCTGCCCGGTGGTCAGGATCAGCGGAGGTGCGAGGCGGATGGTCCGCGGTCCCGGACTGTTGATGATGAAGCCGGCATCCAAAGCTGCCGTCACCATAGCGGGTGCGATGTCGGCGTTCACATCGAAGCCGATCAGCAGGCCCTCGCCGCGGACATCGGTGACCGCTTCCACCGCCGCCAAGCCCTGACGCAGGTACTCCCCCACAGCCTGGACGTTTTCCAGGACACCCTGGCTTTCGATCGCGTGCAGCGTGGCAAGCGCGGCGGCCGTGGCCACCGGGTTCCCACCGAAAGTGGTGCCGTGCTGTCCGGCGGTGAGCAGGGCCGACGTCGTACTTCCGAAAGTGATTAAGGCACCCACCGGGAAGCCGCCACCGAGGCCCTTGGCGAGCGTGACGGCGTCGGGCACGATGCCCGCATCCTCGCTGGCCAGCCACTTGCCGGTGCGGCCGATGCCGGTCTGGACCTCATCCAGGATGAGCAACGCCCCTGCGGCCGCGGTGGCCTCACGGGCCGCCTGCAGGTAGTCGGCGCTGAGGGGCCGGACGCCCGCTTCGCCCTGGATGGGTTCCAGGAAAACGGCTGCGGTGGAATCGTCGACGGCGGCACGCAACGCCTCGATGTCATCGAACGGAATGTGGACCACGCCACCGGGCAGTGGTTCGAACGGGGCGCGGTACGCTTCCTTGGCCGTGAGCGCCAAAGCGCCCATGGTGCGTCCGTGGAAAGCACCTTCGAGTGCGATGATCTTGGTGCGCTTGCCGTCGGAGTTGTTCCGGCGGGCGAGCTTGAACGCGGCCTCGTTGGCCTCCGTGCCGGAGTTCGCGAAGAACACCTTGGAACCCGCGGGAGCGTTGGAGATCGCCAGGAGCTTCTCGGCGAGCGCGATCTGCGTTGGGCTTGTAAAAAAGTTGGACACATGGCCAAGAGTGGCGAGCTGGCTTGAAATGACCGACGTGACGAACGGGTGGGCGTGGCCCAGCGCGTTGACGGCGATGCCGCCGAGGAGGTCAAGGTATTCCTTGCCGTCAGCGTCCCATACCAAGCAACCGGAGCCGCGCACCAGGACACGCTGCGGGGTGCCGAAGACGCCCATGAGCGAGGACGAGTAACGGGCAAGCCAGTCAGCTCCCGAGCTCTGGGTAACGAGGGTGGTTGCGGCAGCCTCCGCAGCGATGGGGGCCCCGCCCGCTTCGCGGTGCCCGACCACACCCGGCCCCCCATCGCTGCTGCGGCTTTCGGCGGAATGGCTCAGTTCGGTACTCATGCGTTCACTTCCTCGTCGGGGACAACCTGGGTGCCGATACCCGCTGTCGTGAAGGTTTCCAGCAACATCGAGTGGGCCAGGCGGCCGTCCACGATGTGGGCGCGTTGCACGCCTTCGTCGATTGCTTTGAGGCAGGCGGCCATTTTAGGGATCATTCCGGACTCCAGGCGAGGCAGCATGTCACGGAGCTCGGTGGCGGTCAGCGAGGAGATCAGCGAGGACTTGTCCGGCCAGTTGGCGTAGAGGCCCTCGACGTCGGTCAGGATGACGAGCTTGGTAGCGCCCAGTGCGGAAGCAACGGCTGCGGCGGCGGTGTCCGCGTTGACGTTGAGCACCTGGCCGGTGGTGGAGCCGGTACCGTCTCCCGTGTCCAGGATTTCGGGAGCGACGGTCGAAATCACGGGGATGCGACCGGCGTCGAGGATGTCCTTGATACCTGCGGGATCAACGCCGACAACCTCGCCCACCAGGCCGAGGTCCACTTCCTCACCGTCAACAACAGTGCCGGTGCGCACGGCGCGCAAAAGGCCGCCGTCCTCGCCGGACATGCCCACGGCGTACGGTCCGTGGGAGTTGATGAGGCCGACGAGTTCGCGGCCTACCTGGCCGGTGAGGACCATGCGGACTACGTCCATGGCCTCGGGCGTGGTGACCCGGAGGCCTCCCTTGAACTCGGATTCAATGCCGAGCCGGCTGAGCATGGAGTTGATTTGGGGGCCGCCGCCGTGAACCACCACGGGGTGGATGCCCACGTGGTGGAGGAACACGATGTCCTCAGCGAAGGCACGGCGCAGCTCGTCATTGACCATGGCGTTTCCGCCATACTTGATCACCATGGTGGTCCCGGCGAAGCGTTGGATCCACGGCAACGCCTCGATCAGTGTCCCGGCCTTGTCCTGGGCGTCGCTCATTGACGTGGTCTCCCGAGTGTGCGCAGTCATCGTTTTCCGCTCAGCTTGAGTAGGCGCTGTTCTCATGCACGTAATCGTGCGTGAGGTCATTGGTCCAGATTGTCGCCTCGGCGTCGCCGGCCTGCAGGTCGATTTCGACCAGCACTTCGCGCGGCTCAAGGTCCACCAGGTTGCGGTCCTCGCCGATGCTGCCGTTGCGGCAGATCTGGACGCCGTTCATGGCGACGTTGAGTTGATCGGCTTCGAACACGGCGTCCGTTGTTCCCACAGCGGAGAGGACACGGCCCCAGTTGGGGTCCTTGCCAAAGATGGCGGCCTTGAAAAGGTTGGACCGGGCAACGGACCGGCTGACGGTTTCGGCGTCCCGTTCGCTGGCAGCGTTGAAGGTGCGGATGGCGATGTCGTGGCTGGCGCCCTCGGCGTCGCCGATGAGCTTGCGGGCCAGTTCGGCGCAGACCCGAGTCACGGCTTCGCTCAACTGCTCGGTGGAAGGCAGGGCTTCGGAGGCCCCGGATGCCAGCAGCACCACAGTGTCGTTCGTGGACATACAGCCGTCCGAGTCGGCACGGTCAAAGGTGACGCGCGTTGCGTCGCGGAGGACGACGTCGAGCTCGTCAGCAGGCACCTCGGCGTCCGTAGTCAGGACCACCAGCATGGTGGCCAAGCCTGGTGCCAACATGCCGGCACCCTTGGCAATGCCACCCACGGTGAACTGCTTGCCTTCAGCATCGGTTCCCGTGAAAACCGCTTCCTTGGAAACGCTGTCCGTGGTCATGATGGCCGTGGCCGCAGCGGGACCGCCGTCCTCGCTGAGCTCCTTGGCGGCCGCTTCGACGCCCGGGAGGATTTTGTCCATGGGCAGTTGCTCGCCGATCAGGCCAGTAGAGCAAACCACGACGTCGGAAGCTGAGACTCCCAGCACGTCAGCCACTTTCTCCGCGGTTGCGTGGGTGTTCTGGAAACCCTGCGGTCCGGTGCAGGCGTTGGCACCCCCGGAGTTCAGAACGACGGCGTCCACACGGCCGTCGCTGACCACCTGGCGGGACCAGTGCACGGGAGCGGCCGCTACGCGGTTGGAGGTGAACACAGCAGCGGCTGCCTTCGACGGTCCGTCGTTGACGACCAGGGCGAGGTCCGGGTTGCCTGATGCCTTGATGCCGGCTGTGACGCCAGCGGCGCGGAATCCCTTGGGGGCGGTAATGGTCACGGTGCTACTCCCTGCAGGTTCAGGCCGGCGGTTTCATCCAGGCCGAGGGCAATGTTCATGGACTGCACGGCGCCGCCGGCGGTCCCCTTGGTGAGATTGTCGATAGCGCAGGTCACGATCACGCGGCCTGTGTGCTGGTCAAACGCCAGTTGCATGACGGCATGGTTGGAACCCTGCACCGATTTGGTGGTGGGCCACTGGCCCTCTGGCAGCAGGTGGACGAACGGCTCGTCGTCGTAGGCATCTGCCCATGCCTGCCGGAGTTCGGCGTACGTCACGCCGTGCCCGGCCTTTGCTGTCGCCGTCGTGAGGATGCCCCTGCTCATCGGGGCGAGGGTGGGCGTGAAGGACACCGTGACCGGCTCGCCCGCGGCAGCATTGGACAGGCCCTGTTCGATTTCCGGCGTGTGGCGATGACCGCCGCCCACGCCATACGGGCTCATGGAACCCATGACTTCACTGCCAATGAGGTTGACTTTGGCTGCCTTGCCGGCGCCCGAGGTGCCTGAGGCGGCGACAATGACGACGTCGTCCGTCAGGAGGAGATTTTTGGCAAACCCGGGCGTCAAGGCGAGCAGGGCCGACGTCGGGTAGCAGCCCGGGACTGCGATGCGGGTGGCGCCCTTGAGCGCCTCACGCTGCCCCGGCAGTTCCGGCAGGCCGTAAGGCCAGGTGCCCGCGTGGTCCGAGCCGTAGAACTTTTCCCACGCCGCGGCGTCCTGGAGGCGGTGGTCCGCGCCGGCGTCGATCACTACGGTGCCTTCGGGCAACTGGGCTGCGATCTCTGCGGAAGCGCCATGGGGAAGGGCCAGGAACACCACATCGTGGCCGGACAGGTTTTCCACCGTGGTGTCTTCAAGGATCCGGCTGGCCAAACCATGGAGATGCGGCTGCAACTCCCCTAGTCTGGAACCGGCGTTGCTGTGCGCCGTGATCGCACCGATGGTGACGTTCGGATGGCCCGCGAGCAAGCGCAGCACTTCTCCCCCGGCGTAGCCGCTGGCACCGGAGACGGCAACAGAAATAGTCATGACTCCACTATACAGCAAGAATATTCATGCTGTCCGATATTTATGCATGCCTAATGTGAGCTGTCACATTTGTTAGGACATTGCGCGTATGCTTAGTGGAGGGTGATCCAGACCGTGCAGTCCGAACGTCGGCTGCAGCGTTGCCCGTTAGTGATACGGGGCATATAAATGGCACCCACGTCCACCGCTGAGCGCCCCAAAGCACGCGCAATTCAGCCAAATCCCGTCGTTCAGAGCTACTCAGAGCTCCTCAAGAGCGTCAAGTCCGCAGGACTCCTCGAGCGCCGCAGCGGCTTCTATATCTGGGTTTTCGTAGCCCTGATACTGCTCATGGCCGGCACCTGGCTCGGCTTCGCCCTCATTGGCGAATCCTGGTACCAGCTCCTCATTGCCGCGGCCGTCGGCATTCTCTGCACGCAGTTGAGCTTCCTGGCCCACGAAGCCGGACACAAGCAGATCTTTGCCTCACGCCGCGCCAACGATTGGTCGGCGCGTCTCCTGGCCACTGGCGTTGCGGGCATCAGCTACTCATGGTGGGAACAGAAACACGGCGCCCACCACAATCACCCCAACGTCATTTCCAAGGACCCCGACATCCGGAACAACGCATTGGTGTTCTACGAGGACGCCGCGGCCGAGCGCAAGGGCCGCCTGGCATTCCTCACGCGCCGGCAAGGCTGGTTCTTCTTCCCGCTGTTGACCTTGCTTGGCCTGAGCCTGCAGTTCGATTCCATCCGCTTTGTCTTCGGCAAGCAGAAGGTCCGGCACCGCTGGGTGGAAACCCCCATCCTCGTGGCACGCCTGACGGCGTTGCCGGTGCTGGCTTTCACCTTCCTGCCCATCGGAATGGCGTTCGCTTTCCTGGGCGTCCAGATCATGGTTTACGGCTTCTACATGGGCGCATCCTTCGCCCCCAACCACAAGGGCATGCCCGTGCTTCCCAAGGACAGCCGCGTGGACTTCCTTAACCGCCAGATCCTGACCTCCCGCAACATCTCCGGCGGTCGCTTCATGGACTTCCTCTTGGGCGGACTCAACCGGCAGGTAGAGCACCACTTGTTCCCGGACATGGCACGTCCGCACCTTCACAAGGCCGCCGGCATCGTGAAGGAATTCTGCGCCAAGCACTCGATCCCCTACACCGAAACCACGCTCATGCAGTCGTACGGGATCGTGGTCAGCTACCTCAACGAGGTGGGCCTCGCAGCAGGCCGCGGCTTCGACTGTCCCGTGGCTTCGACGCACGGACGCCGCTAGCCGTTCGACAATGGAGGCCCCAACCTCCCTAGGATGGATTCTGAAACCGGGCACCGGAAGGACCGCCCCGGAGTGAGGAGCCACCATGACGCACGCCATTGTCGCAAAGCAGCCCGGAGGACCTGAAGTCCTCGAATACGCCTCCGTGGAAGCACCAGCCCCCGGTCCCGGCCAGTTGCTGATCAAAGTCGCAGCTGCCGGGGTGAACTTCATCGAAACCTATCAGCGCAACGGAACCTACAAGGTTGACTACCCCTTCACCCCCGGCGCAGAAGCCGCCGGCACGGTGGAGGCGGTGGGTGAGGGCGTGGAGGACATTGCCGTTGGCGACCGTATTGCCACGGCTGAAGGGTCCCGCACCTACGCCGACTACACTCTCGTGGATGCAGCGAAAGCGCTTCCGGTTCCGGACGGCGTCGACGACCACACTGCAGCTGCCCTTCCGCTGCAAGGGATCACAGCGCATTACCTGATGAACTCCTCCTTCCGGGTGGAGCCGGGACACACCGTCCTGCTGCACGCGGGGGCCGGAGGCGTTGGCCTCCTGCTGACCCAGCTGTTGAAGGCCCGCGGGGCACGCGTGCTTACCACCGTCTCCTCCGACGAAAAGGCCGAGCTGTCCAGGCTGGCCGGAGCTGACGAGGTCCTCCGCTACGACGGTTTCGCCCACAAGGTCCGTGAACTGACCGACGGCGAAGGTGTCAACGTGGTGTACGACGGCGTCGGTAAAGACACCTTTGACGAATCCCTCAAAAGCCTGCGCATCCGGGGAGCCATGGTGCTCTTTGGTGCCGCTTCCGGGCCGGTGCCGCCATTCGATCCCCAGCGCCTGAACGCCGGAGGCTCCTTGACCTTGACCAGGCCAACCATGGCCCACTTCGTGCAGAATACACACGAGCGCCGGTGGCGCTCGGCCGAGATTTTCGACGCCGCCGCCAACGGAACGCTCTCGGTCAGGGTCGGCGCAACCTACCCCTTGGCCGAAGCTGCCCAGGCCCACCGTGACCTGGAAGGCCGCCGGACCACCGGCAAAGTCCTGCTTCTGCCGTAACTCCAAAGCCCGGCTCCCGAACAACTGGCGACCTACAGGCAAACAATGGTGCAAGAAAATGTGACGAAGAGGAAACGTCAGACACCTTTTGTTCACCTTTCTGCGCAAAGCTAGGCCTGTGAGCACAGAACATCCCGTGGGGGCCGGGCCGGCACCCGCCCTGACCACCTACCGCCCCCAGTTTCCGGGCGGCACCGCTGCGCCAGCCGAGCGCACGCTGGTGGACATCCTGGAAGAGACCACAGCGTCCTTCCCCGAGGCTTCGGCTTTGGATGACGGGCAAAAATCACTCAGCTACACCGAACTCCTCAGGGCGGTCAGGGCCTTCGCCCCACGATTGAACGCTGCGGGCCTGGGTCGTGGTGACAAGATCGGCATCCGCATCCCTTCCGGCACCAACGAGTTGTATATCGCCGTCCTCGGAATCCTCATGGCCGGCGCCGCGTACGTTCCGGTTGATGCCGACGATCCCGAGGAACGGGCACGCCTGGTGTTCGGGGAAGCCAAGGTTGCCGCGGTGGTTGGGGCGGGACTTGATATCCGAGCCGCCGGTGCCGCACGCGAGCCTGTATCGGAACCTTCAAAACCGGGGCTGGATGACGACTCCTGGATCATCTTCACCTCGGGATCCACTGGTACGCCCAAGGGTGTTGCAGTTAAACATCGATCTTCCGCCGCCTTCGTTGACGCTGAAGCACGGATTTTCCTTCAAGCCGATCCCATCGGTCCCCAGGACAGAGTGCTGGCGGGCCTGTCGGTAGCCTTCGATGCTTCCTGCGAAGAGATGTGGCTCGCCTGGCGCCACGGTGCCTGCCTCGTCCCGGCTCCGCGGGCGTTGGTGCGGACCGGCATGGACCTGGGTCCCTGGCTGATCAACCACGGCATCACCGTGGTTTCCACGGTGCCCACCCTTGCTGCGTTGTGGCCGGCAGAGTCCCTCGAAAACGTCCGCCTCCTCATCTTCGGCGGCGAGGCATGCCCGCCGGAGCTGGCCGAACGGCTCGCCGTCGATGGCCGCGAAGTATGGAACACTTACGGACCCACCGAGGCCACCGTCGTCGCCTGCGCCGCACCGTTGGGCGGACCCGGCCCGGTTCGGATCGGGCTGCCGTTGGACGGCTGGGACCTCGCCGTCGTCGATTCTGATGGTGTCCCGGTCGCGGAAGGCGGGATCGGTGAACTGATCATCGGCGGCGTCGGCCTGGCACGCTATCTCGACCCCGCCAAGGATGCCGAGAAGTATGCACCCATGGCCACGCTGGCTTGGGACCGTGCCTACCGTTCCGGGGACCTCGTCCGCTTCGAACCGGAGGGCCTGATCTTCATGGGTCGCGCCGACGAACAGGTCAAGCTGGGTGGACGGCGCATCGAACTGGGCGAGGTGGACGCGGCGCTGCAGGCACTCCCGGGAGTTGCCGGCGCTGCCGCCGCAGTTCAGACCACTGCTGCCGGCAACCAGATCCTGGTGGGCTATCTCGCCCCCGTCGACGGCCACGAGCTAAATCTGGAGCAGGCCCGCCGCCTGCTGGGCGAAAGCCTTCCGGCAGCATTGATCCCCCTGCTCACCGTGGTGGATTCGCTGCCCACCAAGACCAGCGGAAAGGTGGACCGGCATGCCCTCCCCTGGCCGCTTGCGGGAACCAGCGCTGCTGAGGCCAACAACGCGCCCCTGAACCTACCCGACGACGCCCGTTGGGTGGTGGACCAGTGGGAGTCGGTGCTGGGCAGTCCCGTGAGCTCCCTCGACGCGGATTTCTTCGCCTACGGCGGCGGGTCCTTGGCCGCAGCCCAGCTCGTCTCTGCCCTCCGGGTCCGGTACCCCACCATCACTGTCGCTGACATCTACGCGACCCCGCGTGTCGGCGCCCTGATCGATGCCGCCCGGCAATCACTGCCCGACGGCGGTACGGCAGGTCCGCCTGTCGAGCGCACCGTGCGTCCCACAGCCTTGAAGTCGCAGATCTTCCAGGTCCTCATGGGCGTGCCCCTTCACATCCTGGTGGGAATGCGTTGGCTCACCTACCTGATGGCCGCGAACAGGTTACTGGCAGACTTTGCCGGATTCGCCGCAGCTCCTGTGGTGTCCTGGTGGTGGATCGCGGCATCCTGGCTGGTCTTCGTCAGCCCGCTGGGCCGTATGACCATTTCGGTAATAGCGGCACGCGTGCTGCTCGGCAAGATCGAGCCTGGCACCTACCCCAGGTCCGGCAAAACCCACCTTCGGTTGTGGCTCGCCGAACAAATACAAGACCTCTCCGGGGCCATCGGCCTCGCCAGCGCCCCATTTGTCCCCTACTACGCGCGCGCCCTGGGTGCCAGGATCGGCCGGGATGTGCACCTGCATTCCCTGCCGCCCGTCACAGGTTTGCTGTCATTGGGCAGCGGCGCCAACATCGAGCCGGAAGTCGATCTTTCCGGATGGTGGGTGGATGGCGACTCGGTGCACATCGGCCAGATACACGTGGGAGCCGGCGCCGTCGTCGGTGCACGAAGCACCCTCATGCCCGGCGCCACCATTGGTGCGGGCGCACACGTCGACGCCGGATCCGCAGTGCTGGGCAAAGTGAAGGCCGGGCACTTCGTGGCTGGATCCCCGGCCGAACGACGCGGCAAGGCAAAGCACGACTGGCCTGAGTCGTCGGGCCATCCTTCCGCTGTGGACCGGCTATGGTTCACAGCCTTTGCCAGCGCTTCGGCGCTTCTGGCCCTGATCCCGTACATCTCCGCCTTCGCTGCTGCGATGGTCTTTATGGCGTTCATCCAAGGCCACGATTCGTTGGAGACCGCACTCCCCCAGATAGCCCTGGCACTCCCACTGGCGGCGTTGGCGTGGTTCTTCGGGAACCTGGTCCTCATCCTCGTTGTTGCCCGGCTCCTTGGCCTCGGACTCAAAGAGGGGTATTACCGTGTCCGCAGCCGGATCGGCTGGCAGGTGTGGGCCACGGAACGTCTGCTGGACATGGCACGTGACCTCCTCTTCCCCGTCTATGCCAGCCTGTTCACGCCTGTTTGGCTGCGCTTGCTCGGAGCCAAGGTGGGCAAGAACGTGGAAGCCTCCACGGTGCTGCTGGTGCCCAGGATGACGACCATCGGCGACGGCGCGTTCCTGGCTGACGACACCATGGTGGCGTCCTACGAACTGGGCGGTGGTTGGATGAAAATCGCTCCGGCCAAGATCGGAAAGCGGTCATTCCTCGGTAACTCCGGCATGACGGCCGCCGGGCGGAATGTACCAAAGAATTCCCTCGTGGCCGTCCTGTCGGCCACCCCTGCCAAGGCGAAGTCGGGCACGTCGTGGCTGGGCAGTCCCCCGGTCAGGTTGCGCCGCACCGCCGTCGACGCCGACCAGACACGGACATTCCAGCCGCCCCTTAAGCTCAAAATCGCGCGTGCACTGTGGGAATTGTGCCGTTTGGTTCCTGTCATCCTGACTGTTGCCATCGCCGCCGGCGTCATGCTGGTCCTCGATTGGCTGGCCCGTGGATGGGGCTACTGGATCGCGGCGATCCTCGGCGGCGTCGTGATGTTGGCAGCCGGAGGCGTCGCAGCACTCAGCGCCATCGTCGCCAAGTGGGTCCTGGTGGGAACCATTCGCGCCGGCGAGCACCCCCTGTGGAGTTCGTTTATTTGGCGCAACGAGGTTGTGGATACGTTTATCGAAATGGTCAGTGCGCCGTGGTTCGCCAGGTCCGCTGCGGGCACGCCCGCCCTGGTGTGGTGGCTGCGCGGGCTCGGCGCCACGATCGGCCGCGGTACCTGGTGTGAAAGCTACTGGCTCCCCGAAGCCGACCTCGTGACACTTGGCGAGAACTCCACCGTCAACCGCGGCTGCGTGGTCCAGACACATCTGTTCCACGACCGCGTCATGAGCCTGGACAGCGTGACGCTCGGGAACGGAGCCACCATGGGCCCCCACGGCGTCATCCTCCCTGCGGCCAGCATCGGCGACGGTGGAACCGTAGGTCCGGCGTCGTTGGTCATGCGTGGCGAAACTGTCCCAGCCGGGACGTACTGGATGGGCAACCCGGTGAGCCCATGGGTGGGTCCGTCTGCACAAGCGCCCCGTCTCAAGTAGATTGGGCAGATCATGACCGCACCCATCACCACCCCCATGACCGAGGCCGACCCCTACACCCTGGACCACGGCAGCACCAGCTACCGTGTGGACCGGTATGAGTTGGACCTCGACGTCAGGCTGGGCAGCAACAAGCTGATCGGCAAGGCGGTCCTGCGGTGCACGGCATTGGAACAGACAGCGCAGATAGTCCTGGACCTGGTGGGATTGCGGGCCACCAAGGTCCAGCTGGATGGCAAGAAACTCCAGAAATTCAGCCACAGGGCCCAGCACCTGGTCCTGGCCGCCCCGTCCGCGCTCAGGCCCGGCCAACAGTTCTCACTCGAGATCCGCTACGACGGCAATCCGCAACCCCGCCGTGGATTGTGGGGAGATGTTGGCTGGGAGGAATTGAACGACGGCGTACTGGTTGCCGGCCAGCCGAACGGCGCAGCATCCTGGTTCCCCTGCAACGACCACCCCCGCTACAAGTCGAGCTTCCTCATCTCGGTGACCACCGATGACAACTACCGTCCGGTATGCAATGGGCGGCTCGTATCGCACTCCCGGAAGTCCAGCAGGGAAACCTGGGTCTACGAGCAGTCCGAGCCGATGGCGACGTACCTGGCTACCGTGCAGATCGGCCGCTACACCAAGGTTCCCTTGCAGGCCGACGATACCCACCACCGGGTGCCCCAGTTCGTTGCCGTTACCCCCGAAATGGCAGCCGACGCCCTGCGGGGTCTGGAACGCCAGCCGGACATGATGCGGACTTTCGAGGATTGCTTCGGACCGTACCCATTCGCCGATTACACGTCCGTGGTCACCGAAGACGAGCTGGAAATCCCCTTGGAAGCCCAAACGGTCTCCATTTTCGGTCGCAACCATATGCGCGACGCCTGGGAATCCCAGCGGCTGATCGCCCACGAACTTTCCCACCAGTGGTTCGGGAACTCCCTCACCGTCGACAGCTGGAAAGACATCTGGCTGCACGAAGGCTTCGCTTGTTACGCCGAGTGGTTGTGGTCCGAGGAATCCGGGACCATGACTGTTGCAGCGCGGGCTACAGGGGCATGGAAGAGGCTCGACGCCGGGCCGCAGGACCTGCTCGTTGGCGACCCCGGCCCGGAGCTGATGTTCGATGACCGGGTCTACAAACGTGGGGCTTTGGCGGTTCACGCCATGCGAATGGCGGCCGGCGACGAGGCGTTCTTCGGTTTCCTCCATCACTGGACAGCCAAGAACCGGCATGGCTCAGTGTCCACGGAAGCCTTCATCGTAGCCGCGAACGCATTCATTCCGGGATTGGATGCTGCGGCCGTTCTCCGTCCGTGGCTGTACGAGGCAGCACTTCCCGCGCTGCCGCCACCGCGTTAGCCGATCGCCAAGGCGGCCACCAGTCCGTCCGGCAGCGCCCGGCCGCCGACAATGTCCAGGTCCTGCACACCGCGGCGCTCCAGCACATCCAACTCTGCCGGGTTGCGCCGCAGGCCTTCCCCAGTCATCTTCAGCCAAGCCTCTTTGCGCGCCCACAGCCGCGCGCGCTGACTATCTCGCTCCTGATCCGGGATGGTGGACAGGAAGCTTTTCTCGGTTGCGGTCAGCGCGACGTCGTCGAAGCCTTCGAAGGTTGCTTTGCCTGTCGATTCAAGATCCACTCCCAGCCGTAGTTCTTCGGGGGCATGGGCGACGCCGGCCAGCAGCACCCAGCCCGACGCCCGGGACGCGCTGAGCGCGATAGGTGCGGGGCCGCCGTCGAGCAGGAACCCGGGACGGCCGTGGTCCTGGCCTTGGCCGCACTGCGGGCAGTGATAGTTCGCCACGAGCTGCTGGGGTTCCACGTTGAGGAGCGTTGCAGCGAACTGCTGCAGCGAAATCCGGGCCGCAACGAATTCGTCCCGGTCCTTGGCGCTGGCAAACCTGGAGGCCCGACGCTTTGCCGGTTGTCCCGGGTCCGGTGGGTGCTCATCACAGGCCAGCTGGTCCTCGAGCCGGCGCACCTCGAAGACAAGGTTGTCGATCATACTTTTTCCCCGCCCCTGATTGATTCCAGAAACAAGGGAAGCAACGGGTTGGTGCTCCCGCGAAGCCAGGCAATGCCAATGTCCCAGCTCGCGGACTCCAGATCGATCTTTACCAACTGCACGCCGTCGGGGATGATGGCCGAGGCGCTGGCGGGGACCACAGCAGGGCCCGCTCCGGCGGCTACGAGGGCCACGACCGTCAGGAGATCGGACGTTTCGTACACCGTGGTGGGGCTGCACCCCAAATCCATAAACAACTCGCTCGTTTGAGCGGCCAATCCCGGCCCGCGGGCGGGGACAAGGCGGACCAGGCCCTGGTCCTGGAGCCGAGCCCGCAGACCCTTTCGATCGGTCCCCGGAGCAGGCTCACCGGCAGGGATGGCGAGCGCCAGCTGATCCCGCCGGATCACCCGGGCGGCAATGTCCTGCGGCGCAGGCATGCGCACAAACCCCACGCTGAGCGTGCCGTCACGGAGTGCGTCGAATTGCCTGGAGGAGGACATATCTTCGAGCTTGATGTCGATTCCGGGGTGCCGCGCACGGAAAGCCGCGACAGTCTGGGGCGCTACATCGATTGTCGACATCCCGAATCCGACATTGAGCACGCCTTCAGCCCCCGCTGCCACCCGCTCCATGCGGCGGGCCAAGGCATCCGCCCTGCGCACCAGGTCGACCGCGTCGACGAGCAACGCCTCGCCGCCAGGCGTCAACGCTGCACCGTGGCGCCCCCGGGTGAACAGCGTGGTCCCTGCCTGCCGTTCCAGGACCTGGATCTGCTTGGTCAGGGCGGGCTGGGTTGTGGACAGCGCCTTGGCAGCAGCCCCGAAGTTTTGGTTCACGGCAACCGCGATAAACGACCGCAAAAGGCGTAGTTCCATTTCATAACACTATCGACAGGACCAGTCCCGCTCACATACTGCGATGCGGCACGCAGACACCCAACAAATCCATTCCAAAACAGAATGGATAAGGCCGAAGTTTTCATTAGACAGAATGGGTCATCGGAAGAAGCATGGGAGAGACAAACCCAAGGAGAACCCATGCCCGATAATTCACGGCCAACACTTCGCGCCTCGGCCGTTCAGTTCGAAGCAATCCCGGACCGTCCGGACCTCAACCTCGAGACCATTCGCCGGCTCGCCACCGCTGCAGCCATGGACGGATCGCAACTGGTCGTGTTCCCGGAAATGTGCTTGCTCGGCTACTGGCACCTCCGACGACACACGCCCCAACGCTTGCATCAACTTGCCGAGACGGAGGGCGGCCCCAGCATCCTCGCCGTCCAGAACCTCGCCCAAGAGCTGGGCGTAGGCATCGGCGTCGGATATCTCGAGGCAGACAGCGACGGAAGACTCTACAACTCATACGCGGTATGCCTCCCCGACGGAGCACGGCACACCCACCGGAAGATCCATGCCTTTGAACACGAGGCGATCGACAGCGGATCCCGGTTCACGGTCTTTGACACCCCCTGGGGCGTCAAAGCCGGAATCCTGATCTGCTGGGACAACAACCTGGTCGAAAACGTCCGGGCGACAGCACTACTGGGCGCGACAGTGCTCTTGGCCCCTCATCAAACCGGTGGCACCAACTCCCGGAGTCCCAGGGGAATGAAGCCCATTCCCAGCACCTTGTGGGAAAACCGTGCAGCAGATCCTGCAGCCATTGAAGCGGCCTTCCGTGGACCCCACGGGCGCGGGTGGCTCATGCGCTGGCTGCCTTCCCGCGCCCACGACAACGGCCTTTTCATCATCTTCAGCAACGGTGTCGGCCCGGATGATGACGAGATCCGCACGGGTAACGCCATGATCATCGACCCCTATGGGGCGGTCATCGCAGAAACCTGGAGTGCAGGCGAAGCAATCGTTACGTCCGAGCTGGACCTCGGCCTGGTGCCTCTCTCAACCGGCCGGCGGTGGATACGGGGCCGCCGGCCGGAACTCTACGCCTCCCTCAGCCAGCCACAGGGCAATGAGCTCGACGCCCGAGCCGCGCGCTTCTCGCCCCACCCGGTCGAGCTCCCGTAGCTTCTCACTTCACCGAGGTCAGGTAATTCGCCAGGGTGGGCGTGATGCGGGTACCGGAGTTGGTGCTGCCACCGTTGGTGTGGATGGCGACAAGGGTGTTGGAGCTGTTGTATACGGGTGCTCCACTCTGGCCGCCGAAGGTGTCCATCTTGTAGTAGACCTTTTCGGTTGCGGAACTGTCGATGGTGCCCGTCATGGACCACATGGTTCCAAATGCCTTGTCGCCCGGGTAGCCGCGCACTGTTGCGGTGGTTCCGTTCAGGCTGGCCGTCGTACCGGTGTAATTGAGCCACCCGGTGGTGTTGCCAATGGTGCAGTCGAGTTTAATGACGCCCCAGTCGGCATTGGTGTTGGCTGAGTCGATCCAACGCTGGTCCGTGAGGAGTTGGGTAGCACCGCAGGTACCGTAAGGATCCGTCGATCCATTCCGGCCAAGGGCCACTTTGACGCCCCAGGAGTAATCCGCCGTGGAACCCGTGCCGCCCGTGTGGACACAGCGCCCGGCCGTCAGCACGGTGTCGTCGGAGATGAGGGAACCGGAACAGATGTAACCGCCATTGAATTCAATCTGCACGATGGAGCGGTTGGGTGCAGCCGTGGTGTTGGTGATACGGACCCGGCCATCAGCGCCGATGACTGAATCCGTGGAGGCGCCCCCATTCTTGGTGGGTGCGGCGATGGAATAACGGTCGGCCAACGGGGACGCGGCGGAGCCGGACGTCTGGGATTTATCCACGGTGTGGGACACGGGCTGGACCTCGGCGGACACTGGTTGCGGCGTCGGCCCCGACGCCATGGCAGCTCCTCCAAGCGAGGACGTCAAAGCCATTACCGCAGCCCCGACAAGCACAGCAACGTTCTGCTTTTTCATGGGTACCTTTCAAGGGACGGCCCTTGGAGAGCCGTGCGAGGGATGTGATACACATGTTTCACATGCGCATGACAAAACTGTCATACATGTGTGAATAGTCTGTCAAGATGCTGGGAGTGGAATCTCGATAAAACGAAAATCCCCGGAACCATGGAGAGGTTCCGGGGACTTAGCGTGCAACTGCGGGATCAGCGCTGGACAGCTCCGAAGCGTTCAGCGGCGACTGCGACAGCCGAGGCGCGTGCTTCTGACGCTTCATCGGCAGTCAGTGTGCGGTCGTTGGCGCGGAAACGCAGTCCGAAGGCCAGCGACTTCTTTCCATCGTCGATTCCCGGACCCACGTAGACGTCGAACAAGGCGACATCCTCGAGGAGTTCACCGGCGCCTTCGCGCAGGGCAGCCAATACCTGGTCAGCGGGTACGTCCTGCGGAACAACCAGCGCAACATCCTGTGTTGCAACAGGGAACCCGGAGATGTGCTTGGCAACAATCACATCAGCAGCAGCTTCGAACAGTGCTTCAACATTGACTTCGAAAGCCACAGATCGGGCAGGCATGTCATGTGCTGCCAGGAGCTTCGGGTGGAGCTCTCCCGCGTAACCCACAACATCGCCGTTCCGCAGGGAAAGCTCAGCGGCACGCCCCGGGTGGAACGCCTGGTGGCTACCCTGGCTGACAACCAGTTCAACCCCAAGAACGTCGGAAATGAGGCGGGCAACGTCCAGGGCGTCTGCCCAATCCCAGGCGCGGGGCTGGTGCGTCGCGGCAGCCGGCGAGTCGTGGCCGGTCAGGACAGCGCCGACGTGCAGCGGCTGGTGCGGGACGCCGTCGTACAACGCATCAAGCACCTCATCTGAAGGCCTGACGCCCAACGGCGGGATGGACTCCGTACCAAGCTTGTCGCCCGGAAGGAAGACCGAACCCACTTCGTACAGTGCCAGGTCGCGGAAACCGCGTGAGTGGTTGCGGCGTGCTACCTCAATGAGGCCAGGGAGGATGGACGTACGGAGGTAGCCGTTCTCCTCGCTGATCGGGTTTGCCAGCTTCAATGCCGGACGTTCCGCGCCTTCCTCCGCAACACCGAAGGTGTCGTTGGCGGCTTTGGAAACGAACGGGTATGACAGCACCTCGGTGAGCCCTGCATCAGCCAAGGCCTGGACAACACGACGCTTCTGCTGCTGGCTGCGGGTCAAGCCACGGCCCGGAGGCGCTACCGGGAGGGTTGAGGGGATGTTGTCGTAGCCGACCAACCGCGCGATTTCCTCAGAGAGGTCCTCCTTGGTTTCGAGGTCATTGCGCCAACTCGGAGCAGTCACCCGGTAGCCGGCGGCAGTCTTCTCCACCACGGCACCCAGATCCTCAAGTGAGGTAGTAATCTGCTCGTCGGTGAAGTCGATACCGATCCGGGCAGCAGCGAACTCAGCGGGCAGCTCGATGGTGACGGGATCAGGGGCGGTTCCGACGTCGGTCCCCGCCTCGTCTGCCGTACCGCCGGCCAGCTCTACCAAAAGGTCCACGACGCGCTGGGCGGCAATGTTGGCCACGTGCCAGTCGACGCCGCGCTCGAAGCGCTTGGACGCTTCGGACGGCAGCTTGTGGCGGCGACGCGACCGGGCAATGGATACCTCGTCGAAGTGCGCGGCTTCAACCAGGATGTTGGTCGTGGAATCCGACACCTCAGTGTGGGCGCCACCCATGACACCGGCGATGCCAATGGCGCCGGAGCCATCAGTGATCAGCAGGTCCTCGACGTCGAGCGTACGCTCCTTGCCATCGAGGGTGGTGATCTTCTCCCCCGTGACGGCACGCCGGACCACGATGTCGCCTGAGAGCTTATCGAGGTCGTAGCAGTGGTTCGGCTGGCCGAGCTCCAGCATCACGTAGTTGGAGATATCCACGGGCAAGGAGATGGAGCGTACTCCGGCCAGGCGAAGGCGCGAGGACATCCACGGCGGGGTGGGACGCGAAGCATCCACGCCGCGGACTGTCCTGGCCACGAAGCGATCGCAGCCCGGCTTGCCGTAGATGGGTGCGTCGTCGTTGAGCTTGACTCCGTAGCCGCCCTGGAGGGAGGCCGGCGCGTTGACCTTCGACGCCGGATCTACGAACGATGTTCCCGTTGCATGGGCATACTCCCGCGCAACACCGCGGATGGAGAACGCATAACCGCGGTCCGGGGTGACGTTGATTTCCGCTGCCTGGTCATAAAGGCCCAGCAGCTCCATGGCGTCCGTACCGATTTCGGGATCCAAGCCAATGCTGGACAGCACCAGGATGCCATCGTGGTCATCGCCAATGCCCAGTTCACGGACGGAAGCGATCATGCCGGCAGAGAGGTGGCCGTAGGTCTTGCGCGCGGAAATCTGGAAGTTCCCGGGCAGGACAGCACCTGGCAGGGTGACAACCACTTTGTCGCCCTCAACAAAGTTGTGCGCACCGCAGATGATGCCCTGCACGCCGGAAGGATCAATGCCCTTGCCGGTGAGGGTCTGCTCCTGTCCTTCGGGAACGACGCGGACCTGGCACCAGTTGATGGTCTTGCCGTTGGATTGCGGTTCCTTGACCAGGCTCAGGACCTGGCCTACGACGATCGGGCCGCTGAGTTCGTCCGTGGGACGGTGGACTGCTTCTTCTTCAAAGCCGACCTTGACCAGGTCAGCCATGACGTCTTCGGCCGTTGCATCGGCCGGGACCTGCGCGAATTCACGCAGCCAGGAAAGTGGGATACGCACTGTTAGATCTCCATCCCGAAGTGCTCGCTGAAACGTACGTCGCCTTCGATCATGTCGCGCATATCGCCGACCTCGTTGCGGAACATGAGCGTGCGCTCAATGCCCATACCGAAGGCAAAACCTGAATAGATGTCCGGATCGATGCCGGCCGCCCGGAGGACGTTGGGATTGACCATGCCGCAGCCACCCCATTCGATCCAACGTGGGCCGCCCTTTGCTCCGGGGTGCCAGATGTCCAACTCCGCGGACGGTTCCGTGAACGGGAAATAGTTGGGGCGCAGGCGGATGGACGCTTCGTCGCCGAACATCTGCCGGGCGAAGTGCTCCAACGTGCCGCGAAGGTCCGCCATGCTGAGGTCCTTGTCGATCGCAAGGCCCTCGAACTGGTGGAAGACAGGAGTGTGGGTAGCATCGAGTTCATCGGTGCGGAATACCTTGCCGGGGCACAGCACGTAGATGGGCACTTCGCGTTCCAGCATGGAGCGGACCTGCACCGGCGAGGTGTGGGTACGCATGAGCAGGTGCGCCTCGGGGGGTTCCACGAAGAACGTGTCCTGCATTTCGCGGGCGGGGTGGTCCGGCTTGAAGTTCAGGGCATCGAAGTTGAACCATTCCGACTCGACCTCGGGGCCTTCGGCGATTTCCCAACCCATGCCCACGAAGATGTCCGACACGCGATCCTGAAGCGTGGACAACGGGTGGCGTGCACCGGCACGGCGACGTCGCGGAGCGGCGGTGACATCCACAGTTTCCTCGACGAGGATCCGGGCATCGTTCTCTGCCTCCAACACCTCGGTCCGGGCTGCGAGCGCCTGGTTGACCCGGCCGCGGGAGGACCCCATGAGCTTGCCTGCAGCAGCTTTGTGTTCCTTGGCCAAGCCGCCAATTTCACGGTTGGCTAGGCTCAGGGGCGACTTCTCGCCGGTGTGGGCGAGGCGGACAGCCTTGAGTTCTTCGAGGGAGGAAGCTGCCGCGATGGCTGCGAGCGCGTCCTCGACGGCGGCGGTGATGGCGGCTTCATCCAGCGGATTCGGGCTGGCAGCGCCTGGCAAAGTGTCAGTCATCTACTGTTCTTAGCTACGAGTAGGGAGCGGCCGGCAATGCTGGCCTGGAAAACGAAAAGGGCAGTGCTCGCCGCGGACGGCTGGCACTAACGTCCAGTCTAGTTGAACGTCATGGACCTGATTTAACGCCTGTCTCCCGTCCGGCCTCCGCAGGACCCACGGGTCTAGCATGGCTTCATGACTCCCGCGCAGCGCCTGAGGCAGATCGCAAATGTCATCAACCTGTCCACGCCGTTGGGACTTGGGGTGGCGGTGGCGTCGCGCTCCCGCCTGTCGCACGGTCCCCGCGGCCTGGTGATCGCTGCCGGGTACCGCTGGAAATTGCCACATGCGGGAGCGTTCACCGTGGGGAATGTGATTCTTTACCGGGCACCCCATGGCCTGGCAGGCAGCAACGCCACCCTCCTGGGGCACGAGGAGCGGCACAGCACCCAGTATGCGTATTGCCTTGGCCTGCCCTTTTTCGCCTTCTACGGGATCGCCGCCGGGTGGTCACTGCTGCGCAGCGGAGACCCGGCGTCGATGAACTTCTTTGAGCGCCAGGCCGGCCTCGCCGCCGGCGGCTACGTTGACAACCACAAGCGTCGGCAGGGCGGACCAGCCGACCAACGAATCGAGGCTTGAGAATGAAGCGAACCATCACCGTCACCGGCACCGGCAGCGCCAAGGCCGCCCCCGACCTGGTCACGCTGACTCTCGGCGTGGAGACCCGCCGGGAGACTGCGGGAAAGGCATATGACGACGCCGGAAAGGCGGCTTCCGCTGTCGCTTCGGCTTTGCATGAAGCCGGCGTGGCCGGCGTTGACGTGCGAACGAGTGGCTTGAACCTCCGTGCCGACGTCGCATGGGTGGAAGGGCAGGGCCAAAAGGTGACCGCCTACGTCGCATCCACCACATTGCAGGTGGGCATCCGCACCCAGGCAGATGCCCCGGCTGCCATTGCTGCCGCGATTGCCGCCGGTGGGGACGACATCAGAATCAACGGTATCGGGCAAGGCTTCGCGGATACGGCTCCCATCAATGCACAGGCACAGGAGGCGGCGTGGCAGGACGCCTTGGCCAGGGCGGAGCAGTACGCCGGTCTGGCAGGCGCGCGGCTTGGAGCCGTTCGATCCATTTCCCAACAACCAGTTCCAGGCTCCCCCATTCCCATGGGCGGGCTGGTCAGGGCCTCCTTTTCCGCGGAAGCGCTCCCGGTGGAGGCCGGCGAATCGTCAGTCTCCGCTTCTGTCACGGTGGAGTGGGAACTCCTTTAATGGGTTGCTCCTGCGGGCAGCTGTATGTCCGTTGTGGTTCCAAGCGCCGTGCGGACAACCGAGGTAACGCCTTCGGCCATCACTTCAAGGGGCATGGACGGAGTGGCAGCGGCCGGTGGCAATTGCTCC
Source organism: Paenarthrobacter sp. UW852 (assembly GCF_024608385.1). Taxonomy (NCBI): domain Bacteria; kingdom Bacillati; phylum Actinomycetota; class Actinomycetes; order Micrococcales; family Micrococcaceae; genus Paenarthrobacter; species Paenarthrobacter sp. UW852. The sequence goes on from NZ_JAMSGY010000012.1 coordinate 32,726, forward strand.
GGAAGGTAGGGGACGTGGATGAAGCCCCCGCGGACCCCGGGCCTGGACGCCAGCGCGTGCATGAGCGCATAGAAGACGTGGTTGCAGACGTACGTGCCGGCTGATTGTGAGACTTCGCCCTTGATGCCGGCGATCTGGAGGTTCCGGAGTGCTGCTTTGATCGGCAGGCTGGAGAAGTAGGCAGCTGGTCCGCCCTTGACAACTTCCTGGTCTATGGGCCGTTGGCCGGCGTTGTCCGGAATCCTGGCGTCATCGCAATTGATGGCGACACGTTCCAGCGATACGCGCTCACGCCCGCCTGCCAGGCCCACGCAAACCACCACGTCAGGAACCAGGCGATCCATGGCCGCGCTCAGGGCGTCCGCCGACCCGCCAAAAACGCAAGGCAGTTCGAGTGCTTCCACCTCGCGGCCCTCGTTCCGGAGGATGTCCCTGGCACGTTGCACGGCGAGCCACGACGGATTGACCGCGTCCTCGCCGAAGGGTTCGAAGCCAGTCAGGAGAATCATGGGCCAACCCTAGCAACCCCGCCATCCGCGTCTTTGGCCTGCGCGCGGAAGCCTTGACATTTATTCGAACATACCTTCGAATAGAGACCATGAGATGGGACGCACAAGCACTTTCACCGGCACGTGGGTTGGCGTCCGATAACAGCGGCAACATGCCTTCCGGGCCTGCCCCGGCCATGGAGGCCCTGCTGCCGCTTGCCGGGCTTGTGCGTTCCGTCTCGACACCCGAATTCTCCGGAGTCACCTTCCATGAGGTCACCGCAAAGTCAGTGCTCAACAAGGTGCCTTCCGGTTCGGCCATGCCCTTTGAGTGGACGGTGAATCCCTATCGCGGCTGCAGCCACGCCTGCGTCTACTGCTTTGCCCGCAAGAGCCACACCTACCTGGAATTCGACGCCGGCCGGGACTTCGATTCGCAGGTGGTGGTTAAGATCAACGCTGCGGAGGTCCTGCGCAAGGAGTTGGCCAAGCCCTCCTGGCAGCGACACCAGGTTGCCCTCGGCACCAACACGGACCCCTACCAGAGGGCCGAAGGCCGGTATGCGCTCATGCCGGGAATCATCCGGGCGCTGGCGGACTCCGGAACACCCTTCTCCATCCTGACCAAAGGCACATTGCTGGCCCGGGACATCCCCCTGCTCAAGCATGCGGCAACCCAGGTTCCCGTGGACCTCGGCATCTCGCTTGCCATGACCAACGAAGACCTCGCAGAGCTCATTGAGCCCGGGACCCCCTCCCCCCGTGCGCGGTTTAAGCTCATAGCCCGGCTCCGTGATGCCGGCCTGGGATGCGGGGTCATGGCAATGCCCATTCTGCCGTGGCTCACGGATTCCGATGCAGCCCTCGATGCCTTGTTCACCGAACTGGCCAAGGCGGGTGCCACGGGAGTCACCGCGGGGGCCCTGTACCTCAAACCCGGGACCAGGGAATGGTATATGAGCTGGCTCGCCGCCCAGCATCCGGAATTGGTGGGCAAATACCGCCGACTGTACGGCCAGGGTTCCTATGCATCGAAGGAATACCGGAGCTGGTTGGCGGGCAGGATCAGTTTCTTCAAGGCCAAGCACGGCTTCACTGGGAGCTCCGGTTTCAGCCACCGCAATGCCCGCCCCACCGATGGTTCAGGAGCCCCTTCGGGGGCCAAAGCTGCCGCACCCTTGCCGGTACAAGAGCCGCTGTTCTGAGGCGCCCTGCGGGGCTGTGAACAGGTCGCTTACTCGTCGGCAGCCACCCGATCAAGCAGAGCCTCGACAATCGGCAGGTCCGCCGGAATCCATGCAAGTCCGAGAACGTCGTCAAGGCCGTCCAACGACATCCAGCGCAGTTCGTCGTGATCTTCCAGTGGGCGGGGCTCCCCTGCGGTCAGCTCCGCGAACCAAACCCGCATTGAAGCACGCTCGTTGAGCGTCCACCCGGCGCTGTTTCCGGATTCAAGCTCCTGGCCCAAACGAACCTCAACCCCGAGCTCTTCGGCGAGTTCCCGGTGCAGTGCGGCCTCTGCCGTTTCGCCCGTTTCCACCTTGCCACCGGGGAACTCCCACATCCCTGCGAACTGGGGAGGGGCTGTGCGGCGTGCAGCGAGAAGACGGGTGGGTGCTTCCAGGGAGTCCACGACAGCGGCGCCAACAACGTTAATGAGTCCAGTCACCGGAACAGTCTATGGCCGTTGCGTCCATGGGCATCGTCACATGCTGACGTCACCTCGCCCGAGCACGACTAAACTTGTTATCGGATTTTCTCCGCGTTTCCCGGCCGATCAGGCACCCCTCAAGAAGCAGGCTTATGACTACCACCGTGTCCCCGTCCGCCACAGCGAAAGCTACCAAGCGCCACCTTGGCATGGCCATCCTGGCCCTGGCAATGGGCGGGTTTGCCATCGGTACCACCGAGTTCGCCATGATGGGCCTCCTGAAGGAAATCGAGGAAGGGCTGCATATCAGCACCCCTGAGGCAGGCAGCCTCATCTCCGCCTATGCTTTGGGCGTCGTCATCGGCGCGCCGATCTTTGCAGCCTTCGGCGCGAAACTTCCCAAGAAGCACCTTGCCTTGGGCCTCATGCTTTTCCTGTCCGTGGCAAACCTGACCTCCTTTATCGCCCCGGACTACGGTTTCATGCTGCTCTCCCGTTTCGCCTCCGGGCTCCCCCACGGCGCGTTCTTCGGAGTGGCAGCTGTCATCGCGGCGGGCCTGGTGGCTCCCACCAAGCGCGGCTGGGCGATTTCCATGGTGATGGCCGGGCTGACGGTGTCCAACGTCATCGGCGTGCCGTTAGCCACCTGGGTGGGACAAACTTTCGGTTGGCGGCTGCTGTTCATCATTGTCGGCGCCATCGGACTTCTCACCGTTGTCATGGTGTGGAAGTTCGTCCCGTTCGAAGCCGCCCACCCGGACGCCAGCATCCGGCGTGAGCTGGGAGCCCTCAAACGCCTTCAGGTGTGGCTGGCGCTGTTGATCGGCATCATCGGCTTCGGCGGCTTCTTTGCCGTCTACACTTACATCGCCCACACGATGACGTCGGTGGCCGGTATACCCGAGAGCCTTATCCCCGCCGTCGTGGCTCTTTATGGCCTCGGCATGGTGGCCGGCAACATCATTGGCGGACGAATCGCGGACAAGTCCGTCATGGGGACCATCTACTGGGTCATGCCCGGAATCGCCGTGGCCCTGGTGGTTTACGCTATCGCGGCGCACTGGGCATGGGCAGCCTTCATCATGGCCTTCGTCGTTGGCGGCGTGGGATCCATGCTGACCCCCGCCCTGCAGACACGCCTCCTGGATGCCGCTCCCGGCGCAGCTTCCCTTGCCTCCTCCTTGAACCACTCGGCCCTGAACATTGCCAACGCACTGGGCGCTTTCCTCGGGGGCACAGTCATCGCGTGGGGTTGGGGTTATGTCGCTCCGGCACTCGTGGGTGCGGTCCTGGCCATCCTGGGCCTCGGCGTTGCAGTTGTGAGCGGCCTGCTGGAACGCAGGAAGCCGCTGGCAAGCTGACAGCCGCTGGCCGGCGCGTACAGCGCGCAGCCAGCCAACGAAGGACCCCTAAACGACGAATGGCTCCGCGGGTGCGGAGCCATCCGTCGTTTAAGCTCTAGGCCTGCTGCGCCTGAACCCGCTCGATGTCCGGTTCGAGGTAGATGACCCGAGCGATCGGAACGGCCGCGCGGATCCGCTGCTCGGCGTCGTCGATGCCCTTGGCGATCTCCTGGCCAGTCTCGGAGGCACCCATGGAAATCTTGGCGGCCACCAGCAACTCCTCCGGCCCCAGGTGCATGGTCTTGAGGTGGATGATGTGGGTTCCGCCCGCCTCCAGGGCTTCGGTGATCCGCTGCACGTCCTCCTTGGTTGCAGACTCGCCCAAAAGAAGGGACTTGGTCTCCATGGCCAGCACGATGGCGATGGCTACCAGCAGCAAACCAATCATGGCTGTGCCGAAGGCGTCCCAGATACCGTCACCGGTAACCAGGGTCATGCTGACGCCAAAGAGGGCGAACACCAAACCGAGCAGGGCGCCGAAGTCCTCCAGGAGGATCACAGGCAGTTCAGGCTGTTTGGCGTTTCGGACGAACTTCACCCAGGTCTGCTTGCCGCGGATGTGGTTCGACTCGATGATGGCGGTCCGGAAGGAGAACCCCTCGGCGATGATGGCACCTACGAGGACGGCCAGCGGAACCCACCAGAAGTCGCCTTCGATGCCGTGCGGGTGCTGGAACTTCTCAAAGGCCTCGTAGAGGGCAAACAGGCCACCGACACTGAAGAGAACGATCGAGACGATGAAGGCGTAGATGTACCGCTCACGTCCGTAGCCGAACGGGTGTTCCGGGCTCGCAGCACGTTTGGCACGCTTGCCGCCCACCAGGAGCAGGAGCTGGTTGCCGGAGTCGGCAACGGAGTGTATTGCCTCCGCGAGCATTGACGATGACGCCGTCAGGAAGAACGCAATGAACTTCAATACAGCGATAGTCAGATTGGCGGCGAGAGCCGCCACGATCGCTTTGGTACCGCCACCTGCAGCCACGAAAGCTTCACCTCTTCGGGTTCGGGAAATGTTTGGAAAGGGTCAAGAAGAATCGTCATTGCCTGCCCCTGCAAGCATTACCGTACCCGGCGACAGGCTAATTATGCATTCCCCACCCTGACGCCCTGCTGGGAGCGTGCGCTGGCGTAAAGGCAGACGGTGGCCGCCGTACCAAGATTGAGGCTCTCCGCGGCCCCATAGACGGGCACAGCGACGCGATGATCAGCAAGGGCCAGTTCCGCGTCGGACAAGCCCTGGGCTTCGTTCCCGAACAACCACGCCGTCGGCCCCTCAAGGGCATACTCGGACGCTACGGTATCGTTGCCGAGCCTCCGCGCCGCGTTTTCGTCCTGGAGTTTATCCAGGTTGACGGTCCCATAGCCGTCCGCGGCCAGGACACCGATGCCCAACTCGCGGCACCGTGCGACCAGCTCCTCAACGTCCACCCCCAGGACCACGGGCAGATGGAACAACGAACCTGCGGTGGAACGCACTGCTTTGGGATTGTAGATGTCCACACTGGATTCGGTCAGGACCACGGCGTCCGCGCCGGCAGCATCAGCGGCACGCAGGACCGTACCGGCATTTCCGGGGTCACGTACCTGGCACATCACGGCAATGAGGCGGGGACCGGCGTCGAGAACTGACTCCAGGCTGACGTCGAGAAAACTGCAGACGGCCACAATCCCCTGCGGGTTGACGGTGTCCGCCATCGCTGCCAGGACTTCATCACTGGCGAGCCGGAGCTGGGTGCCCTGTGCGAGGTCGGCAAGTTCGGGAAGCCGCTCCAGGCACGCTTCACTGGCGAAAACTTCATGCACGACGGCGGCGCCACCTGCCGCTGTCCGGTCACGGTGCAGGCTTAGCGCCTCCCGTACGGCCTGCGGCCCCTCAGCCAGGAAGCGCCCGCGCTTTAAACGCGCCGGGCGCCCGGCAAGCTTGGCGACATCCCTCACCCGATCAGCTCGGGGGTTGGTCATCGAAAAGTCTTGCGGGCGCCCGGTTTCGTTCATATAAGAACTTTAGTGGCTGTTGCGACTAGTTCTTGATCTGCTGGCGGGCTTCGCCGCCGGCCGGCTCAAAGCCAGCAGCCTTTGCAGCCTCAACCGTGGAGAACCAGTATTCGGCAGCAGTGGTGTTGTACCAGGTGGAACCCGGCACGTGGTACTTCTTGGACTCGGCGTTGCCCTTGATGGCGTAGCCTTCCGGAGCTTCGTCGCCATCAGCAGCAACTGCGCCGTCGATGGCCGGCTTCTCGGAGACAACAGCCTTGACAGCCGTGGCCGTAGCGGCAGCCGGAGCAACCTTTGCAGCCTTGGGGGCAGCTTCGGCCTTTGCAGCCGGAGCAGACGTGTCAGCCGGCAGGGCAGCCTTGGCAACGTTCACCAGTGCAGCGAAAGCGTTGGCGTCGGAAACGGCCAGTTCGGCCAGCATGCGGCGGTCAACCTCAACCTCAGCGGCCTTCAGGCCCTGGATCAGACGGTTGTAGGTGAGGCCGTTGGCGCGGGATGCAGCGTTGATGCGCTGGATCCAGAGGCGACGGAAGTCACCCTTCTTCTTGCGGCGGTCACCGTAGCTGTACACAAACGAGTGCAGCAGCTGCTCTTTTGCCTTACGGTACAAGCGCGAACGCTGACCGCGGTAACCCTTGGCGCGTTCGAGGACAACCCGGCGCTTCTTGTGGGCGTTTACCGCCCGCTTCACACGTGCCACGTGCGTACTCCTTCAGAAATCTTTATCCCAAGCTGCTACTGCCGGAAGTCCGGCGGGCCTGAGAAGGCTTTTGGTGTAGTCGGTTCCTGCCGGTTGGCGGGACCCAGAGAACTTGGAACTTAGACGCCGAGCATCTTCTTGATGACCTTGGCATCGCCCTTGAAGACAATCTTGTCGCCGGCAAGGCGACGGGTCAACGTGGAGGACTTGTGCTCCAGGTAGTGGCGGCGGTTGGCCTGCTGACGCTTCAGCTTGCCGGTACCGGTCAGCTTGAAGCGCTTCTTAGCACCGCTGTGGGTCTTCATCTTCGGCATGGGAACCGATCTCCTTACGTATCCACGGACGAGTCCGCGATTCTTTCGCGCAGCCGGCCTACAGGGGCCAGCGTGCTGGTTGCTTGCCGATGGAGGACAGGCCTCCGCGGCGTTGAACTAGTTGGTCTTGCGTGCAGCAGGCTTCGGCGTGGCCTTGGGGGCCGCTGGCCGAGCTGCCGGCTTGGGAGCTGCCGGCTTGGCGACAGGCTTCGGAGCCGCAGGAACTGCCGGCTTCGGAGCTGCTGCGGGTACTGCGGGCTTCGGAGCAGGTGCCGATTCTGTCTTGGCCGATTCCGTCTTGGCCGGTGCTGCCTTGGCTGCCGGGGCCTTCTCGGCCACAGCTTCCTTGGCTGCCGGAGCCTTTTCGGCCACGGCTTCCTTGGCTGCCGGCGCGGGAGCTTCCTGGGCTACGGGAGCTTCCTCAACAACGGGAGCTTCTTCAACAACCGCGGGCTCGCTGGCTGCCGCGGCTTCTTCAGCTACGGGAGCCTCGACCTCGGGAGCTTCAACAGTTTCCTGCGTGGGCTCTGCTTCGCTTACCTGGAAGCCCTCGGGCAGAAGGTCAGCCAGGCTCTGCGTGAGCGGCGCCTGCTCCCCCGTGGTGTCCACGCGGCCTGCAGCCTTGGCCTCGTTCTGGGCCTTGGCTTCTGCACGCTGCGTAGCCCGGCGGGCTTCAGCCTTGGCTTCTGCCTTGTTCTTCAGCGGTCCGATCACCATGACCATGTTGCGGCCATCGATGCGCGGGCTGGACTCAATGATGCCAACCTCGGCAACATCTTCCGCGAAGCGCTGCAGCAGGCGGATACCCATTTCGGGACGCTGCTGCTCACGGCCACGGAACTGGATCATGGCCTTGACCTTGTCGCCAGCGCCGAGGAAGCGAAGTGCGTGTCCGCGCTTGGTCTCGTAGTCGTGCTTGTCGATCTTGAGCCGGAAGCGGATTTCCTTCAGAACCGTGTTGGTCTGGTTCTTGCGCGCTTCACGTGCCTTGACGGCGGCCTCGTACTTGTACTTGCCGAAGTCCATCAGCTTGCAAACAGGGGGCTTGGCCTGCGGCGCAACTTCAACGAGATCGAGATCGGATTCGGCAGCAAGACGCAGGGCGTCCTCAATGCGGACAATTCCTACCTGTTCGCCGGCAGGGCCGACCAACCGCACCTCGGGGACGCGGATACGCTCATTGATTCTTGGCTCGCTAATGTTAAAGCTCCTGTGGTTGTGGTGATGTCACCGGCAAATAGAGAAGGCCCCCAATTGCTGGCGCAATCGAAGGCCTCGAAGATCGGGGGCACTCCCCTAAGGGAAGTACACACTTCAGGGTTCACACCCTCAAAGTGTCCGACCAGGTACCCGGCAACCTCTTGTCCTTTTACGGAATCCTGTCCCCTGGGGGAAACGGCTGACGCGGGTGGGAGAGATCTCCGCTTGCTAACTGAAAGACAATTCTACAGAAACATCCCGCCAAGCGCACATTGCGGGCGGCGGGATCGTTTGACTGCAAATAACGACTTCCAGTCGGTCTGTGACAAGCTTACCAGTATGAGCACTGAAGACAGCAATTCCCGCAACTCCTTTGGCGAAGACGCCGCCCCGGCCGCTGACGCCGGCGTCTCCCAGCAGATCCGCGACATCGCGGAAGTACCTGCCGTGGAGGTCATCACCACCGGCGCCGTCCACCTGATGAGTGCGGCGGCCGTAAAAGTCGGCCTCGCCGACGACCCCAATGCCGAGGACCTCAAGGACCTGGATGAGGCCCGCAAGCTGATCACGGCCCTCGCCGGACTGGTATCCGCCGCCGCCCCGGAAATCGGCTCCCAGCACGCAGGACCCTTGCGCGACGGCCTTCGCTCGCTGCAACTGGCCTTCCGAGAGGCTTCACTTATCCCCGACGCCCCGGGCAAGGGCCCGGGCGAGAAGTTCACCGGACCGGTGAACTAGCCCCAACAGCCTCAAGAACCGACGACGGCGACCCCACCACATCCGGTGGGGTCGCCGTCGTCGTTTGAAATCCTTATACGCGGGCGGATCTCCGACGCATCGACATCAGGGCCAGGCCGGCAAGGCACAGGACGACTCCCGCAGCACCGATGGCCGCGAAACCGGCCGACGGGCCGACGTTATCGATGAAGATGCCTGCCAGCGGCGCGCCGAGGGCAACACCGGCGGTAAGCGCAGAACCGTACCAGCCCATGGCCTCGCCACGGCGTTCCTCATCCACGAGGTCGGCCACCTTCTCCGACGATGCCGACAACACAGGAGCGCAGAGCAGTCCCGGAAGAATCGACAGGAAGGCGAGGGTCCACGTGTCGTGGGCGAAACCCATCGGAATGGTCAACGCGGCCATGCCCAACAGCAACAGCATCGGCGAAATCTGCCGCTTCATGGACCCGTAGATGAGCCCACCAACAACGGACGCTGCGCACCAGAAGAAGAACACGATGCCGATCTGGTTCTGGTGGCCACCCCTTTCCAGCAGGCCCACGATGCTCACATCCGAACCGCTAAGGACCATGCCCGATCCGGCCGCCACCGCAAAGAGCGCTGCAACCGAAACCGTAAACCAGCTGAAGTTCCGCGCCACCTTGCTGCGGATCGCCGCCGTACGGGACGTGGCGGGCGCCATCTCCGAGGCAGCCTCCTGGACGTGGGCCGGAGCCGACGCCACCATGGCAGCCTCGGCGGCTGCCAGGTCTGCTGCAGCCCGGTCGGCAGTCTCTTTCGGCGTACAGGCGACATCGCTGCGTGTTGGCGGGTTGAACCACATGAGGAAAAGCCCCGCGACCGAAACCGAGATGCCCACGGCGGTCAGGCCCACCGCCGAAAATCCGGCCGTGGCCACGACGGCGCCAACGGCCGGGCCGATCATGAAGACCAGTTCCGTCGCGATGGAATCCAAGGCAAAGGCCGAACGGCGCTGCTCACCGTCCACCATGACACCCAACGACTGGCGGACCACGCTGAAAATGGGCAGCGTGAAGAGGCCACCAACAAAAACCAAAGGCAGCAGCCACTCATAGGACACGTGCGGAACGATCGTCCAGATGACCGTTTCGGAAACAACGGAAGGAATCAGAGCCCGCCGCAGACCCACGGTATCCACCCGGCGACCACGCCAGGGTGCACCCACGGCAATGCCGATCGTCATGACAGCGGCAGCAGCACCCGCCGCGGCATATCCCTGCCCCAGGGTCAGGACAATGTGCAACGTCAGGAGCACGCCGGCCGCCGAATGCGGGATACGGGCAATCATGCCCACCACCAACAGGCGCCGGACAGGGCGGATGGACAGCATCTCTTTGTAGAGAGCGAAATTCACTGGCAAATCCTCTTGTTCCCCCGGGGCAGCCCGGAGGGACCGGTACTGCCGTTAGTGCCGCCCAGGCTCCTGTGCTGCACGCTGCAATTTCACTTCAATGGAGTCAACACTTTCGGCAAAGGTTTCCATCCGCGCCCACGCTTCATGCAAGCCACCAACAAGCGCCTGGACATCCGCGGCACCGAGTCCGTCCTCGAGGTAGAGCACCACCTGGAGTTCCGGGCCAGGACCTCCGCCGGCAACCGTGCTGCCATCCGCCGTCAGCGTGGACACACCGCCGCCGGGCCGTGTCTCAAGTCGGCGCACGGCCGGAAATTCCAGGGCCGCTGAAGCGAGAGCAGACTCCAGTTGATCATCAAGGTATGACGGCGTCCAGTCCCGCTGCTGGGCCAAAGCCCACATAGCCGGCCGCCGCACAACGAACGTGTACTCGGAACCGGGATCCAGCACCAACAGTTGGGCATCTTCCGAAACTGCGGACAGGGCCGCCCGCGCCGCATAGACAGCCACCGGACGGGCTTCAGAATGCCACGCCTCCAAAGCCGCCGCAGACGTGAAGACGGGCATCGCTGTTCTACCATCAGGGGCCTTGAGTGTGATCAATGCCATATCGGCCTGCTTGTCCGCATGCAGGCCGTCGACGCCGTCCGCCTCCTCGGCGAGTTGCGCGACAACCGGGACAAAGACCCTGGCAGTGGCAAGAGCATCCACGACGCCGGCCTCAGTCCCGGTACCGGCGATGAGTGCAGCGATGGCCGCGGTGTAGCCGGGATCAGCCGTACCGTCGTCGTCCTCGAAGTTGTGGATCCTGGCGTCGTCCCCGCTGAGGCTCCGACCAGCCCACGGGCGTCCCGCCGAATCAGTTGCTCCCCCGGCACCCTTCAAAGCGGCGGCGATGTGTCCTGGGAGCTGACGCCCTCCGTGGCCTTGTTCTTCGTGCTGGTGTCCAGCTTCGTGCGGCATTAGCGTCGACCGGCGACGTCCAGGGCCTCAGGCAACGTAAAGGCACCGGCATACAGGGCTTTGCCCACGATTGCGCCTTCGACGCCCAGCGGCACGAGTTCCCGCAGGACCCGGAGATCTTCGAGGCTTGAGATGCCGCCCGAGGCCACCACAGGCTTGCCCGTCTTCTCGACCATCTGGCGCAGCAACTCCACATTGGGACCCTGCAGCGTTCCGTCCTTGGTGACATCGGTGACCACGTAACGGGCGCACCCGGCGTCCTCGAGGCGTGCAAGGACCTCCCAGAGGTCGCCGCCTTCCTTGGTCCAGCCACGACCAGCCAGGGTGGTGCCGCGGACATCAAGTCCGACGGCGATTTGGTCGCCGAAGCGCTCAATGGCCCGACGGGTCCAGTCCGGGTTCTCCAGCGCGGCGGTGCCGAGGTTTACCCGTGCCACGCCCAGTTCCAGCGCCCGCTCCAACGACTCGTCATCCCGCAGGCCGCCGGACAACTCCACTTTGACGTTGAGCTGCGAGACGACCTCACTGATGAGCGCGGCGTTGTTCCCCCGGCCGAAGGCTGCGTCCAGGTCCACCATGTGCACCCACTCGGCGCCTGCGTCCTGCCAGTTCAAGGCAGCTTCGAGCGGTGTTCCATAGCTGGTTTCCGAACCCGCTTCACCCTGTAGGAGGCGAACCGCCTGGCCATCGACGATATCGACGGCGGGAAGGAGTTCCAGAACGGACTGGGTGGAGGTGGTCATGAGTGTCCTTGAAATCGTGGGGGCGCGGATTAGTTACCGGGCAGCGTCAGGAGGTAGGCGGCCAGCAGGGACATCCCTGCCAGCACGTAGAAAGAAACTGAAACCCAAGTGGGCTTCTTTTGCTGATGGAAGGAAATTCCGCCCCCCACCAGCACGCCGGCGAGGCCCATGAGGACAACCGACCACATCTAGGCGGCACCGCTTTCAGGGGTTTCCGCTGTTGACGCAGGCCTGCGCAGGCCATCCACCCAGTTGCGGAGGAGCCGGGCTCCGGCGTCACCGGACTTTTCGGGGTGGAATTGGGTAGCGCAGAGGGGCCCGTTCTCCACGGCGGCGATGAAGCGCGCGCCGTGCTCGGACCACGTCACCATGGGAGGCGCCATGCGAGGCTGGACGACGTCGAAGTTCCATTCCTGGACGCCGTAGGAGTGCACGAAGTAGAAGCGCTCCTGCTCGACTCCGGCGAAGAGCTTGGAGCCCTCCGGGACGTCCACGGTGTTCCACCCCATGTGCGGCACAACGGCTGCGGGGAGCAACTCCACCTTGCCGGGCCATTCGGCCATGCCTTCGGACTCCGTACCGTGTTCGACACCTGCCTCGAAGAGGACCTGCAGTCCAACGCAGATAGCGAGCACGGGCCTGCCGCCAGCCACCCGGCGGCCGATCATGCGGATGGCGTCGACGGCCTTGAGTTCCTTCATGACAGTCTCGTAAGCACCGACGCCGGGAACAACCAGGCCGTCGGCGTTGAGAACGTCCTCGGGCTTGGCACTCAACAACACGTGGGCACCGGCACGTTCCAGCGCGCGGACCGCCGAACGGACGTTGCCGGAGCCGTAGTCCAGCACCGTTACGGTGGGCTTGCCTTCCGGTGAGGACGGCTTGATGACGGCCACGGTATCGGTAACCGCACCGTCCTTGAGGACCTGGCTGCTCATAGCGCTCCCTTTGTTGAGGGGATTCCCTCGACCCTCGGGTCTGATTCAACTGCGGCACGAAGGGCCCGTGCGAACGCCTTGAACTGGGCTTCCACGATGTGGTGCGGGTCGCGCCCCGCGAGCACCCGCATGTGCAGGCAGATACCCGCGTGCAGGGTAATGGCTTCAAAAACGTGACGGGTCAGCGAGCCCGTGAAGTGTCCGCCAATGAGGTGGTATTCCTGGCCCGCAGGCTCACCGCCATGCACCAGGTAGGGCCGTCCCGAAACATCAACCACCGCGTGGGCGAGGGCTTCGTCCAAGGGAACGGTTGCCTCACCGAAGCGACGGATCCCGGCCTTGTTGCCCAGTGCTGTCCGGAGGACCTCGCCGAAGGTGATTGCCACATCCTCCACGGTGTGGTGGGCGTCGATGTGGGTATCACCCGTGGCCTTGACGGTCATGTCAATCAGCGAGTGCTTGCACAGGGCCGTCAGCATGTGGTCGTAGAAGGGAACCGAGGTGCTGATGTCCGAGACACCGGATCCGTCCAGGTTGATCTCCACCAGGACGGAAGATTCGCTGGTGGTGCGCTCCATGCGCGCGGTGCGGGCAGCGGACGGCGTGGCGCCGGTTTCGCTCATTGGGACGTCCTTATACACGGAGGATTGGTTGGGTCTATTGACAAGTTTAGGCGGGCTGTGAAGCTTGGCCGTCCAAAAGGGCTTCCAGTGCGACCAGGAAGGCCGTGGTTTCCGGTTCGGTACCGGCTGTGACCCGCAAGTGGCCCGGGATCCCGACGTCGCGGATCAGCACTCCTGCATCGAGCAACCCCTGCCATACGGCGTGCGGGTCCTCCAGACCGCCGAAGAAAACATAATTGGAGTCCGATGCGGCAGGCTTGAGCCCCATCCGCAGCAACTCTGTGACAATGCGGTCGCGCTGGACTTTGATGTCCTCGACATCGGCCATCAGCGCTTCCCTGTGGCTCAGCGCAGCGAGGGCGGTTGCCTGGGTAATCGCCGAGAGGTGGTACGGAAGCCGGACCAGCCTGATCGCGTCCGTAACCTCCGGGGCAGCGGCCATGTAACCCAGCCGGGCGCCGGCCAAGGCAAAAGCCTTGCTCATGGTGCGCGAGACGATCAGCCGTTCCCGTCCTGGCAGCAGAGTCAGGGCGCTGGGCGTGTTGTCGTGCGCAAACTCGTGGTAGGCCTCGTCAACGATTACGATCGCCTGGCTCGCTTCGCCGGCTTCGTAGACCGCCTCAACGACGTCCAGCTCGAGCCCCGTCCCGGTGGGGTTGTTGGGAGAACACAGGAAAACGATGTTGGCGCCGGTCTCCCGGACCTGGTCAGCGGCCGATTGCGCGTCCAGTCCGTAGTCGTCGGCCCGGACTCCCCGGACATATTCCGTGTCCGTGCCGCTGGCGAGAAGCGGGTACATGGAATACGTGGGAGGAAAACCCAACGCCTTGCGACCAGGACCACCAAATGCCTGGAGTATCTGCTGGAGGACCTCGTTCGATCCATTGGCCGCCCAGATGTTGTCACGGGAAAGACCATGACCCAAGTACTCGGCCAGCGATTCGCGGAGCTCAGTGAACTCGCGGTCGGGGTAGCGGTTCAAACCAGTGGCAGCAGCGGCGACAGCCTCCGTAATGGCGGCCTGCACATCGGCCGGGACGCCATGGGTGTTCTCGTTGACGTTCAGCAAAATGGGGACATCAAGCTGCGGTGCGCCGTAGGGGCTCAGTCCACGCAGGTTGGTCCGGAGGGGAAGTCGGTCAAGTCGCTCAAGCTGCTCACTCACCCAGTCAGTTTAAGGGGCCGCTGCGACCGCCAACTAACTGTGACGCCGGGCCACTCCCGTTTCGCACAGGGTCCGGCACTTAGTTGGCGGGCACGAAGAGCTGCTGACCGGGCTGGATGCGGCCGCCACGAAGGTCATTGAGCTGGATGATTTCCGTGATGACATCCCTGGGATCCCGCTCAGGAGCTGCCGCGCCTGCAATACCCCACAGGGACTGGCCCGGCTGGACAGTGACTGTAACGGCGACTGGTGGTCGAAGCTGAGATTGCGAGTCGGAGGCCTTTGCGGGTGCGGTGATGAAACCGGCAAGGCTCAGCAGCGCAGCCACCAGCAACATAGCGGGGATGCCGAAGAACACAATCCGCCCCCGACGGGTCAGGCGCAGGCGAGCGGGAGCCTGGGTGGTGCGGAAATCAGCGAACGTAGTGATTGCGGACATGAGCTGAGCCCTTCTGAGCTATTGCCAATGAGCCGGATGCCCGGCGCCTGGCTGCCAATTCTTGGTGTTCTCCTGTGCCGGCCCTTGCTTGTTCGAACACTTTCTTCGAACATCGGGGCTAAGCGTCAGGTTTATAGAACACATATTCGAACCTTGCTATGACATTTTTAGCACTTATCAACGAACGCTGTCGAGACTCGCTAGAACAAATGTTTGATAAACGCCGGTGGCTGCCCTACGTTTGAGTGAAGAAACAGCACTGTTTCAGTGGAACAGGAGGGTCTGACATTTTTGCGGGCCCGACATCCCCGGACACACACCGGGGACGGAACGGAAAGGCATTGGCGAACATGGCAGCGAAAGCCACGGGCGGCGCGGTACCCCTGCGGAGCCAACAGCCTCAAAAGAGCCCCAAGAGCCTGACCGTCCGTCAGAAGAAGATCCTGGAGACCATCCAGAGGTCCGTGAATGACAACGGATACCCGCCCAGCATGCGTGAGATCGGTGACACTGTCGGCCTTGCCAGCCTCTCCAGCGTCACCCACCAGCTGTCCCAATTGGAAAAGCTCGGGTACCTCCGCCGCGATCCGAAGCGTCCCCGGGCCATGGAAGTCCTGATGCCCTTGACCCTGGACGGCGGTCCTATCCCCGGCGTCGAAGCACCCACGGCGCTTCGCAGCACGGGCGGACTCGCTGTGACGGAACTGGCCAGCGCCAGCGATACAGCGATGGTTCCGCTGGTGGGCCGCATCGCCGCCGGTGGTCCCATCCTGGCCGACCAGACCGTGGAGGACGTACTCCCCCTCCCGCGGCAACTCGTAGGGCATGGCGAGCTGTTCATGCTCAAGGTCGCCGGAGATTCCATGATTGACGCGGCCATCTGCGACGGGGACTGGGTAGTGGTGCGACGCCAGAACGACGCCATCAACGGAGACATCGT
Source organism: Paenarthrobacter sp. UW852 (assembly GCF_024608385.1). Taxonomy (NCBI): domain Bacteria; kingdom Bacillati; phylum Actinomycetota; class Actinomycetes; order Micrococcales; family Micrococcaceae; genus Paenarthrobacter; species Paenarthrobacter sp. UW852. The sequence goes on from NZ_JAMSGY010000012.1 coordinate 48,404, forward strand.
CGCCGCACTCCTGGACGACGAAGCAACCGTGAAAACCTTCCGGCAGCGCGACGGACATACGTGGCTGCTCCCCCAGAACACCCAGTACGAGCCCATCCTTGGCGACCAAGCCACCATCATGGGCAAAGTCGTCTCTGTGCTGCGCTCCCTCTAGCCCTCACTCGGGTCCTGAGGAGCCCCTAGGAGGCCTTTGCCGACCCCAGCCGCTCCAGGACACCTCGGACTACTTTGCGGTCGGTTGTGGCCCAGAATGGCGGCAGGGCAGCCCGAAGGAACCCGCCGTAGCGTTCTGTGGAGAGTCTGGAGTCCAGTACGGCCACCACACCCTTGTCACCGGTTGATCGGATCAGGCGTCCAGCTCCCTGGGCCAACCGGATGGCCGCGTGGGTGGCCGACACGGCCATGAATCCGTTTCCGCCGGACTGCGCGACCGCCCGTGAACGGGCGGTCATCAGGGGGTCGTCCGGACGTGGGAAGGGAATTCGGTCTATGACCACCAGTCGGCAGGAGCCGCCAGGAACGTCCACCCCCTGCCACAGGGACATGGTGCCGAACAGGCAGGTGTCCGGCTCGTCCGCGAACTGCTTGACCAGCGCAGCCATGGTGGACTCACCCTGGCAAAGGATGTCGACGTCAAGGCGGAGCCGCATGGCATCGGCCGCCTCCTCGGCCGCCCGCCGTGAGGAGAACAGGCAGAGCGCTCCCCCACCCGAGGCCCTGATCAGGTCTTCCAACTCGTCAAGGGCTTCCGGCGATGTACCCCGACCAGGCTTGGGCAGGTGCTTGGCCACATAGAGCACACCCTGCTTGGGGTAGTCGAAAGGCGACCCCACATCGATGCCCGTCCAGCTCGGGGCGCCGTCACCGATCAGGCCCAAGCCACCGGCTGCCGGTTCAAAAGCCGCGCCTATGGCCAGCGTGGCGGAGGTGAGGACCACCGTGTGGCCGGCAAAAAGGCCTTCACGCAAACGGCCTGCGACGCTCAGCGGCGCAATGTTAATGAGGGCGGGTGCTGTTTCATCAGGCTGAGAGTAGCCCTGCTGGGGGTCGAAGTTGCTGTTTCGCGAGAACCACACCACTTCCCTGTTCTCCTTGGCGGCGAGCAGGCGTTCGCACAATTCCAGGATGAGCATGAGCCGTGAGCGCGCCAGTTGCCGACCGCCGTCGACCGCGTTTGAAGAGTCCGTCTTCGAATCCGAGAGGGCCGCGCGTGTGGCGTCCCGCAACTGGTCAAGGCAGTCGAGCTGTTCGTCGTTAAGACCGTTGGGCAACAAGCCGTTGGGCACGCCTGCGATGGCCATATCCAACCGGTCGGCCGCAGCGTTGAGGGCATCCACCGTGATGGCCGTGTGCTTGCGCGCACTGGACGCTGCGGCATGGACCATGGCGACGGACAGCTGGCCGGATACGGCTCCGGTGACTCGGTCCTGCAGTTCGTGGGCTTCGTCAACGACCACGACGTCGTACTCGGGGAGCACGGCCAATCCCTCAAAGGCACTCACGGCCAGCATCGCGTGATTGGTGACGACGACATCGGCCTCAGCCGCGCGGGACCGCGCGAGTTCGCTGAAGCATTCCTCAGCCAACGGGCATTTCTGCGCGCCGAGACACTCCATGGACGTGACCGAAACCTGCCGCCACGCACGGTCGGTGACTCCGGGCATGAGTTCGTCGCGATCACCGGTGGATGTCTTCTCGGCCCACTCGCGAAGCCGGACCACTTCCTTGCCGAGCTGCGACTGCGGCCCGCCCATGGAGGCAGCGAAGTGCGGAACACTGGTGTCCTCACCCAGGGAGAACAGTTGCCCTTCGGAGGGCTCCTCGCTGGGGAAGCCGCCCTCGAGTTTCTGCCGGCAGACATAGTTTGCCCGGCCCTTCACCAATGCCACGTTGACGGGGCGTTCAAGGGCGGGATTAATGCTCTCCAACAGCCGCGGAAGGTCGCGGCCGACAATCTGGGTCTGCAGTGCCAAGGTGGCGGTGGACACGAGAGTTGGTTTATTGCTGTCCATCGAATGTGCGATCAACGGAATCAGGTACGCCAACGACTTACCTGTTCCGGTCCCCGCCTGGACCAGCAGATGCTCCCCGGTCTCGATTGCCCGGGCAACGTGTTTGGCCATCTCGTGCTGACCGGCACGGCTTTGTCCGCCCATGCCGGCAACAGCCCGGTCCAACAATTCGAGGGTGGCCTGTTCGCCCACCGACTCGACGGCGTCCGCCGCCACCTTCTCAACCATTGCTGACGAATGACTCCAGTTCGGCTGCCAGTCCTTCGCGGACCATGACAACCACGCGCGTCCCGGATTCCTCGTGGTCAAGGCTCAGGATTTCCGAGTCGGAGCTGTGCAGCTTGCTGATCATGTCTCCGCGGTCGTAGGGAATCAACAGCTCAAGGCGTACCCCCGGCCGTGGAATGGACCGGCTGATATCCTCCAGCAGTTCCGCGATGCCCTGGCCCGTGCGCGTTGAAACCACCGCATGGCGGGGCTCCTTTTGCTTCAGTCGCTCAACGACGAAGGGATCGGCGACATCGACCTTGTTCAGGACAATGATTTCCGGGACCTTCCGGGCATCGACTTCCGTGAACACGGACCGCACTGCGGCGATCTGTCCCTCGGGATCCGGGTGCGAAGCGTCGACGACATGCAGGATCAAGTCCGCATCCGCCACTTCCTCCAGCGTGGACCTGAAGGCTTCGATCAGCTGGGTGGGCAGCGAACGGACAAACCCCACGGTATCGGCAAGGGTGTATCCGATGCCGTCCGGGGTCTGGGCCTTGCGGACTGTGGGATCCAAGGTGGCGAACAAAGCGTTCTCCACCAGGACACCGGCGTCGGTCAGTCGGTTCAGCAGCGAGGACTTGCCTGCGTTGGTGTACCCGGCAATAGCGACGGACGGAACGGCATTACGACGGCGGTTGGCACGTTTGGTCTCGCGCGCCGGCTTCATCGCGGCGATTTCACGCCGCAGCTTGGCCATGCGCGTGCGGATTCGACGGCGGTCCAGTTCGATCTTGGTTTCACCAGGACCACGTGAACCCATGCCTGCTCCGGCACCACCCACCTGGCCACCTGCCTGGCGGGACATGGAATCGCCCCAACCACGAAGACGCGGGAGGAGGTATTCGAGCTGGGCCAACTCAACCTGGGCCTTGCCTTCGCGGCTCTTGGCGTGCTGGGCGAAGATGTCCAGGATCAGTGTGGTGCGGTCCACCACCTTGACCTTGACGATGTCTTCGAGTCCGCGTCGCTGCGAGGGTGCCAGTTCGGTGTCGACCACCACGGTGTCGGCACCCGTGGCTGCCACGATGTCCTTCAGCTCCTGGGCCTTACCTGATCCCAGGAATGTCCCGGGGTCCGGCTTGGTACGGCGCTGGACCAAACCATCCAGAACCTCCGAGCCGGCGGTCTCGGCCAAAGCAGCCAGCTCGCGCAGCGAATTCTCTGCGTCTGCGAGCGTTCCCTCGGTCCACAGGCCGGCAAGGACGACGCGCTCAAGGCGCAACTGCCGGTATTCGACCTCGGTGACGTCTTCGAGTTCCGTGGAAAGCCCGGCCGTGCGACGCAGGGCCCGGCGTTCAGCCAGATCTTCCTGGTCGCCGTCGTAAATGCTGTGTTCCTGGTCCAGCGTCGAGATCGCCTGCGCCTTGCCGAACACGCTGTTGGCATCGTTGTCGTTGGATGCCTGCGCAGGTACATCCTTGGAAAGAATCCGGTCGATGACGGCCTGGATTTGTTCAGGACTCATGTCCTGGGCGTCGGAATCGGATCCGGAGTGCTTCTGGGTGGTCATGGTCTCCTTAGACTGTTCGGCTATTCCAGAATAGTGCTGTTTGCTGTTTGATGGGGCGCTATTCGCGCTGGGCTGACGGGCTTGGGCCAAAGGGGCCTCCTGTGGGCTGTGCGGCCGTGCCTCCAGGGCAGGGAAGGCCGCTGCGATTCAAACGAAATAGGGTTCGCGCGGAGGTCCGGGGCAACCAAGGAAATTTACATCCGTTCTTCCTGCCAACCGTCGTCAACGGTTACGCCAGGGCACTGGATGGTGTGATCTTCTTCAGTGTCAGTCAGCTACGCCATGCAGTGGCTGACTTTGCCAGGTGGGACCTGCCGGGCGGAAAGGCCGTGCGTTTGGCTCGGGGCCAAGCGGGCCTGCATCGCGGGCGGTGCCGGGTTTCGGCAGACTACTCAAAGATCAAGAACATGACTTCCACTTTAGCAGCCACTGTCAATCCATCAGCGGGATGGGGCAGTTTCCCATGTCGCCGTCGGCCCACTAATCTGGCAAATTATGGAGTCTGCACACTATTTCACTGCCCAGCCAGCTGGACCCTTCACCCGCAAACCACTCACGGTGGAGCTCGCCGGCGCTACCCGCCACCTGCAGACCTCCTCGGGTATCTTCAGCCCCGACGGTGTGGACAAGGGCACGGCGATCCTCTTCTCGGAAGTTCCGCCCCCGGCACCGCAGGGCAACCTGCTGGATGTCGGTTGCGGATGGGGTCCCATAGCCTTGACCCTCGGATTGAAGGCTCCCCATGCACGGGTTTACGCCGTGGACGTCAATGAGCGATGCGTGACGCTGACCAACGAGAATGCTGCGGCGCTTGGCCTGGACAACGTGAAGGCCAGCCTGCCAGACCAAGTGGATCCCGACCTGGAGTTCGACACGATTTGGTCGAACCCGCCCATCCGGATCGGCAAGGCGGAACTTCACACGCTGCTCTTGACGTGGCTCCCGCGCCTGGCACCGGGTGGCAACGCCTGGTTGGTGGTCCAGAAAAACCTGGGGTCGGACTCGCTCCAACGCTGGCTTGCCGATGAACTGGACAGCACCTTCACGGTGTCCCGCGAAAGCACGTCCAAGTCCTTCAGGATCATCAGGGTCAGGAAAGCGTCCCAGTAGCTACGATCACGGCGGGACCGCTGAGCTCAACGTGCTCACGGCCGCCGGCACCCGGGAAGAACTTCACACCCACGACGCCGCCCGGTACCTTGACGTGCCAGTCGTTCGGGGCCGTGCTGCCGGCCCAGTGACGGATCGCCACCGCTGCGGCGCAGGCGCCCGTGCCGCATGACTGCGTCTCCCCCACGCCACGTTCGTGGACACGCATGGTGATGGTTCCCACACCGTCTTCAACCAGCGGTTCGGCGGGAACGACGAATTCGACGTTGGTTCCGTTGGCAGGTTTGGGATCCACGACAGGAGGCTTGAACAGCTGGGTCGCCGTCAGCTCGCTGAGCTCCGCCAGTGCGACCACCGTGTGGGGGTTTCCCATACTGACTGAGAGGCCCGGCCGGGCGACTTCGAGGCCGTCCGCGCTGACCAGGGCATCCATGGCTTTGCTGGTGGCTTCCTTGGGGAAAATGAATTCCCAAGGCCCCATGTCCACGGCATAACCCGTGGCGGTGCGCACGATCTTCTTGACGCCGCCACGGGTGCCAATGGTCAAAGTCTCGCCCGGGCCCAGTTCCACCAGCTTTTCGGCTATGAGGAAATGGACGAAGACCCGAACGCCGTTGCCGCACATCTCCGACAGGGAACCGTCACCGTTGCGGTAGTCCATGAACCACTCGGCGGCAGGGTCCTGTTCAAGCAGGGCGCGGCCTTCGGGAAGGAACCTCGAGGGCACCGCACGGATCAGGCCATCTCCCCCAACGCCGAGGTGCCGGTCGCATAGCTGGGCGACCTGCTCCGGGGTGATCTCGTGGGCGTCGCCTGGGTCCGCAATAAGGACGAAGTCGTTACCTGTTCCGTGGCCCTTGGAAAACGCCAGCCCGGACAGGCTGGCAGCGGTTACGGAAGCGCCGGCAGCAGCGGGCTGCTCGGCGGAAAGGGAAGCGGTTTCGTCCATGGCACTAGGCTACCTGCCACGGCTCACCGGTCCGAAATTCGTCAGGCCGCAGCTGCTGCCTTGGCCACTAGCTCGGGGTCTTGCCAGTCGAACCACGTGATCCGCGGATCCGCCCGGAACCACGTCAACTGACGCCGGGCGAACTGCCGCGTAGCAACGATGGTCTCCTCAGCGGCAGCGGGGACGTCAGCCTCGCCGTCGAGCACTTTGAGGAATTGGGCGTATCCCAAGGCCCGGGAGGCAGTCTTGCCGTTCCTCAAACCGGCGGCATCGAGGCGCTCCACTTCTTCCTGCAGTCCGGCTGCAACCATCCGATGCACCCTTTGGGCGAGCCGTTCCCGGAGGACCTCACGGTCCACCGACAGGCCAATTTGTACAGCGGGCTGGAAATACTCACGCTGAGGCATGAAGGAGCTGAAAGGACGGCCCGTTATCCGGTGGACCTCAAGTGCCCGGATCACGCGGCGGGCATCCCCTAACCGCGCTGCAGACACGGGATCGACTTCTTCCAGCCTGGTCCGCAGCGGCGCCAACCCTCGTGCTTCGCACTCCTGCTCGAGTTCCTTCCGAACCGATGGATCGGTCCCCGGGAATTCCAGTACGTCCAGCGCCGCCCGGACGTAGAGCCCGGAACCTCCCACGAGGATGGCACGCTTGCCACGGGAATGGATCTCCTGGATGGCGGCGCGACACTCCGCCTGGAAGTCCGCGACACTGGCCTCCTCGGTGACATCCATGGTGTCAAGAAGGTGATGGGGAACGCCTTTGCGTTCTTCCACGGTGATCTTGGCCGTGCCTATGTCCATGCCACGATAGAACTGCAGGGCATCTGCGTTGATCACTTCACCGCCCAAGGCCAACGCAAGATTGACCCCGAGATCCGATTTGCCGGAGCCGGTGGGGCCAACGACGGCGATGACGGGAGGCTGCGGTTCAGGGCCGGAGGTGGACACGTCGCGTTGCCCGGCGCTAGGAGCGGCGCACGGGCAGCGACGGCATGCCCAGCGATACGCCGCCCTTGCCGGGAGCTGCCCCGGGTGCGGGAACGCCGCAGGAATCTGCCTGTGCCCTGTCCCAGGCATCCCCCGCACGGGACCTGCGCAGCACGTAGTCCTCCGTGGTGGCAGGATCCGCCACAAGGTGGAATGCTGCGGCTTCGGTGATGGTCACTGTGACGAAATCACCGGGACGCGGGGTTTCAGCACCTGCTGGGACAGAGAAGTGGACCAGCCGCTGATCCTTGGAACGACCAGACAAACGATGCGTTTCCTCAGCTTTGCGACCGGACTGCGCCGTCACCAGGATTTCGACCTGACGGCCGAGTTGGCTTGCGTTCTCTTCTGCCGCAATACGGTCCTGAAGGGCGGTGAGGCGTTCGAACCGTTCCTGGACAACCGCCTTGGGGAGCTGGTCCGGCAAATCGGCAGCAGGTGTGCCGGGGCGCTTGGAGTACTGGAAGGTGAACGCGGACGAAAAGCGTGACTTTTCCACGACATCCAGCGTCGCCTGGAAGTCTTCTTCCGTTTCGCCGGGGAAGCCAACGATGATGTCGGTGGTGATCGCGGCGTTCGGGATGCGCTCCCTGACCTTGTCCAGGATTCCGAGGAATTTGCTGGAACGGTAGGAGCGGCGCATGTCCTTAAGAATCTTGTCCGAGCCGGATTGCAGCGGCATGTGCAGCTGCGGCATGACGTTAGGTGTCTCAGCCATTGCCTCAATGACGTCGTCGGTGAATGCAGCCGGATGGGGGCTAGTGAAACGGACGCGCTCCAGCCCTTCAATGTCACCGCAGGCCCTGAGCAGTTTGGAGAACGCCTGCCGGTCGCCGAACTCCACCCCGTACGAGTTCACATTCTGCCCAAGCAACGTCACTTCGACTGCGCCGTCGTCCACCAGCGCCTGGATCTCGGCGAGGATCTCTCCGGGACGGCGGTCCTTTTCCTTGCCCCTCAGCGAGGGAACGATGCAGAACGTACAGGTGTTGTTGCATCCGACAGAAATGGACACCCAGCCGGAGTACACCGAGTCCCTCTTGGTGGGGAGCGTTGACGGGAACACATCCAGCGATTCGAGGATCTCAAGCTGTGCCTCGTTGTTGTGACGAGCACGGTTGAGGAGGGCCGGAAGGGCGCCAACGTTGTGGGTGCCGAAAACGGCGTCCACCCATGGCGCCTTCTTCACGATGGTTTCGCGGTCCTTCTGGGCCAGGCAGCCACCAACAGCAATCTGCATTCCTGGGTGCGCTTCCTTGACCTGCCGCAGCTGGCCGAGGTTGCCGTAGAGCTTGTTATCGGCATTTTCCCGAACAGCGCAGGTGTTGAAAACCACGACGTCGGCGATGTCACCGTCAGCCGGTACGTAGCCCGCGTCCTCGAGGAGTCCGGCCATCCGCTCGGAATCGTGGACATTCATCTGGCAGCCAAAGGTCCGGACCTGGTAAGTCCGGGGCGCGGCCGAAGGATTGGCGGAAGCTGTTAGGGAAGGAATGGTCAAACTCACTACTCAAGGGTACCGGCTTCTGCCAGCACCTCACCTACGATCCTGAAGGCCAAGGAAGGCGCGTATCCCTTGCGTGCCAGCATCGAGGCAAGACGACGTGTGTACTTGTCCCGCTCCGCGCGATCAGCCAGGTCAATGCCAGGCCGCAGCTTGCGTTGAACGAGCTCACGCGCTGCCAGTTCCTCGTCCTGATCGCTGAGCTGGGAGAGCGCCTCTTCTGCGTCTTCCAGCTCAATGCCTTTGTCTGAAAGTTCGCGGCGAAGTGCGCCCTTGGCGAGCTTCTTGCTTTGCGACCGGCTGCGGACCCACATCCTGGCAAACTCGGCGTCGTCGATCAGCTGAACCTCTTCGAACCGGTCCAGGACAGCCTCGGCCACGTCCTCGGGGACATTCCGCTCGGCCAGTTTCCTGGATAGCTGCAACCGGCTCCGCGGCGCCATCGTCAATTGCCTCAGGACGATGGCACGCGCCACGGACTCGGGATCTGGTTCAGGATCAGCCGCAACTGAAGAGTCCGGGTCCGGACCTTTCCTAGCCGTCAACGGCCTTCAGCTTCGGCGAGTCTTCCTCCGGCTTGACACCTACGCCGAGCTTTTCCTTGATCAGGCGCTCCAGCTCCTGAGCCAGCTCAGGGTTGTCGCGCAGGAATCGACGCGAGTTCTCCATGCCCTGGCCAAGCTGGTCACCGTCATAGGTGAACCATGAGCCGGACTTCTTGATGATGCCGTGCTCGACACCCATGTCGATGATCCCGCCCTCGCGGGAAATGCCCTGGCCGTAGATGATGTCGAACTCGGCGATCTTGAACGGCGGAGCCATCTTGTTCTTGACGATCTTTGCCTTGGTGCGGTTACCCACGGAATCCGCACCTTCCTTCAGGGTTTGGATGCGCCGGACATCGATGCGCACAGAGGCGTAGAACTTCAGCGCCTTACCACCGGTGGTGGTTTCCGGGGAGCCGAAGAAGACACCGATCTTTTCACGCAACTGGTTGATGAAAATGGCGGTGGTCTTGGTCTGGCTCAAGCGGCCAGTGATCTTACGCAAGGCCTGGCTCATGAGGCGCGCCTGGAGGCCAACGTGGGAGTCACCCATTTCGCCTTCAATTTCGGCGCGCGGAACCAAAGCTGCAACGGAGTCGATGACGATGATGTCCAGCGAGCCGGAACCCACCAGCATGTCCATGATTTCCAGGGCCTGCTCGCCGGTGTCCGGCTGCGAGACCAGGAGCGCGTCGGTGTCGACGCCCAGCTTTGCTGCGTAGTCGGGGTCGAGCGCGTGCTCGGCGTCGATGAAGGCCGCAATACCGCCGGCGCGCTGCGCGTTGGCTACGGCGTGGAGGGCAACGGTGGTCTTACCCGAGGATTCCGGGCCATAGATCTCCACGACACGCCCGCGCGGCAGTCCGCCAATGCCGAGGGCTACGTCCAAGGCAATGGACCCGGTAGGAATGACCTCGATGGGCGCACGGGTGTCATCACCCAGGCGCATGATAGAGCCTTTGCCGAACTGCTTGTCGATCTGGGCAAGCGCTGCTTCGAGCGCCTTCTCACGATCCGGGGCTGCCGCCATGGTTCACACCTCTGATGCTTTCTCGCTGTGGAGTGGCCCGAAGGGCCGCTTTCCTGTCATGACCGACGCTATTACGGTGCCCGGACATTTTTACAAGCCGACCCCTGCTATGTGGATAAACGGGACCGCTGGATGCCGTGGAATGCGTCTTCAGGATCAATTTTCCTCTTCCAGGAGCATATCCCCATCCGAACAGATATTCGAACAACGGGTCGGCGTGTCACGCTGCAGAGACCTCAACGCACTTAGCTTGAGGCTGGTTTGATGTCCCTGCCCAACCTGCGTTCGAGGGGGACGTCCTGGACTTCGCACATGGCCAACCACACTTCGCGGGGCTGGTACCCGGCCGCCAGGGCCTCCACCGCAGTGCGTCCACCAACGCCGGCAAGCACCAGGGAGTTGGCCAGAACCCGGGAGTAGCCTGCCCCGAATTCGTCGTCCATCAATCGCCAAAAGTCACTTGCCCTCACGGATAGAGTCTCTCATGCCCCCGGACTCTAGAATGGTTGCCATGAGCAATCCTCTCCAGAGCGCACCCGACACGGTCCCGCCAGGCGACGCCGTGGACGACGCCCTCCAGCAGGTGGAACACCAGCTGAGCCTGCTCTGGCGCCGCGCCCGTTCGATCTCCCACCAATTGTCCCGACAGGTCCATCCGGACATGGAGCCGGCTGCCTACGGACTCCTTACCGTCATACGGAGGGAAGGTCCCATCCGGCTCACCGAGCTCGCTACGTGCATCGGGGTGGGCAAGCCCTCTGTCAGCCGCCAAATCGCCTTCCTGGAAAGCATTGGCCTCGTATACAAGGAAGCCGATCCGCAGGACGGCCGCGCCCAGTCCATCCGACTGACAGAGAAGGGCGAAGAGAAGATGCACCAGGTCCAGGACGCGCGCCGGCAGGTGTTCCGGGAACGGCTCGGTGAGTGGCCGCTGGAGGACGTCCAGACGCTGGCGGACTACATGGGCCGACTCAACGCCATCTACGGCGATGGCGTATTGAGGGATGTCACTCTCAAGGAAAACACTCCGGACGACCCAGCCTAGGTTGCGCCGGGGCCAGCGCTCCCCCATCAAGGAGCCAAGCGCCCACAAGCACCGAATACAGCAAGGAAGGGCCCCCAGCCGACGGCTGGGGGCCCTTCCTTCATTCCTGTGTAACGGTTACCGGGCTCCGGAGAGCATTCCCTGCGGGAAGTCGTCCGTGAGGTCCAGGTCGCGACCGTAACGCTGTGAAAATTCCTGCGGAACGGTGTCCGGCACGGACACGCCTTCAGCGACGGCTACGCGGTCGCTGACTTCGCGGAGCATGTGGGACAACGGAACATCCAGGGCTGTGCAGATCGAGGACAGGAGCTCGGAAGAAGCCTCCTTCTGGCCGCGTTCAACTTCACTCAAGTAACCGAGTGAGACACGGGCGCTGTGCGAAACCTCGCGGAGGGTACGGCCCTGACGCTGGCGGACATCGCGCAGTACATCACCGATCTCGTGGCGTAGTACAACCATTTTGCGCTCCTTCTGTTCGCTCTGTGTCTGATCAGCCAAGCCCACATCCTTCCAGCGGACAACGCCGTTCACGGATACGGGCTGCTTTACCATCTGTATCGCCTTGCTCCCTCGTTCATCCGGTTCGCTGGCTGGCGGACCGGGTTGGTTTCTACATCCTAGGCGCCCCGGCTCTTCCGAAGCGACACAATGACACAACTATTGGCAATCTGTTTTTGTTCCCGGCTACTTTACGAACGGTAACCAACGTCACTTAGCGCGGCAAGGAGACGCACCATTGCGGCCTCGCAGGCCTGCTCCCGGATGGCCTGCCGATCACCGGAAAACCGGTACTCGAACGCGGAAACCGACGTTGGCGTTGCCACACCTATAAAGACTGTTCCCACTGCTTTGCCGTCATGGGGCTCCGGTCCGGCTACTCCGGTGGTGGAAATCCCGACGTCGGACCCGCAGGCGCGCCGCGCGCCGTCGGCCATTGCCTCGGCGACACCGCCGTCGACGGACCCAACAGCAGCAAGCAAGTGGGCCGGGACCCCAAGGACATCTGCTTTGACTGAATTCTGGTAGGCCACCACGCCGCCCTGGAGCATCCCGGATGCTCCAGGTGTGTTGGCGAGGGTGGCAGCTAGCAAACCGGCCGTGAGCGACTCGGCCGTAGCCACCGTCAGGTGCCGTTCGATTGCCGCCGCAACTGCCGCCGTCGCGGTTTGGGCGCCGCCGGACCCTGAGGCGTGAGTACTCACGCGCGGCGTCCGGCTGCCCGAAGCCGCATGGCCTGGACAACGTATTCGACGCCGGTCCACAGCGTGATGGCCAGGGCCACCATCATGACCCAGAAAGCAACGTCTCCCAGCCACGGCGCGATCGCCTTCAGCGGCAGGACGTACAGGAAGATGGCCACCGTCTGGATGACTGTCTTGAGTTTGCCGCCCCGGGAAGCCGGCATCACTCCGTAGCGGATCACAACGAATCGCAGGGCGGTGATGCCCCATTCCCGGACAAGGATCAGGATGGTGACCCACCAGGGCAGCTCCCCCAGTATGGACAGCAGCACCAGCGCGGAACCGATGAGGAGCTTGTCGGCTATGGGGTCGGCAATCTTGCCGAAGTTGGTAATGAGGCCCCGTGCCCTGGCGATGTCGCCGTCGAGCTTGTCCGTGTAGATGGCGACTGCGAAAGCAACCACCGCGGCCCAGCGCCAAATCCCGTTGTTGCCGTTGTCGGCCACAAGGAACCAGACGAAGAACGGCACCAGGACAATGCGGAGCATCGTGAGGATGTTGGGCAGGTTCCAGATGTCGGAGCTGCTGGACGTCGCGTTATCACCCTCGGCTGTAGTCACCCCTCTAGGCTACCGTCTCCGGCACCGTCGCCCGGAGCGTTACCGTCCCGTGAGGGACCAGGCGTCTTCGCCGCCTTCTTCGTCATCGGGACCGTCAGCACCGTCGTAGTACTCAATGGCCTGCGTCCGGTTGTCCAGGTCCGCCTGGACAAGGTCTTCCGCATAACCGCCGACGGCGATGTTCGAGTTCGCGTTGTCGCTCAGCGCCGCAGTGTGGGCATCGGGCGCAGCCGGTGACTCCTGCCCCTTCATCGCTGCCAGGACGGCGGCGAGGTCGTCGGGTTTGACCAGGACATCGCGGGCCTTCGAACCCTCTGAAGGGCCCACGACGCCGCGGGACTCCAGGAGGTCCATGAGGCGACCGGCTTTGGCGAAGCCCACCCGAAGCTTGCGCTGCAGCATGGAGGTCGAACCGAACTGCGTAGTCACCACAAGCTCGGTGGCCTGCAGCAGCACGTCGAGGTCGTCTCCGATGTCGTCGTCAATCTGCTTCTTCGGGGCCTCGGCGGCAACGTCGTCACGGTAGACGGCCTGCAATTGGCCCTTGACGTGCTCCACTACCTTATGGATCTCGGATTCGGTCACCCAAGCACCCTGGACGCGCATCGCCTTGGAGGCACCCATCGGCAGGAACAGCGCGTCACCTTGGCCGATGAGCTTCTCCGCGCCCGGCTGGTCCAGGACCACGCGGGAGTCCGTCACGGAGGACGTTGCGAACGCCATTCGGGATGGGACGTTTGCCTTGATCAGGCCGGTGACGACGTCCACTGACGGGCGCTGGGTAGCCAGGACCAGGTGGATACCGGCGGCACGGGCCAGCTGGGTGATCCTGACAATCGAGTCTTCAACATCACGTGGGGCCACCATCATGAGGTCGGCAAGCTCATCGACGATCACCAACAGGTACGGGTACGGCTTGATGACCCGCTTGGAGTCGACCGGGGGCACTACTTTGCCGGCCCGCACAGCCTTGTTGAAATCGTCAATGTGCTTGTAGCCGTAGTTGGCGAGGTCGTCGTAGCGTGCGTCCATCTCCCGGACCACCCACTGCAACGCTTCCGCAGCCTTCTTGGGATTGGTGATGATGGGCGTGATCAGGTGCGGGACGCCCTCATAGGCCGTGAGTTCCACGCGCTTGGGGTCAACCATGACCATGCGCACTTCATCCGGCGTGGCCCGCATGAGGATGGAGGTGATCATCGAGTTCACGAAGCTGGACTTACCGGCACCGGTGGCACCGGCAACGAGCAAGTGCGGCATCTTTGCCAGGTTGGCCACCACGTAGCCGCCCTCGACGTCCTTGCCGACGCCCATGACCATGGGGTGGTCCGTGCGCCGCGCGTTCTGGCTCCGCAGCACGTCGCCCAAGGAGACGGTTTCGCGGTCCGTGTTGGGAATTTCGATGCCGATGGCTGACTTGCCGGGAATCGGGCTCAGGATCCGCACGTCGCTGGACGCCACGGCATAGGAAATGTTCTTCGACAGGGCGGTGACCCGCTCCACTTTGGTTCCTGGAGACAGCTCGATTTCATAGCGCGTCACGGTCGGACCGCGGCTGAAGCCTGTCACCGACGCATCGACGTTGAACTGCGTGAGGGTGTCAGTCAGGGCAGCGACGACGGCGTCGTTGGCTTCCGTGCGCTCCTTCGGGATGGAACCCGGGGTCAAGTAGTCCGAAGCCGGAAGCGTGTAAGTAACATCGCCCGCCAACGACAACTGCTCTGTGCGCTGGGGAATGGGTGTTTGCGGAAGCGGTGCGCCTGCCGGTTTCGCGGGTACCTGGGCGATTGCAGGTGCAGGCGCCGTCATCTCCGGGGTCAGGACGGGAATGGCTTCGGTGGGGTTATCGATACCCGGCGTTGCGCCCGCGAGTCCCTGGGCGGCCTTGATTTTCCCGACGGCGATCTCGGCCTGGGTCGGACGCCGCACGCCCGGCGGTACGCGAGGTTCGGACGGACCCGGAGTTTCGTCGTCGTCCACTATGGCGTGCTCAAAGGCCTCGTCCCCGACGTAACCTTCCAGGCCGGCGTCGGTTTCCTCGTCCTTGCCGAAGAGGCGCACCCGCTTCTTCTTCCGCGGCTTGGGTGCTTCATTCTCGTACAGATAGCTGCGGTCGTGGTCGTCCTTGCCGGAACCGTCCATCAGGTCGACGCCCATGAGGTGGTTGTAGGCCCCGCGGATCCGGGACGGGATGGCACCGAACGGCGTCGCCGTCACGATCAGCACCGAGACGAAGGCCAGCAGGCTGTAAAGGAGCACAGGGATAGCTGGATGGATGGCGGCGAAGGGAGCGGCGGCCAGGAAGCCGAGCATGCCGCCCGCCCTGCGCAGGCCGTCGAAGCCGTCCGCCACGGAAGGCAAGCCACCAATAACGTGGGCCAGCGCCGATCCTGCGACGGTCATGATCATGAAGCCGATGCCCACGCGGTTGTTGCCGCGGCCGTCCTGTGGCTTCCGGAACAGGCGGAAGGCGCAGATGAAGAGCATGAACGGCAGGACCAGGGACATCCAGCCGAACGTTCCGTTCACCACGCTGTAGACGATGTCGGGCAGCCAACCGGTGAGTCCCCACCAGGCGAAAGTGGCAATCGCTATGCCCAACACCAGGTTGAACAATGCGGCACCGTCGCGACGGTCCTCGGGATCGAGGTCGCTGACGTCGTGGCCGATACGCCGGACACCGGCACCCACCACGTGTCCAATGCCCTGCCACGCGCCTGCCAGCAGGCGCAACGGGAGCGGAGCCTGGGGCTCGACGGCGGCCGCTTGCTTGGTGCGCGCAGTGCTGCCCCGGCCGCTTTTGGCCGCCGTTGCACCGCTTTTGGGGGCAGCCGCGCCTCGGCCTGTGCCGCCGGATTTACTGCTGGAGCTGCCTCGTGGCGTGGAGGTAGTACGGGTCGCCATAAGTGCCACGCTACCCCAAGGGGGCCTGAAATCCGCGGATTTCAGGCCCCCTTGGGCATGCATGTTGCTGGCTCTCGAAGCTTAAGCTTCCAGGACCACCGGGATGATCATGGGCCGGCGGCGAAGCTTACGGTTGACCCAGGTGCCGATAATCCTCCGCACCACTTGCTGCAACTGGTGGTTGGTGTGATCGGCGTTGTTCAACACGGCATCTTCCAGCGCGGCATTGATCTTGGGAATGATCTCGTCAAAGACGGAATCATCCTCGGCCACGCCGCGGGCATGGATCTCCGGACCCGAAACAATCTTGCCCGTGGTGCGGTTGATCACCGTGATGATGGAAATGAATCCCTCATCGCCCAGGATGCGTCGGTCCTTCAAATCAGCGTCGGTGATTTCGCCGACGCTGGAGCCGTCAACGTAGACGAACCCGACCTCCACCTGGCCAACGACGTCCGCCTTGTGGTCCTTGAGGTCGATGACGGTTCCGTTATCGCTCAGGATGATGCCTTCTGAGGGCACCCCCGACTCCAGGGCGATGTTGCCGTTGGCGATCAAGTGGCGGGTCTCGCCGTGCACCGGCATGGCATTGAGCGGCTCGAGGATGTTGTAGCAGTACAGCAGTTCGCCGGCGGCGGCGTGCCCCGAGACGTGGACCTTTGCCGTGCCCTTGTGGATGACGTCGGCCCCGAGCTTGAGGAGGCCGTTGATGATGCGGAAGACGGCGTTCTCGTTTCCCGGGATGAGGCTCGATGCCAGAATAACGGTGTCACCCTTGCCGACGATCACGCGGTGATCACCGTTGGCCATGCGGGAAAGTGCCGCCATGGGCTCACCCTGTGAACCTGTGGACATCAGGACCACGCGGTCATCGGGCATGTTATCGATGTTCTTGATGTCCACCAGGATGTTGTCCGGCACATCAAGGTACCCAAGCTTCGCGGCGATGGCCATGTTGCGGACCATGGACCTGCCAACGAACGCCACCTTGCGGCCATGCTTGGCCGCAGCATCGAGGACCTGCTGCACGCGGTGGACATGCGAGGAGAAGGAAGCCACGATGATGCGCTTCTTGGCCTGGCCGAACAGACGGTCAAGGGTGGGGCCGATTTCCTTCTCGGCCGTCGTGAACCCAGGAACGTCCGCGTTGGTGGAATCGGCCATGAACAGATCCACGCCTTCTTCGCCCAGGCGCGCGAAGTGCCTGAGGTCAGTGATGCGGCCGTCCAGCGGTAACTGGTCCATTTTGAAGTCACCGGTGTGGAGGACGTTGCCGCCCGCGGTTCGGATGAAAACTGCAAGGGCATCCGGGATGGAGTGGTTGACGGCCACGAATTCACACTCGAAGGGACCGAACTGCTCCACCTGGCCCTCGGTGACGGTGAGGGTATACGGCTTGATCCGGTGTTCCTGGAGCTTCGCTTCCACCAGGGCAAGCGTCAGCTGGGAACCGATCAGCGGGATGTCTGCTTTAAGGCGCAGCAGATAGGGAACGGCACCAATGTGGTCCTCGTGTCCGTGGGTCAGCACGACACCCACGACGTCCTGGAGCCGGTCCTCAATGTAGGAGAAATCGGGCAGGATCAAATCGACGCCGGGCTGGGTCTCCTCGGGGAAGAGCACGCCGCAGTCAACGACCAGCAGCTTGCCGTCGATTTCGAAGACGGCCATGTTGCGGCCGATCTCTCCCAGTCCACCGAGCGGAACAATCCGCAGCGTGCCCTTGGGCAATTTCGGCGGAGTAACCAGTCCGGGAAGGGCGGTTTGGGTCATATTTTGCTACTTTCCGGCGGAACCGTCCTGGACGTCGAAGTCCATTCCGGCTTCCGCCAAATCCCCGCGGATGATGTCGATCTCGGCCGCGTCCGGCTCCACGAGGGGCAAACGGACAACCGAGTTGGGCAGGACTCCCTGCCACTTGAGAATCTGCTTGGCGGCTACTGCGCCTTGGACCCGCGTCATGGTTCCACGAACCACGGGTTCCAGTTCAAAGTTGATGGCCCTTGCCGTGGCGAGGTCGTTGGCATTGACGGCGTCGATCAATTCGCGGAAGCGGCGCGTGGCCACATGCGTGGTGACACCCACCAGCCCAACGGCGCCGAGCGCCATCCACTGCAGGGTCAGTCCGTCGTCGCCCGAGTAGAAGACCAGGTCTGTTTCTGCCATGACGCGCGTCGCTGCAGCAAAATCGGCCTTGGCGTCCTTGACGGCCACGATGTTCTGGTGCTTCGCGAGGCCGATCATGGTCTCGGGGGCGATCGCGATGGAGGAGCGGCCCGGGATGTCATAGAGCATGACGGGCAGGTCCGTGGAGGAGGCAATCGTCTCGAAGTGGGCGCGGACGCCCGCCTGGCTGGGCTTGTTGTAGTAAGGGGTGACGATCAGCAGGCCGTCAACGCCTACCTCTGCTGCACGCTGTGAAAGGTGCACGGAGTGGGCGGTGTCGTTGGTGCCGGTCCCGGCAATGATGGCTGCCTTGCCACCGACGGCTTCTTTGACGGCACGGAACATGCCAAGGTTTTCATCGTCGGTGAGGGTGGAGGTCTCGCCAGTGGTGCCGGTGACGACGAGGCCGTCGCAACCGTCCTGGACGAGCTTCTCTGCCAGCGCCGCGGCTTGGTCGTAGTCAACCTTGCCGTCCTCGGTGAACGGGGTGACCATGGCGGTCAGCAGGGTACCAAGGGCGGGATTGTGGGCGCGCAAGTCAGACATAAGAAAAACGTTACCCTGTCAGCGGCTTGTTACAAGAATGGGTTCCGCGTGATGGTCCTCATGCGCCAGGGCCAGACCTGTAGCCATGCAAGCTGGAGCGGGCCAGGTTCACCATGACAGTTTCGGTTCCCGTGCCGGCTGCCTTGGCCAGGGCCGCACCTTCCGGACCCCACCCGCCACTGAGGCCGCAGGAAGCGCCCACTGGAG
Source organism: Paenarthrobacter sp. UW852 (assembly GCF_024608385.1). NCBI lineage: Bacteria > Bacillati > Actinomycetota > Actinomycetes > Micrococcales > Micrococcaceae > Paenarthrobacter > Paenarthrobacter sp. UW852. Next base: position 66,998 of record NZ_JAMSGY010000012.1, read on the forward strand.
TGGTCCCGCCAAGATTGGCCAGGAGCCCGAACATCCGGTGGTCCATGGACCGGGAACCCAGGTGCAGTCCGAGGCGCAATTCCTCGCCGGAAACGTACAGGGCTGACACTGCGTAGACGTCGGCCCCTGACTCTGCGGCAGCTGCGGCGTGGGACGGTTGGGCGGCGTCGGCGCACACGGCAAGAGCCACCCGCCAGCCGTCCACTTCCATGATTTCGGGGCCGTTCCCGGCGACGAACAGCTCACGCTCCGCGCCATGCAGATGGGTCTTGAAGGCCGGTCGCAGGGAGCCATCCGGTCCGATGATGAGTGATGCCAACCGTGGAGTGCCGTCAGCTTCCCGCCAGCCTGCACCGATCACTGCCGTGGTCCCGGTGCTGGCACAGGCATCCCGAAGAGGCTGGAGCCTTGTATCGCCGTCAGTCAGCCAGGCCGAACGCCCACCCGCATGCTCCGGGGCATCGAATGAGTCCAACTCATAGCCCGTCAAGGAGAGCTCTGGAAACAGCACCAGCCGTGCGCCGTCAGCGTGGGCCTTTTCTACAAGCTCCGCGTGGGCAGCGACGTTCCGAGCGACTGCCGCTCCCCCGCTGCCTGTTCCCAGCGCTTCGTACTGAACGACGGCGGCCAGCAGCGTTGCTGACGCTGGCGCAGGCCCGGTGGGCCGTGGCATGGTCGACGGGGACGGTAATTGCGGGTGCGCTTGGGTCACCGGGCCATCGTAGTCCGGCGAACAGCCGGACCGGCAACGTCAGGCGGATCCGGACGTCCGGGCCGGCTGCTCCGAACAATACTGCGCCACAGCCCGCTCCTTGAGTTGCTCCGCCCAGGCCACCAGCCGCTGGGAGGCCCGCACGTACTCGAAGAGTTCAATGGGCGTGAGCGAGTCAAGATCCGTATCCGCCAGCCTGCGGGCGAGCTCAGCTCCCGGCATCTGCTCGGCCAGGACCGTACCTTCGCTCCGCCACTGGGTGTCCTCCGGTGGTTCGCCGGTGACAAGCTGCCTGAACAGGAAGTCGACCACACCGGGGCTCATTGCCTTCATGGGTCCACACAGGCGGTCCTGCGGCTTTGGAACATCGTTCATGCCGTAATGCTATTCGAACATATATTCGAAGACAAGGGCCACTCGGCGCCAGCTGCTCCATGTCGGGTTGCCGCGCAGCGGCTATGAGACGATCGCTGCATGACTTCGTACGGGACGGCCCCTCAGCAGGAGGCCGCGGGGGCCGGCCCGGTTTCAGCCCGGCTCAAGGGGATCGACGCCGCCCGGGGCGCGGCCTTGCTGGGCATGATGTCCACCCACCTGATGCCGACGTTCGGGCCTCCCCCACGGTGGGATCCGACATTCGTGGGATTGGTCTTTTCAGGTCGGTCCTCGGCCCTTTTCGCTGTGCTGGCCGGCGTCGGATTGGCCCTCAGCACAGGCAAAGAGCAGCCGTGGAGCGGCGCCGTACTGCGGGCGGCACGGGGCGGAGTGGCCATGCGCGCCCTGGTGATTGCCGTCGTCGGATTTGTCCTGGGCGGGCTTGATGTGAACGTCGCAGTGATTCTGGTCCATTACGCTCTCTTGTTCCTCTGCGTCCTGCCGTTCCTGGGCCTGCGCCTGAAAGCCCTCTGCTTCGTGGCATTGGGCTGGATCCTGGCCTCGCCGGTCCTGGCGTACCTGGTCCGCCCCCTGCTGCTGGACACGAACCCTCCCCTTCAGTTGGGCCACAACCCAAAAGTTGAGGACCTGGAGACACCGGGACGGCTTCTGGCCGATCTCTTCTTTACCGGCTACTACCCCGTGTTCCAGTGGATGTCGTACCTGCTGCTGGGGCTTGCCATAGGCCGTCTGGCGCTCACGACGGCGAAGGTACAGGTCCTGCTGTTGGCGGGCGGAAGCGCTGTAGCCGTCCTTGCGAAAACGGTCGGCATCCTGGCCATGGAATCGTGGGGCGGAAGGGCTGCCTTGGAGGCGCTCCCCGGTACCCGCGGGTACCCCTTGGACAGCATGCTGCAGGTCAACCTGACGGGCCTTCAGCAAGTCGATTCATGGTGGTGGCTGGCTACCGCGGCGCCACACGCGGGCACCACCTTGGACCTGCTGCACACCGGGGGTACGGCGGCCGCTGTCGTGGGGTTGTGCCTGCTGCTTGGCGCAGTGGCTGAGCGGGCAAAGGTCAACTTCCTGGTCCTGCTCAGCGGTCCGGGAGCCATGACGTTGAGCCTGTACTCCGCACATGTGTGGGTGGTCTCCGGGTTCACCGACAGGCCACTGCCGGCCGGCTGGACCCCTGAAGGGATGTACTGGGCCCAAGCGATCACCGCGATCATCATCGGCAGCTGCTTCGCCTTACTCCGACGGCGGGGGCCACTTGAGTGGGTGGCCCACCAAGCGTCCAGGCTGGGCAGCTACCGTCCGGCGACAGTCGGCTGAGAACGGAAGAGCTTCACCGCGTCCCGCATGGAAGCGCGGGCCCGCTTGCGGTCACCGGAGGCGTCGTAGGCGCAGCTCAGCCGGAACCAGGAGCGCCAATCTTCCGGGGCGGCCTCGGCTTCCGCCCGGTACTTTTCGAACTCTGCGTCCGCAGCGGACCGGATAATCCTGCCGCCGGGTGTGCGGGGAAGCGTGTCCTCCGGCAACCCGCCTTCGGCTTCCAGGACCTTGGCCATCTGCTCAGTGCGGGCACCAAAAAGCAGTTCCCGGATGAGCGCCCACGCGCCCACCACGGGCAGGACCAGGTAGGCGGCACCGATGCCCTTGGCCACCAGGTTGGGATCGCCGAGCAGGAGGAAGGAGCGTTGGACGGACACCACCAGGTACAGCACCAGCAACAAGGTGATGGCACCTACCCAGATCTTGGTGCGGTTCTTCTTCAGTGCTGTCCAGAAATTTCCCATGTCCTAGAGTCCCAGATCCAGGTAGCCGTCCAAGCCGACCGTGAGGCCGGGATTGGCTGCCACCTTCCGCAGTCCAAGAAGGACGCCGGGCATGAAAGAGGCCCGGTCGAAGGAATCGTGGCGCAACGTCAGCTGTTCGCCGGGACCGCCAAAGAGGACCTCCTGGTGGGCAACAAGGCCGCGAAGGCGGACACTGTGCACCCGTACCCCATCCACGTCGCAACCACGCGCACCGTCCAATGCCGTCTCGGTGGCGTCCGGGCTGGCCGGCACCCCTGCTTCCTGGCGGGCTTCGGCGATCAGCTGGGCCGTGCGCACGGCCGTGCCGGAAGGAGCATCCACCTTGTTGGGGTGGTGCAGCTCAATGATTTCAACAGACTCGAAGTACTGCGAGGCCTTGGCAGCAAAGGCGGATGCCAGCACCGAGCCCAAGGCAAAATTTGGGGCAATCAGCACGCCTGTTTCCGGTTTGGACTCCAGTAGTCCGCGGAGGGATTCCAGCCTGTCGGCGTTCCAGCCTGTGGTGCCCACAACGGCGTGGATGCCGTGCTCGACGGCGAACCGGACGTTGGTCTCAGTGATGTCCGGGACGGTGAGATCAACAACATACTGCGCACCGGCGTCGAGCAGCTTGTCCAGGGAATCGCCGCGGCCCAAAGCGGCCACCAGCTTCATGTCTTCGGCTGCTTCAACAGCCTTAACGGCTTCAATTCCCATACGCCCGTTGGCGCCCAGCACTGCAACAGCAAGTTGTTCGGTCATGCGTTTAACCCTACCGCCGGGCCGGGCACGGGCGGGAACCGTTACCTTGCGCCTACTCCCCTGCGCCGACCCATTCCACCGTGCCATCACTGAAGAACTGCTCTTTCCAAATGGGCACCTGCTCCTTGACCCGGTCCACCAGTTCCGAGCAGACGGCGAACGCCTGGCCCCGGTGGGCGGCCGCAACGGCACACACCAACGCGGGATCACCGATTTCCAGCATGCCGATCCGGTGCGCGGCCCAGATGCGCACGGGTTGATTGGCTTCGCCGGAGTGCTCCGCGACCAACTGAGCCACCACGTCCGACATCACCTGGTGGGCCGTGGGGTGCGCGCTGTAGCTCAGTCGATCAACAGCTTTGCCGCCGTCGTGGTTACGAACGACGCCGCTGAAACTGACCACCGCACCCGCAGTTTCCGATTCCACTGCCCTGATGGCTTGGTCCACGGAAATCGGCTCGGCGCTGAGGACAGCGCTGACAACCTCGAAGTCTGTTTCAGTGCCCATGGTTTCCTTCCAACTGCTCACAGAGATGCCCGATCACGGGGTCCAGGACCGCCAGCCCATCCATGACCCCTTTGGGGGAACCGGGAAGATTGATGACGAACGATTTTCCCGCCGCTCCTGCATGGCCGCGGCTCAGCATGGCCATGGGCGTCTTCGCAGCACCTGCGCGCCGGATGCCTTCCATAATGCCCGGTATTTCGCGGTCAAGGAGTGGCAGCGTCATCTCCGGCGTGCGGTCGTCCGGGCTGAGGCCCGTGCCGCCGCTGGTGATGACAACTGCGGGTTCCTGCGTCAGGAGGGCACGCAGGGCAGCACCTACAGGTTCACCGTCCGGCACCACCATGGTGGGAAAAGTGTCGAATCCGTGCTCGTTCAGCCAGTCCAGGATGATCGGCCCGGTCTCGTCCGTGTAGATTCCTGCGGCGGCACGGGTGGACGCGATCACGACGCCGGCCTTCCGCGGTCCGTGCGCGTTGGGCTCGCAGGCACTCATGCCCCGGCCTCCCCGTGCCGTGGTTCGGAGGAAACGTCCCAGTCGCCGCTTTTTCCGCCACTCTTGGCGAGCACCCGGATATCGTCCAGGACGGCATGCTTGTCGACGGCCTTGATCATGTCGTAGACGCTGAGCGCCGCAACCGACGCGGCAGTCAGGGCTTCCATTTCGACGCCGGTGACGCCCCGGGTCTTGACCGTTGCCAGGACTCCCACGGAGTCCGCACCCAGCTCAAAGTCCACGGTGACCTTGGAGATCGGCAAGGGATGGCATAGCGGAATCAGTTCGGGGGTCTTCTTTGCCGCCATGATCCCCGCTACCCTCGCCACGGCGAGGGCGTCGCCCTTGGGAAGTTCGCCGGCACCCAGCAGGGCCAGGACTTCGGCGGTGCTGCGGACAGTAGCCGTGGCGGTGGCCTCACGCGTGGTTACGGCTTTCTCGGAGACGTCCACCATCTGTGCGGTGCCGTCTTGCCTGAGATGCGTCAGGCCTGCTGGGTTTTCGGGAGTGTGGTTCACAGCATCCATACTTCCACTTCGTCCCCTTTGGCGAGTTCCGTGACGTCGCTGGGGATCTGGACCAGGGCATTGGCGCGGGCCAGGGCGTGCACCAGGTGGGAACCGGCCCCGCCTTCCATGCGCAGTATGCCGTCCGTGCCCACGCTTCCGCGTCGGACCTGGTGTTTGCCGTCCGGTGAGGTCAGTGGCTCAGCGAGGCGGGCTATCTGCACGGGCCGGGTCGCTGGTGTTCCCTGGACCTGGGAAAGTGCGGGCCTGAGGAACATCTCGAAGGAGACGAGGCAGCTGACGGGGTTTCCGGGGAAGCCCAGGAAGGGTGTCCCCTCGAAGGTTCCCAGGCCTTGTGGACCGCCCGGCTGCATGGCGACCGGCAGGAAATCCACTGGCTGGCCGGACATCGCTTGGCGGACTACCTCGTAGGCGCCTTTGCTCACGCCACCGGTGGTGACGATGATGTCCACCGGGTTCCGGGGATCCTGGGTGTAGCGGTGGAGGACTGACAGGAGGGTGTCGGGGTTGTCGTCGGAGATGCCCGTCCGCGTCACGTCCATGCCGGCTTGGCGCATGGAGGCTTCAAGGAGCGTTCCGTTGGAATCGTAGATCTTGCCGGGCGCCAGTTCCTGCCCGGGTTCCACCACTTCATCACCAGTGGTGACCAGCAGCGCACGGAATGGTTCACGGACCTCCACGGTGTCCAGGCCCAAGGCAGCAAGCAAGCCAAGTTGGGCAGGCCCCAGGAGCGTACCGGCGGCCAGCGCCAAGCCGCCTGTTTCGATGTCGCTGCCGCTGTGTCGAACATAGGTTCCGGGAGCCACCGGTGGGAGCCGGACGGTAGCGTCTTCGGCGGCCGGCTCGGGAAAGACGTTCGGCGTTGCCTTTTCAATGGGCACGACGGCGTCGGCCCCTTCCGGGATCATGGCACCGGTCATGATGGGGGCCGCGAAGCCGGCCTTCAGTGGCGCTGGCGAGGCACCTGCCGGGACGGGCGCCGCGACCCTGAGCTCCGCACCGCCGTCGGGAATCCCTTCTGAATGAACGGCGAATCCGTCCATTTGGGAGTTGGGGAACGGCGGCAGTGAGAGGGGTGCGTAGACGTCACCGGCGAGCGCTTGCCCCAGTGCTTGGAGCAAGGGCAGGCGGAGGTTGCCCTTGGCAGCCCTCGCAGTGGTCAGCAGTTCCACCACGGCCTGCCGATGGGCTGCAACAGATCGGGGCACGGACATCCTCCTGTGTGGCTACTTTGACGTGCGGGAATTACCCGGACGTACCCAGACTAGGTCCTCAGGCCACCTTGACGCTGATTGTGTGGTAGCCGGTGGCACCATCCGGAGCTACGGGAGCCTTGTCTTCTGTCTGGGGTTCACCGGTGGAATCCGTGGCCCGCACCTGGACTTCGTAGTCGCCGGCTGTGAGGTCGATGCCGAGCTGCCACTGGTACCAGGTGTCGGTGGAGATACCGTTTCCCAGGGTGGCTTGTTGCCACGGACCCCGGTTAACGCGCAGCTCCACCCGTTTGACGCCCCGATGCTGGGCCCAAGCCACTCCGCCGAACTGCACCTTGCCTGCCTTAACTGTCCGGCCGTTGCGGGGTACGTCGATTCGCGATTGGGTTTTGATGGGTCCGTGGTCACTCCAGCCGCGGGGGGTCCAATACCCGATGTCGTCGGCGAACCGGGTGACTTTCAGTTCGGTCAGCCATTTGGTGGCGGACACATATCCGTAGAGTCCGGGCACGATCATGCGTACGGGGAAGCCGTGCTCCAGCGGCAATGGTTCACCGTTCATGCCAATGGCCAGCAGTGCATCCCTGCCGTCCGTGAGTGCCTCCAGGGGCGTACCGGCAGTCCAGCCGTCGTTGCTGGTGGACAGCACCATGTCCGCGCCGGCTTTGGGACCCGCCATGGTTAGGAGTTCGCGGACCGGCCAGCCCAGCCAGAGTGCGTTGCCGATGAGGTCTCCGCCGACGTTGTTGGACACGCAGGCGATGGTGATGTGCCGCTCCGTCATGGGCTTGGTGAGGAGGGTCGCGAAATCCAGTTCGATTTCCCGCTCCACCATTCCAGTGACCTTCAACTTCCACGAGGGTGGGTCGATGGCAGGAACCGTCAGGGCGGTGTCAATCCTGTAGAAGTCGGCATTGGGCGTCACCAGGGGGCTGATCCCGTCCACGGCCAGTGCCGCGCCGTTGGGGATGGCTTGGCGGGGTGTCGTGGGCTGTGGGAGCTTCAAAGTACTGCGGAAACCAGATGCGGCCGCTGTGGCACGCGTCAGGACAGCGGTCACCGTTCCGGCCACGACGGCGGCGATGGACGTCCCGGCGAGCGCGTTGAGGAAGCTGCGCCGGGCCAAGGGCGCGGGATCCGCCTCGTCCTGCCCGGGTGTCCCCCGGGAGGGGGCCCAGGTGGTCAATCTACGGATCAGGGTGCGCAACAGCAGCATGGTGACCACGGCCGCAACGATGGGCGCGAGGGCAGCCTGCGGTCCTGCTTGCGCGCGGGTAACGACGGCGGTCAGCCCCGCCGCGCCTGCCAGCCCTGCCAGTGCCAGGCCCCATCCGGTCCTGCGGTGCTCCAGGACTCCGGCCAGAGCGGCAAGGATCCCGGCGACCAGTCCGATGGAGGCGATGAGCACGATCTTGTCGGCCGTGCCGAACAATTCCACGGCCAGGTCCTTGACGCCCGGTGGCACGGCATCGATGACAGCGCCACCCAGGGCGGTCACTGGAGAGACCAGGGGGCTTGCCAGGCCCGCAGTCAGTTCCCCCGCTGCTATCCCGGCTGCCCCTGCGGCCACACCGGCCGCCGCAGCCCACAGGCGGGGGCGCATACGGCCTCGTCGCGGCAGGGACGTTACGGGATCCGGTGGGTCCACGTGCGGGCTGGGTTTGTTCATGCTGCTGGGCATGCCCATCATGCGCCTCCTGGGCGATTGTCAACTGAAGTAAGGGCGGAGGCCGACGGGCTGCCATCCCGGGTGGATCCGGCGGGGAGCGACAGCGCGAAGCGGCAACCGCCGTCGAGGTTGGTGACGCCCACCGTTCCTCCGTGGGCCTTGACGATTCCGGCCACCATGCTCAGGCCAATGCCGGCACCGCTGTAGCTCCCCTGCAACTCCGCGGTGGTTCCGCGCGCCGGGTTCTTCTGCCAGCCGGTTTCAAACAGGTGGGGAAGGTCGGCATCGGGGATACCGCCGCACTGGTCCTGTACTGCGACCACGGCATTCCCGTTGTCCCGCCCGACGCTCACATGCACGTCGCTGTCCGGACGGCTGTAGATGATGGCGTTCAAAAGGATGTTCCGTATGGCCCGCGCCAGGCTTGGCCCGTCGGCGACGGCCATGCACTCACGGTCCCCACCGCCGTCGAGCTTGATGCCCCGCTTCGCTGCCAACGGGGCCAGGTCCGAGAGGGCATCGCTGACGAGGTCGTAGAGGTCCAGTGGTTCGGCGCGAAGCTGCAGGCTGCCCGCCTGGATCTTGGACAATTCCAGGAGGTCATTGACCATGGCCGTCATTTGTTCGGTTTGCCCGATGATCTTCCGGTAGTAGCCGGGGACATCGGCCGCCATGCCGTCCTCCAAGGCTTCGGTCATGGCGCGCATGCTGGCCAGCGGTGTGCGGAGGTCGTGCGAAATCCAGGACACGAGTTCGCGCCTGGCCGTTTCGATGGCGGCCTCGCGTTCCCTGGACTCGGCAAGGCTACGGCTGCTTGCTTCCAGTTCCTGCGCAAGTTCGGCGAGCTCGGAGGTCACGGCGGGAGCCCTCCCCCGGCGGGCCTCCATGGTGTTGTCCAGGGTTTCGCCCCGCCCCAGCCTGCGGGCCGCATCCACCAACCGTGCCGCGTTACGGGACACCCCCGCGCCGAGCATCAGGGAGAGTGCAACGGCAACAGCCGAGGCGGTGGCAAGGATGTACCACATCACCTCAAGGTCCCTGGCGGAAATGAACATGGCGTTGAAGGCGCTGACCATCCCGGCCACCAAGACAGCTACGGTTGCCACCACCACCAGGAAAATCTGAGTGAGCACCGAGGCGCGGCGGAGCAACCGGAGGAGCACCAATGTGGTGGCACCGATGAGGACGGCCCACAACAGGACCCAGGCGAGGATGGTCCACAGTTCACTGCCTCCCATGCCCACCTCCTGTGTCATCGAAACGGTAACCAACGCCCCAGACCGTCTTGATCAGTTCGGGCGTGGTGGGATTTGCTTCGATCTTCTCCCGCAAGCGCCGGACATGCACCGTGACGGTGGAGAGGTCTCCGAAGTCCCAACCCCAGACGGCTTTGATCAGTTCCTCGCGGCTAAAGACCTGGTTTGGCCTGCGCATCAGGAACGCCAGGAGGTCGAATTCACGGACCGTCAGGGCCAACGGGTTGCCGTTGTGGGTGACCGTCCTGGACGCCGGATCGAGTTCGAGTCCGGCGGCCTCCACCGATGGTTCCGGGGCAAACTCCTTGACGCTGCGGCGGAGGACCGACTTGACCCGAAGAACAAGTTCCCGGGGCGAGAAAGGCTTGGTGACGTAGTCGTCGGCGCCCATCTCCAAGCCAAGGATCCGATCGTCTTCGGTTCCCAGGGCCGTGACCATGATGACCGGTACGCTCATGGTCTGGCGCAGCCGCCTGCAGACCTCAACACCGTCCAGTCCGGGCAGCATGCGGTCCAGGATCACCAGGTCCGGCTGCCGGGACGCTGCAACCTTGAGCGCGGTGAAGCCATCCGCAGCCATGTCCACCTGGAAGCCTGCCTTCAGCAGGTAGTCGCGGACAACATCGGCGATGGTCTGTTCGTCCTCTACCAGGAGGACCCGGCGGTTTCCCGGGTCCATTGCTGATGCCGTATTTGTGGTCACGCTTTCAGCATAGGTTTGCCGGCGGCACCCGGCACCCGATCGTGGCGTCGGCGGGGGAAGCGTATTGAATCCGTAAGAACTCTGTGACTGTAACTGGTGTCACTGATCCGGCCGGGGTGGCGTAGCCTGAATTTATGACTGTTCAGCTGGGCATGCCGGTGCCCCCGTCGGGTGCCGCCACAGGCAGCACGGAAAGTGGCGTGGGGGTTCCGCCGCCGCGTCCCGCGGGCACGCCCGCAGGGTTGTGGGACCGTTACGGGCGGCGCGCCACGGACATGCGCCTGTCACTGACGGACAAATGCAACCTGCGCTGCACCTACTGCATGCCCGCCGAGGGCCTGGAGTGGTTGTCCAAGCAGGCCGTAATGACCAAGGATGAAATCATCCGCATTGTGCAAGTCGGGGTCACGGCCCTGGGTGTGCGGGAACTCCGCCTTACCGGCGGTGAGCCCTTGGTGCGCGCCGACCTGGTGGACATTATCTCCGGCATTCGAAGCAATCATCCCGACCTCCCCATCTCCATGACCACCAACGGCGTCGGGCTGGACAAGAAAGCCGCAGCGTTGAAGGCCGCAGGGCTCACCCGGATCAACGTCTCGCTGGATTCCCTTCACGAAGAAACGTTCACCAAGCTCACCCGCCGTCCATTCCTGGATCGCGTCCTGGCCGGCGTCGATGCTGCCTGGGCGGCCGGCCTGGGCCCCGTGAAACTGAACGCCGTGCTGATGCGCGGCATCAACGACGCCGAATCGCCGGACCTCCTGGCCTGGGCGTTGGGTCGCGGTTACGAACTTCGCTTCATCGAGCAGATGCCCTTGGATGCCGATCACGGCTGGACCCGGCGCAACATGATCACGGCTGCCGAGATCCGCACGCTGCTGTCACGCGACTACGTCCTGGACCACGACCCCCGCGAACGGGACGGCGCCCCCGCGGAACGCTTTGAAGTACGACGCCGGGATACGGCTTCCGGTCTTGCCACCGGTCCGGTCCTCGGTACCGTGGGCATCATCGCCTCGGTCACGGAGCCGTTCTGCTCCGACTGCCGGCGGACGCGCATCACCGCCGAAGGCAAGATCATGAGCTGTCTCTTCTCCCGCGAGGAGTTCGACCTCCTGGGCCTCCTTCGTGGAGGAGCCACCGACGAGGAACTTGCGCAACGGTGGCAGGACGCCATGTGGGTCAAGCCCAAGGCGCACGGAATGGACCACACCGGTCTCGGCGCAGCGGACTTCGTCCAGCCGGACCGCAGCATGAGTGCAATCGGAGGCTGAAACCATGCTTGTCCGCTACTTCGCTGCCGCACGCTCGGCCGCAGGAGTCGAAGAAGAAGTCCACCACCTGCCGGAAGGCACCAGCCTGGAGGCGCTGCTGGAAGCCGCCCTCGCCGTCGAACGTCCCGTGCCCCCGGACGGCACGCCGACCCTCGCGCGCATCGTTGCACGCAGCAGCTTCCTCCGCAACGAAGTGGCTGTGCGCGACCGTTCGGCCCCGCTGAGCCCGCACGACGTCATCGACGTCCTGCCGCCTTTTGCCGGGGGCTAGGCGCCGGGCGTTGACACCCTGCGGAAAACGCTTTTCAGCAACGGACTGAAGCCCGATGTTCCTTCGAGCCGCAGATCGGCTGTGTGCACCAGTACCCCGTCCTCGACGCGGAACGTGTGCCTGGCCACGCCGTCGTCCGTGCGCCGGTCCAGCGTCAGAATGCCTGCGTTCCACGAACCCCTGACGGGACTGGACGGCGGCCGGCCCATGCTGTCCACGTAGTACCAAAGCGTGTCACCGTGTTCGCGGTCCACAGTGAACATGCCATGCCCTTCGAAGTGTGTCCCATCCGCTTCGCGGTGCCGGTAACTCTGCACGACGGCGTAGCCGCTGGCGGCCCTGCTGAACACCACTTCGGCCTCGGCAGTCCGCGCACTCCCCCACGGTGATGGGGCGATCTCCGTGACTCCACGCCAATGGCCAAGGAAATCCTGCAGCATCTCCGCGGCGTGGCCGCGTGGGGGCAGTTCCATCACATCTCCAACGTCAACAGGGCAGCATCATCACTGTGTGATCATGCTGCCCTGCCGGGAGTGTGCGAGTCCAGAGTCGGAATCTGTCTTGAGTCAGAGGCCGAACGTCTCGGTTTCCTCAAAGGGGCCTACCACCGTGATGGTGCGCGGAGCGGCCGCGAGTTCGCGGGCGAGCTCCTGGACGTCGCCCACAGTGACGGCCTGGATCCGGGCCAAGGTCTCATCGATGTCCTGGAACTCTCCGGACACCAGTTCCGCCCGGCCCAACCTGGACATCCGTGAGCCCGTGTCCTCAAGGGCCAACACGATGCCACCGCTGAGCTGGCCCACGGCCTTCCTGAGCTCTTCTTCGGTAATGCCGTCCTTGGCGAGCTTATCCAGCTCCACGCCCAGCAGTTCCAGCACCTGGCGGACCTTGGACGGGGTGCAGCCGGCGTACATGCCGAAGTACCCGGCGTCGGCGTAAGCGGCGGTGAAGGAGTACGTGGAGTAGACCAGGCCCCGCTTCTCGCGGATCTCCTGGAAGAGCCTGGAGGACATGCCACCGCCCAGGACTGCGTTGAGCACGCTCATGACGAAGCGGCGGTCATCCGTGGCGACGATCGTCGGGCAACCCATGATGATGTTTGCCTGCTCCACAGGACGCTTCACGACGTGGAGGCCGGCGGTGCCTGTAATGACGGCACGCTCCGTCCCACGGCGTTCCACGGGCGCTGCACCGGAATCCAGCTGCCAACCGGCAGCTTTCAACGCATCAAGGACAAGTTCACAGACGACGTCGTGGTCCAGGCCGCCCGCTGCGGTGATGACCAGTTCCTCGGGGCGGTAGTAGCGCTGGTAGTGCTCCCACACCGAGTCCCTTGCCACAGCCTTGATCGCATCCGGTGTTCCGCCGATCGGCCGGGCCAGCGGGTGGCTGCCGAGCACTGCTGCCACGAATTTCTCGTGCGCCACATCGGTGGGGTCGTCGCTGTCCATGGCGATTTCCTCGAGGATGACGTCGCGTTCCTGCTCCAGTTCGGCAGGGTCAAGGACAGCGCCGGTGATCATATCGGCAATGACATCAATGGCCATGGGAAGATCCGTATCGAGGACCCGTGCGAAGTAGCAGGTGCTTTCCTTGGCGGTGGCTGCGTTGGATTCGCCGCCTACCTCGTCGAACGCAGACGCTATCTCCAGCGCTGTGCGCCTCTTGGTGCCCTTGAACAGCAGGTGTTCAAGGAAGTGTGTGGAACCATGCTGGCCGTCCGCTTCGTCGCGCGAACCCACTGCCACCCAGAAACCTATGGTGGCCGAACGCTGCCCGGGCATCGCCTCGGTCAGGACGCGCACGCCGCCGGGAAGCACGGAGCGCCGCACGACGGAACCGCCCTCTGCACCATGGATCAGTTCGCCGCCGGGAAGGGTTTGCTCCAGCGGCAAGGGTACGACAGTCATTAAGGCCTTTCAGGGTTAAGGCCGGAAGGGCCGGTGGAGCTTTTTCAAGCCCACCGGCCCCGCCGGGTGTACTGCTTACAGACTACTCTGCAGACTCTTCAACGACCTCGGCCGGAGCGTCCTCGGAAGCTGCGCCTTCTTCGTCGGCAACAACCGGCGAGAGGGAGAGCTTTCCACGGTCGTCGATCTTGGTGATCTCGACCTGTACCTTCTGGCCCACGGAGACGACGTCATCAACGTTATCCACGCGCTTGCCGTTGGCCAGCTTGCGGAGCTCGGAGATGTGCAGCAGGCCGTCCTTGCCCGGCGTCAGGGAGACGAAGGCGCCGAAGGTGGTGGTCTTGACGACCGTACCCAGGTAGCGCTCACCGATTTCCGGAACCTGCGGGTTGGCGATGGCGTTGATGGCGGAACGTGCTGCGTCGGCAGACGGGCCGTTGGTGGCGCCAATGTAGACCGTGCCGTCATCTTCGATGGAGATGTCCGCGCCCGTGTCTTCCTGGATCTGGTTGATCATCTTGCCCTTGGGGCCGATGACCTCGCCGATCTTGTCCACGGGGATCTTGACGGCGATGACGCGCGGGGCGAACTCGGAGAGCTCATCCGGGGTGTCGATCGCTGCGTTGATGACCTCGAGGATGTGGAGGCGGGCTTCGCGGGCCTGCTTCAGTGCTGCTGCCAGCACGGACGCGGGGATGCCGTCGAGCTTGGTGTCCAGCTGGATGGCTGTGACGAACTCGGACGTACCGGCAACCTTGAAGTCCATGTCGCCGAAAGCGTCTTCGGCGCCGAGGATGTCAGTCAGTGCTGCGTAACGGGTCTGGCCGTCAACCTGGTCGGAAACCAGGCCCATGGCGATACCGGCAACAGCTGCCTTCAGCGGCACACCGGCGTTGAGCATGGAGAGCGTCGAGGCACACACCGAACCCATGGACGTCGAACCGTTGGAACCGAGGGCCTCGGATACCTGGCGGATGGCGTACGGGAATTCTTCACGGCTGGGCAGAACCGGAACCAGGGCGCGCTCTGCGAGGGCACCGTGGCCGATTTCGCGGCGCTTCGGGGATCCGACGCGGCCGGTCTCACCGGTGGAGTACGGCGGGAAGTTGTAGTTGTGCATGTAGCGCTTGCGCGTTACCGGCGACAACGAGTCGATCTGCTGCTCCATCTTGAGCATGTTCAGCGTGGTGACACCCATGATCTGGGTCTCGCCGCGCTCGAAGATGGCCGAACCATGAACGCGGGGCAGAACCTCTACCTCTGCGGTCAGCTGGCGGATGTCCGTCAGGCCACGGCCGTCGATGCGGACCTGGTCCTTGAGGATGCGCTGGCGCACGACGTGCTTGGTGACCGAGCGGAACGCTGCGGAGAGTTCCTTCTCGCGGCCCTCGAACTCGCCCGCAAGTGAGCCCAGGACTTCGTCCTTGAGTTCGTCGGAAGCGGCGTCGCGCTCCTGCTTGTCAGCGATCTGGAAGACCTTGGCCAGCTTGTCAGCGGCAGCGGCTTCAACAGCTGCGTAGACGTCGTCCTGATAGTCAAGGAAGACCGGGAACTCGACGGTCGGCTTGGCGGCGCGTGCCGCCAGGTCTGCCTGTGCTTCGCAGAGTGCCTTGATGAACGGCTTGGCAGCCTCGAGGCCCTCGGAAACAACCTCTTCGGTAGGAGCTGTTGCGCCCTGTTCCTTGATGAGGTTCCAGGAGTTGTCGGTGGCTTCGGCTTCCACCATCATGATGGCGACGTCGTCACCGGCAATGCGGCCGGCAACAACCATGTTGAAGACGGCGTTCTCAAGCTGGGAGTGCTTGGGGAAAGCGACCCACTGCGAACCGTGTTCGTCGGCGATGAGGGCGACGCGGACGCCACCGATCGGGCCGGAGAACGGGAGGCCGGAAAGCTGCGTGGACATCGAGGACGCGTTGATGGCGACGACGTCGTAGAGCTCGTCCGGGTTGATCGCCAGGACAGTAACGACGATCTGGACTTCGTTGCGCAGGCCCTTGACGAACGCGGGGCGCAGCGGACGGTCCATGAGGCGGCAGGCCAGGATGGCTTCCGTGGACGGGCGGCCTTCGCGGCGGAAGAACGATCCCGGGATACGGCCGGCTGCGTACATGCGCTCTTCAACGTCAACCGTCAGGGGGAAGAAGTCGAAACCTTCGCGCGGCTGCTTGCCGGCGGTGGTTGCGGAGAGCAGTGCGGTGTCTTCGTCGATGTAGACCATCGAGGCGCCGGCTGCCTGCTTGGCAAGGCGGCCGGTTTCGAAGCGAATGACGCGCTTGCCAAAACGGCCGTTGTCGATAATGGCTTCGGAGAACTGGATTTCGGGACCCTCCATAGAGAGTCACCTCCGTTTCTGTTAGCGGAAGTCCGCCGCATCAACCCAGGCCTCTTCTTTTTTCCTGGCCTGTACGACACCCGGTCATCGATCGAGATCCACGGGCCTCATCACCACAGATGAGCTTCCCGGGAATCACTACCGAGGACCGCGAATGCGCGATGCGGTTGATTCCTGTTTTTAGTTGTTGGTGAAGAAGGCGGCCCGTTCCGGAAAGGAGCGGGCCGCCCCTAAAGGCAGACTAGCGGCGCAGGCCGAGGCGCTCGATGAGCGAACGGTAGCGGGCGATGTCAGTGTTCTTCAGGTAGGAAAGCATGCGCTTGCGACGACCAACCATGGCCAGCAAACCGCGCTGGGTGTGGAAGTCGTGCTTGTGCTCCTTCATGTGCTCAGTCAGATCCTTGATCCGCTGGGTCAGAACTGCAACCTGGACCTCGGGCGAACCGGTGTCGCCTTCAGAGGTTGCGTATTCCTTGATGATGGACTGCTTTACAGCGGCGTCAAGTGCCACGTGAACTCCTAGAGTTGTGCCGTGCGTCCCGGTGCAGCGCCTCGCTGACGGGTTGCCTTTGGTGCGTTGCCGCACACAAAAACAGGTCCAGCTGCCACGGACTGCGGCCGGATCCATTCACCAGTTTACCGGCAGGTCAGCAGTGTTGTCGAAATCCGCCTAGCGCCGGGTCAGCAGTTCGTGCGCCTGGGCTACGTCCAGGCACATTTGCTCCACCAGGGCTTCAGGTCCACGGTAGGCAACCATGCCGCGCAGGCGCTGCGTGAATTCGACAGCAACGGTCTGCCCGTAGAGGTCGAAGTCCTCCACTTTTTCCTCGGGACGATCGATCACGTGGGCCTCCACCTGGCGGCTCACGCCGTCGAAGGTGGGGTTGGAACCAACGGAAATAGCGGCGGGCCACCGTGTGCCGGACTGGTCGATCAACCACCCTGCATAAATGCCGTCCGCCGGAACATACCCCGTGGAGTCGTGGGCGAGGTTGGCTGTGGGAAAACCGAGATCGCGTCCGCGGGCTGCGCCGTGCACCACTTCGCCGCGCATGCGGTGCGGGCGGCCAAGCACAGCGGCAGCGGTCACGACGTCGCCTTCGGACAGGGCTTCCCGCACCCAAGTGGAGGAACAGCGGCGGTCAGCGTCGCCGTCGTCGTGTACCGGAGAGCCTCCGGCTCCGTACTCGTTGACCACCTGCACGCCGAACCCAAGCTCCTCGCCCAGTTGCTGCATGGTGACCACATCCCCCACGTTCCCGGCACCAAAGCGGAGGTCGTGGCCTACGACGACGTGCGCGG
Organism: Paenarthrobacter sp. UW852; assembly: GCF_024608385.1. Taxonomy (NCBI): domain Bacteria; kingdom Bacillati; phylum Actinomycetota; class Actinomycetes; order Micrococcales; family Micrococcaceae; genus Paenarthrobacter; species Paenarthrobacter sp. UW852. Next base: position 84,108 of record NZ_JAMSGY010000012.1, read on the forward strand.
CGTGAAGTCCGTCAAGGATGACATCGCGGACGAACTCGACCGGTGTCATCGCCGCCAGGTCCAGGGTGTACTTCATGACCAGCACGGCATCGACGCCGGTGTCCCCGAGGGCGTCGAGCTTGTCCTGGAGGCCCATGATCAGCTCGGGAGCGGAATCGGGCCTGTGGACCTGGGCCGGATGCGGATCAAAAGTCACGGCAACCGACGGAATGTTGTGCCGCTTGGCGGTGCCCGTCAGCTGCGACAGGACATGCTGGTGCCCGCGATGGACGCCGTCAAAGTTCCCAATGGTAACGACAGTAGGTCCGAAGTCCTTGGGGACTTCGGTGGGATCGTTCCAGATGTGGACCATCAACCTCGCCTTTTACTGCAGATGTTCGGTGCGCCCGGCAACCTCCCGGCGCCGGAACATTCTAAGGTTACCCGCAAGGGCGGTTGGCTCAGGACGGGCGGCGCTTGTTCAGCCACAGGAGGCCAAGGATGGGCAGGACAAGCGGGACGAAACCGTAACCGCGGCCGAACAGCGACCACACGGTATCGTGCGGGAACGCCACGGGGTCGAAGAGGCTGATGGCGCCCACCACCAGCACGCCGATGAGCTCCGTCAGCACGGCGGCCACTGAGACCTTGAACCACGTGCGGCCCGGCTTGGCCAGCGAGATGGTCGCCACAATATAGACGACGGCGGCAAAGGCCGAGAGGATATGCGCCAGCGGTGCTTCGGCGAACTTCGTAGCGATCTGATAGCCGGCACGCGCGGTCGCGGAGAGGGCGAAAACGGCGTACACCGCGATCAGGAGGCGGCCAGGCCCGGTGTTCCGGGTATCCTTCTTCGGCTGCGGGGTTGCCGGATTGGTCTCAGTTCCAGTCACGATGGGTTCTTCTTTCAAGGTCAGTACCAAATCTGGTTCATGCGTGCGCCCATGACGAGGACCGTGACGCCTACCGCAGCGAGGACGAAGTTGCTCCAGCGGGTGCGTTCGAGGATGGCCCAGTACACCGCACCCAGCGGGATCATGAGCGCCGTGATCAGGTAGCCCCAGAATTCCCAGGCTTCCCCGGCAATCTGCTCGCCCAAGGCAACCCGGATGATGGAACCTACCAGGTACACCACCAGGACCAGTTCAACGGCGAGTACCGAGTAGATGGTGGGATCATTCGGGGCCTTTTTCATCAGCCCGGCCACCACGCACATGATGGTCGAAACCAGTCCGATAATCAGGAGGGCATAGAAATATCCGTCCATGGCTACTTCGCCTCCCCCGAACCGGTTCCCGGAGCGAACACCAACACGGGCTTGGCAAAGCTCCCGGTGTCAGCCAGCAACGCCACCAATTCCCCCGATGGTGCGAAGGCAGCTGCGGGATTTTCTGCCGTGGCAGCCTCCTCGGTGCCTGCTCCCGGCCCCGCGGCGATGCGGCGGCCGAACGAGATCTCCGTTGTTTCGTCCTCGCTGAGCTCGCGGTTTGGCATCAAGGAGCGGGCAGCGAGGGACATGTCCAGCACCTTGAGCTCTTCGGCCAGTTCCTCCAGGGTCCTTGCCTGCTCGAGCGTATACGGCCCCACCTGCGTCCGACGCAGGGCCGTGAGGTGGCCGCCGACGCCCAAACCGTTTCCAAGGTCGCGGGCCAGGGCCCGGATGTATGTCCCGGAAGAACACTCCACGGTGACGTCCACGTCAACTACCCTGCCGCCGTCGAGCCTGTTGATCGCGTGCACCTCGAAGCGGTGGATCGTCACGGGGCGCGCTGCGAGCTTCACTTCCTCCCCGGAGCGGACCCGGGCGTAGGAGCGTTCGCCGTTGACCTTGATGGCGCTCACGCTGCTGGGCACCTGCTGGATAGGGCCAGTGAGCGCGGCAACCCCGGCCGCGATGGCGTCATCGGTGACGTCCGCGGCACTCCGGGCCTCCGTAACGTCGCCCTCGGCGTCGTCCGTGATGGTGGTTTCACCGAGCCTGATGGTGGCCGTATAAGTCTTGGAGGTGCCCACGATGTACGTCAGCAGGCGCGTCGCCTTATTGATGCCAAGCACCAGGACGCCGGTGGCCATGGGATCCAGCGTCCCCGCATGCCCCACTTTCCGGGTACCAGCCAGCCGCCGCATCCGGCCAACCACATCGTGGCTGGTCCATCCCTGCGGTTTGTCAACGATTACCAGTCCAGAAAGCACGCTTACCAGTATATGGGTGGCTAGGATGGCTCCCATGCCTGAGCTTGCCTTGCACGTCCGTGACGTCCCCGTGAACCAGATCCGCGAAATCACCGAGGCCGCGTGGGCCACCCCCGGCGCGATCGTCCTGAGCATCGGCGAACCGGGGTTTGCGCTGCCACGGCACGTCCTCGACGCCGGCATTGCCTGCCTGGACCGGGATGAGACCAACTACACACCCAACGCGGGGATACCCGCTCTCCGGGAAGCGTTCGCCGCCCGCTTCCGCGAACAGCAGGGCGTAGGGATCGGTGCTGAACGGGTTTATGTGGTGGACGGCGCCCAGCAAGGCCTGCATTTCGCCATGAGCCTTCTCCTCTCCCCCGGCGACGAGATCCTCATCCCAAACCCCGGCTACCCCACGTTTGCCATGACCAGCCGGCTGCTTCACGCCGTGCCCGTACAGTATCCGTTGTATCCCAAGAACGACTTCCAGCCGCACATCGAGGACATCGAAGCACTCATCACGCCCCGGACCCGTGTCCTCGTGCTGAACTCGCCGTCCAACCCGTTAGGGGCGGTCATCAGTGAAGAAGCCACCCGGGAATTGGTGGAACTGGCCGTCCGGCACGACCTCTGGATCATCTCGGACGAATGCTACGAAGCCTTCACCTTCGATGTCCCGCACGTCAGCCCAGCGCGCTTCGACAGCAACGTCCCAGGGGAAGCCCGCGTGTTCACCTCGTTGACGCTGTCCAAGACGTACGGACTGACAGGCCTGCGCATCGGGGCGTTGATCTGCCCTCCGGGGATTGAGCAGAAGATGAACAACGTCATGGAATCGATCGTCTCCTGCGTCGCGTCACCCTCGCAGTACGCTGCGCTGGCCGCATCGACCGGGCCCCAGGACTACGTTTACCAGGCCCGCGATCATTACCGGAACAACCGCGACGCGGCCTCGGCCGTGCTGGAAGCCAAGGGTATTCCGTTCCTCGGGGCACAGGGCGCGTTCTATCTCTGGGCCGACGTCTCGCACGTAAGCGGCGGGGACGTCCGCACGTGGGTGCGCAAGTTCCTGGCGGAATCGGGAGTCTCGTTCGCGCCGGGCACGGCGTTCGGGTCGATCGGCGAGGGCTGGATCAGGATCGCCCTTTGTGGCGGTCACCAGGACCTGCTCGACGGCGTCAATCGCCTTCCAGCGAAGGTTTAGCTGCCGCCGGACCTAGTACGACGTCCGGCGCGTATGGTGCTTCCAGGCCTCGAACGGGTCCTCCGCCGCTGCCAACTGGGCGTGCTCCACGGGCAGCAGTTCCGGCCTGCTGCCGGCGAAGTACTCATAGAACACCGCGTCGTCGAAGCCGGCCCGCGCCGCGCCGTGCCGGTCCGCGGCAAAGTAGACGCGTCCGATCCTGGCCCAAAGCGTCGCCGACAGGCACAACGGACAAGGCTCGCAGCTTGCGTAGAGAACGGAACCGGTGAGGTCGAACTTCCTCAGCTCGGCAGCCGCACGACGAATGGCCACCACTTCCGCGTGCGCCGTGGGATCGTGGTCGCGTGTAACCCGGTTGACCCCCTCATGGACGGTTCCGTCCGCGGTGACCACGACGGCGCCGAAAGGGCCGCCGCCGTCGGAAACGTTTTGTACCGCCAAGCGAATGGCCCGGTTCAAATATTCATCCCGCTGCTGAGCATCGTGCGCCGACATGCTCCGATCCTAACCAGTTTGTAAACAGATAATGCCCCTAAGAGCGTCTCTTAGGAGCATTATCTGAACAAAAACTTTGAGGTCTTAGCGATTGGCGTCTTCGTCGAGTTCGTCGTCGCCGGAGAGGTCGATGTCCTCTTCGTCGAAGTCGTCTTCGTCGATGTCAGCCGGAGTGTCGCTCTTGTACGGATCGGCCTCGCCTGCCGGCTTGGCGCCGGCCGCCAAGGCAGCAACCTCGGCGTCGCGGCGCTTGGCCTCGCGCAACAGTTCCTCAAGGTTCGAGGCGTTGACCGGAATCTGGTCCGCGACGAACTCAAGAGTCGGGGTCAGCCGGACGGTGATGTTGCGGCCAACTTCCTGGCGCAGCACACCCTTGGCCTTCTCCAGCGCCTTGGCGGCGTCGGTGTGGGCCACTTCATCGCCAAAGACGGTGTAGTAGATGGTTGCGTGCTGAAGGTCGTTGGTGACGCGGGCGTCGGTGACCGTAATGGACTCGACGCGCGGATCCTTGACCCGGCGACCGAGGGCCTCAGCGACGACGACCTTTATCCGCTGTGCCAATTTGGCGGCGCGTGCGGGATCAGCCATGACTTCCTCCTGGAAAGTAGAAACGGGTACGGAACGGGTCCGCCGGGGCTACCCGACGGACCCGCTCCACATGGAACCTAGACGCGCGGCTTTTCGCGCATCTCGAAGGTCTCGATGATGTCGCCTTCGCTGATGTCGTTGAAGGAACCAAGACCGATACCACACTCGAAGTCGGTGCGGACTTCGGTGGCGTCATCCTTGAAGCGCTTGAGCGTCTCAACGGTGAGGTTGTCACCGATGACCTTGCCGTCGCGACTGACACGTGCCTTGGAGTTACGGCGGATGATGCCCGTGCGGACGATCGAACCTGCGATGTTGCCGAACTTGGAGGAACGGAAGACTTCGCGGACCTCGGCGGTACCGAGCTGGACTTCCTCGTACTCCGGCTTGAGCATGCCCTTGAGGGCCATCTCGATGTCGTCGATCGCAGCGTAGATGACCGAGTAGAAGCGCATATCCACGCCTTCACGGTCAGCCAGTTCCGCAACGCGCTCCGCCGGCTTGACGTTGAAGCCGATGATGATGGCGTTGTCCACCGTGGCCAGGTTGACGTCGTTCTGCGTGATGGCACCCACACCGCGGTGGATGACACGGAGCTGAACGTCGTCGTCTCCGACGTCGATCTTGAGCAAGGCGTCTTCGAGGGCTTCCACGGCACCGGACACGTCACCCTTGAGGATGAGGTTGAGGGTGTCGATCTTGCCTTCGGCAACGGCCTGGTCGAAGTCTTCCAGGCTGATGCGCTTGCGACGCTTGGCCAGCGCGGCGTTGCGGTCTGCTGCTTCACGCTTTTCGGCGATCTGGCGGGCCGTACGCTCGTCAGGAGTCACCAGGAAGGTGTCACCTGCACGCGGCACGTTGGACAGGCCAAGGACCTGGACCGGACGGGACGGCAGTGCGACATCGAGTGCCTCGCCGTTCTCGTCGAACATGGCGCGGACGCGGCCGTGAGCCGTTCCGGCCACGATCGTGTCGCCAACCGCCAAGGTACCGGACTGGACCAGGACGGTAGCAACAGCACCGCGGCCCTTGTCCAGGTTCGCTTCGATGGCAATGCCTCGAGCGTCCTTGTCCGGGTTGGCGCGCAGGTCCAGGGCAGCATCGGCCGTCAGCAGGACGGCGTCGATCAGTTCGTCGATGTTGAGGTTCTGGCGGGCAGAGACCTCAACGAACATGGTGTCGCCACCGTATTCTTCGGGAACCAGGCCGTACTCGGTCAGCTGGCCCTTGACCTTGTCAGGGTTGGCGCCTTCCTTGTCGATCTTGTTCACTGCGACAACGATCGGTACGTTGGCTGCCTGGGCGTGGTTGAGCGCTTCCACTGTCTGCGGCATGACGCCGTCATCAGCTGCGACAACCAGGATCGCGATGTCAGTGACCTTGGCACCACGTGCACGCATGGCCGTGAAGGCCTCGTGACCGGGGGTGTCAATGAAGGTGATGTCGCGGGCGTTGCCCTCGTGGACGTGGCTGATCTGGTAAGCACCGATGTGCTGGGTGATTCCACCATGCTCGCCGGCCACAACGTTGGAGTTGCGGATCGCGTCAAGCAGGCGGGTCTTACCGTGGTCAACGTGGCCCATGACGGTGACAACCGGTGCGCGGGGCTCCAGGACGTCGTCGCCTTCGGCGTCGAGCTCGTCCTGGATGTTGATGTCGAACTGGTCGAGGAGCTCGCGCTCTTCGTCTTCCGGCGAAACAACCTGGAGCTTGTAGCCAAGTTCGGCGCCAAGCAGGCCAAAGGTGTCTTCGTCGAGGGACTGCGTAGCCGTAGCCATTTCACCGAGGTGGAACAGAACGGTTACCAGCGACGCGGGGTTCGCATCGATCTTCTCGGCGAAGTCCGTGATGGACGAGCCACGACGCAAGCGGATGATGGTCTCGCCATCGCCGCGGGGTACCGATACGCCACCCAGCGACGGAGCACTCATCTGCTCCAGTTCCTGGCGCTTTGCCCGCTTCGACTTGCGCTGCTTGCCACGACCGGCGCCGCCCTTGCCGAAGGCACCCTGGGTACCACCGCGACCGCGGCCACCCTTGCCAAAGCCACCGCCGGCGGGAGCTCCGCCACCGGTACCTGCACCTGGTGCGCCACCGGGACGACCCGGTCCGCCACCAGGACGGCCTGCGCCACCGGGACGGCCTGCGCCACCCGGAGCCGGACGCTCAGTGCGGTTGGGCATCATGCCCGGAGTAGGACGGTTTCCGCCACCGGGACCACCGGCGGGACGCGGAGCGCCCGGACGGGGTGCACCCGGACGCGGGGCGCCCGGACGGGGACCGCCAGTGCCTGCTGCGGGACGGGGTCCACCGGCACCAGCTGCGGGACGGGGACCACCGGGACGTTCGCCGTCGTTGCGACGCTCGCCACGGGGCATGCCCTGCGACGGAGCAAACGGGTTGTTACCCGGACGCGGCGGACGGTCTCCATCGCCACCACGGCCACGGGGCATGCCCTGGGACGTAGCAAACGGGTTGTTGCCCGGGCGGGGACCGCCGGGACGAGGAGCCTGGCCGCCTTGGCGTGCCGGAGCCGGGGTCTCTGCCTTGGGGGCAGGACGGGCACCGGGCTTGGCCGAAACCGGGTTGGAAGCAGCAGGCGCTGCCGGGGCTGCCGGAGCAGGTGCCGCCGGAGCCGGAGCGGCCGGTGCCGGGGTTGCTGACGACGGGGTTGCCGACGACGGAGCAGCAGGCGCCGGGGCCGGAGCCTTCGGTGCCGCCGGGCCCGGTGCCGGGGCGGCCGGGCGGGATGCTGCGGGACGGGTTGCCGCGGGAGCGGCTGCGGGGGCGGCGGACTTTGCAGCGCCGGCACCCGGGTAGGCGTCGCGAAGCTTCTTCACGACGGGGGCCTCAATGGTGGAAGAGGCGGAGCGAACGAATTCGCCCAATTCCTGCAGTTTTGTCACTGCATCTTTGGAAGTAATACCGAGCTCTTTGGCGAGCTCATGTACGCGGACCTTGGCCACATTTCTCCTGTCTCGGTCCGCACCGAGCCAGGCACGAACCGTCTACTTCTTTATGCGGGCCTCAGCCGTTTGCACGGCGGAAAGGCCCATTGCAGAGCGCAACAAAGTTGTCATCGTTACGCACTCATCGCTGGGAACTCATCGGGTTTCCATCAGTTTTCTGACCCGCTTTCAGGTTTGGACGGTTTGCCAGTGGAAGTGTGGGCCTCCACGAGTGGCGCGCCCGGCATCAGGTAGCGTTCGACGGCGGTTGTCTCGGTAGCGCCCGCAAGGGCCCTTCCGAAAGCGCGCCGCTTGATCGCCAATGCCAAGCACTTTTCGCTGGGGTGCAGCCACGCACCCCTGCCGGCCATCCGGCGTCGTTCATCCACCACTACGGTGGACGAACTGGCGCCTTGGGCGACCAGCCGGACAAGCTCAGACCGGGAGCCTTGCTTCCGGCATCCGATACACGTGCGAACAGGCCCATGGCCGTGCTCAAGCAGTTCAGCCACGATGTGTCCAACCTGCCTTACGCTACTGGCACCCGACGGGCCCCGGTCCTGCGAATGCAGCTGAGGCACGCCAAGGCGCGCGGATACCGGACGTAAGCCCGGTTCCATCTAGTCTAGCCCCCGGCTCCGGACTCCCGAAACCGGGCACACCGCCAGCGCGGCGTTAAGCCGACCCCGACTGGGACGCTATTCGGCCTTGGCCGGTGCTGCGTCGGAGACGATGTCGATCCGCCAACCAGTCAGCTTGGCTGCAAGGCGTGCGTTCTGGCCTTCCTTGCCGATCGCCAGGGAAAGCTGGTAATCCGGTACCACTACGCGCGCCGAGCGGGTCGACTCGTCGGTAATAGTGACGGAATTCACTCGCGACGGCGACAACGAGTTGGCAATGAACGTCGCGGGGTCGTCGCTGAAGTCGACGATGTCGATCTTTTCATCGTTCAGTTCGGTCATGACAGCACGGACACGCGAACCCATTTCACCGATGCAGGCACCCTTGGCATTGACGCCGGGGATGTTTGCCTTGACGGCAATCTTGGTACGGTGGCCGGCTTCGCGGGCAAGCGCGACGATCTCCACGGAGTGGTCCGCGATCTCCGGAACTTCCATTTCGAAGAGTTTACGGACCAGGCCCGGGTGCGAACGGGACAGCGTGATGGACGGGCCTTTGGCGCCACGGTGGACGTCCACCACGAAGGCGCGCAGGCGGCTGCCGTGGAGGTACTTCTCGCCGGGAACCTGCTCGGGCGGCGGCAGCAGGGCCTCGACAGCTCCAAGGTTGACCTGGATCATGTGGGGGTTGTTTCCCTGCTGGATCATGCCGGCGACAAGTTCGCCTTCACGGCCCTTGAATTCGCCCAGCACGTTGTCATCCTCGACGTCGCGAAGGCGCTGCAGGATGATCTGCCGTGCCGTGCTCGCGGCGATACGGCCGAAACCGGCAGGGGTGTCCTCGAACTCGCCGATCGGCTCGCCGTCATCGTCGATTTCCGTGGCCCAGATGGTGACGTGGCCGCTCTTGCGATCCAGCTCAGCGCGGGCCTTTTCAAAGGCGCCAGGCGTCTTGTGGTACGCCACCAGCAAAGCCTGCTCGATGGTGGGAATCAGGAGATCCAGCGGGATTTCACGCTCACGCTCCAGGAGTCTCAGTGCGCTCATGTCAATATCCATTAGGCCTCCTCGGAAGGTCCATTGTGTTCGTCTTCCAGCGCAGCCTCGTGGAGGTGGCTGAATTCAATCTCGACTTTTCCTTGGCGGATCCTGTCGAAAGGAATAGTGATGGGGTCGCCCTGCTTGGGCTTCATGCCCTTCTTGACCTCGTGCTCCGGGATCAGCGTCACGCCGTCATCGCCCACTGATGCGATCCGGCCCAGGAGGTTGTCGCCCTGGATGACGTTGACCCTGACCATGCGTCCGCGGGCACGGTGCCAATGGCGCGGTTCCGTCAGGGGACGCCCGACTCCGGGCGAGGAGACCTCAAGGTCATACGGGCGGCCGTCGTCCTGGGGATCGTTGTCCAGAATATCGGACAGTCCGCGCGAGACGTCGGCTATGGCGTCAAGACTGACGCCTCCGGTCTCCTCCTGCGGCAGGTCCACGACGACATGGACCGTCCGGTGTGAGCCGGCCACGTGGATGGAAACATCCTCGAGGTAGAGCCTGCTGGCAAGGACGGCCGGTTCGAGCAGCGCTTTAAGCCTGCTCTCTTCCGGGTTGTGGATGGTGGCCGTTGAGTTCGATTCAGAACGGTCCGGTGAAGTCGTGGCTTCCGAGTCACTCACGTTGCCCGCCGCCTCCCGATAGATGTTGTTGTGACTACTAGCCTAACGATTTTCGCGGGAACTTGCGTGCACGGACTTCGCCGCCCACATGACACCATGGTCTGTTGTGGACGAGCAGAGAACCAAAAAGCGACGAGTACCAGCATGGGGCCGGCTCGTGCTCGTTTCCGTGGTGGCCCTGCTGGTAGTTGGCACCGGCATGGTGCTTATTCCGCGTGATTCCGGGACTCCCCCACCACGTTCCTTCTCCGAAAATGCCCGCCTTGCGGCGTTGGAAGACACCCTGCTGCTCCGTGCTTCGGCCGTTGCGCTGGCTGACGCCCCTGGGCCGGATGCCGGAAAACCTGGCGCCGACGACGCTGTGACTTTGCTGACAACCCATGCCCGCGCCCTGCTGAACCCCGTCGGCCAACTCCCCACGTCCCCGGCCACTGCGTCACCAACCGGCACTGCTTCGTCACCGAAAGCAACGCCGTCCGCATTCGTCACGGAGCTGTCCCGGAGCGGACAGCAGCGCCTCACCGACGCCCGCGGGTCCGACGGCGGCATGGCACGCCTGCTCGCCGCCGTCGGATCCGCCCAGCTGCTGTCCGCCGAGAAGCTGGCCGCCGCGTGGAAACTGCCTGCCCCAACACTGCCCACCACCAGCAGGGTTCCCGCCACTGCGCCGGCCGCCGGATCCTGCCCTTCGGCCAGCCCGAGCCCGGACGCGGATTCCGCAACCACCGACACTGCCTTGGCGTCGTTGGTCAGCGCCCAGCACGAGGCGGTCTATGTCTACCAGGTAGCGGTCAAAAAGCTCGGCGCTTCCAGCGTCCCTGCAGCTGCCCGTGACCTCGAAGTGCACGAGGTGCTGCTCCGGCAGGCCGAGGACCTGACCGGCGTGAACTGCGGGGACGTCCCGGCAGGCGAGGCGGGGTACAGGCTACCGGCGAAGTTCGCCAAAGACCCTGCCGCCGCATTGGCGGACCTCGAAGCGTCATCCTTGCCGCGGTTCGGCGACCTCGTGGCGTTGTCCACCGGTGGGACCCGTGATTGGGCCATCGATGGCCTGCTTGCCGCTGGCCGGCGCAGTTCCGCCTGGGGCGCCGCTTTGCCGGCACTCCCGGGCTTGGAGCTCGACGCCGGTGACTTGCCTGCCCTTCCGACGCCCAGCGACACCGCCTCCCCCACCGCAAGCATCAGATAGGGCAGGCTAGCCATGCTGGCCAAGCCCGGGCTGCGGTGCTTGGCTTAATCCATGGCTTCCACAGAAACTGCGACCACGCATGAAAACGAACCCCACCGGGACGATCTGGCGCACCGCCTGAACTGGCTTCGGGCCGGAGTCCTGGGCGCCAACGACGGCATCGTCTCCGTCGCGGCGATCGTGGTGGGCGTGGCGGGAGCCACCACCAACTCCGGGAGCATCCTCGCCGCGGGCATGGCCGGCCTGGTGGGCGGTGCCATCTCCATGGCGTTGGGCGAGTACGTCTCCGTGAGCAGCCAGAGCGACACCCAGCGGGCCTTGATCGAAAAGGAACGTCGCGAGCTTGCCGAGGAACCCGAGGAAGAGCTCAACGAGCTGACGGCTATCTATGAGTCAAAAGGCCTCAGCCCCGAGACTGCCCGGACAGTGGCAGAAGAACTGACGGAGCACGACGCACTGGCCGCACACCTTTCTGCCGAGCTCAACATCCACGAAGACGACATCGTCAGCCCGTGGAATGCAGCACTGGCCTCGGCGGTTGCCTTCACGCTGGGTGCGGTACTGCCCATGCTGGCCATCCTGCTTCCACCACCCGAAATGCGGGTGCCGCTCACCTTCGCGGCGGTCTTGCTGGCCCTGGCGATTACCGGCGCAGTGGGGGCCTGGATCGGCGGTGCTCCCCGGTTCCGCGCCGCAGCACGGGTGGTTGTTGGCGGCGCACTTGCCTTGGCGGCAACGTTCTCCATTGGAACGCTCTTGGGTGCCAGCGGCGTTTTCTAGATAGCTGGCGCGGCAGCGGCGTTAGGCTGATCGCGTGACCCTTCGCGCGATGATTCCGATGCCAGGCGACCTCCACGCCCGGTATAACCGTGACTCTGCGGGCCGGGACTGGTTGGCCAGCCTCCCCGGCCTCATTTCCGATGCACTGGACCGTTGGGAGCTCGCAGTAGACCTCGCTCCTGGCGCCGAGCCTTGGAACGGCCACGGAGCCTTGGTGGTGCCCGTGGTGCGGCACGGTCAGCCCGCAGCATTGAAGATCGCGTTTCCCCATGACGAAGCCCGGGTGGAGCGCCACGCACTCACGCTGTGGGGAGGCCGCGGCGCGGTCCGGCTCCTTGCCGCAGATGCGCCGAGTTGCTCCATGCTGCTGGAACGGCTGGACGCTGCCCGCTGGCTCCAGGACGCACCGCTGGCGAAAGCACGGGATGTATGGGGAACCATCATGCGTGAACTGTCCATCGCGCCGGACGACAGGCCTGAATGGCGGGATTTGGACCATATTGCCGCCACAGCTGAACGGTGGAGCGACGAACTGCCAGCTGAATGGGAACGGCTGGACCGCCCGTTCCCCAGGTGGCTGCTGGAGGCTGCACTGGAGGTGTGCCAAACACGGGGTGCCGTGGGCCGTCGCGCCGGAAAAGACGTCCTGGTCCACACTGACCTGCATTTCATGAACATCCTGGCCACCCTGGATGCAAGCGAGGCCGGACGCGACGCCTACCTGGCCATCGATCCGCAGCCCCAGATCGGTGAGGCCGAATTCGCCGTCGCACCCATCCTGTGGAACCGCATTGGCGACCTTTCACGGACTGACCCGGAGGCTGCGTTGCGCGACCGCTGCCACGAATTCAGCCTCGCCGCCGGGCTCGATCCCGAGGCCGCCCGGCAATGGAGTATCGCCCGTGAGGTGGAGAATGCTTTGTGGTACGCCGGAAAACCCGCGCACGGCGGGGATCTGGCCCGTTCCCTCTGGGTTGCCAGCACCTTGGCCGGCCGGACATTGGATGGCCTTCCGGCCCCGCACGACCTTCCCGGTCCAGGGGAATCGGCTTAGGCAGAAGCTAGCCCGCGAAGTTGTCGTTCCAGACGTCCATACCAAGCTTGATGATGAGGGCGGCCACAACAACCAGGAAGACCACGCGTACAAAGCCGCTCCCCTTGGCTACTGCCGTACGGGCGCCCAAGTAGCCGCCGGCCATATTCGCAAGGCCGAGGACAAGCCCTACGCCCCAGAGCAGGGATCCATGCGGTAGGAAGAAGATCAAGGCTCCGGCATTGGTGGCCATGTTGACGATCTTTGCCTTGGCACTGGCTTCGAGGAAGGCATAGCCCATGGCCGAGACCAGGGCGATGATCAGGAACGACCCCGTGCCAGGGCCGATCAAACCATCGTAGAAGCCGATCACCCCGCCGATCAGGCAGGCAACGACGTAGTGCTTGTGGCCATCGTGGCGGAGCGCTGTCAGCTCCCCTGCGCTGGGACGCAGTGCGGTGAAAATTGCGACGGCGATCAGGGCAGCCACAATGATGGGCTTGAAAACACTGGCTGGAAGCGACGCCGCCAGGATCGCCCCGCCAAAGCTCCCGGCCAAGGCGATGACAGCCATGGGTACCGCCGTTTTCAGGTCAGGACGGACCCGGCGGTAGTACGTGACCGCACTGGTGGTGGTCCCGAAGATGGAACCCATTTTGTTGGTCGCCAAGGCCTGGACAGGCGTGATGCCGGGCACCAGCAGCAGGGCGGGGAGCTGGATCAGTCCCCCGCCCCCAACCACTGCGTCCACCCAGCCGGCCGCGAAACCAGCCACCACAATCAGGATGAGGGTGGTGAGCTGGATCGATTCGAAGCCGGAGATCACCGGTTTCGTACGGCGTTGACCACGTAATCCACGGCTTTGTCCACCGGGACGTTCTCGGCTTCGCCGCTCCGGCGGTCCTTGACTTCCACGACACCGTCCACGAGTCCGCGGCCAACGGCGAGGATGGTGGGTACGCCTACAAGTTCGGCGTCGCCAAACTTGACGCCGGGAGAGACCTTCGGGCGGTCATCGAGGATGACGTCCAGGCCGGCGGCCTCCAGCTCAGCGGAAAGCTTCTCGGCGGCCTCGAAAATCTCGTCACCACGGCCAACAGCCACCACGTGGACGTCGGCGGGAGCAACGGAACGTGGCCAGACAAGGCCGCGGTCGTCATGGTTCGCTTCGGCCAGGGCTGCCACGGCGCGTGTAACACCGACACCGTAGGAGCCCATGGTGACTACTACCTGCTTGCCGTTCTGGTCCAGCACCTTAAGGTCCAAGGCAGCGGCGTACTTGCGGCCGAGCTGGAAGATGTGTCCCATCTCGATGCCGCGCGCAGTTTCCAGCGGGCCGGATCCGTCAGGAGCGGGATCGCCGGCACGCACTTCGGTGCTTTCGATGACGCCGTCCCAGGTGAAGTCGCGTCCGGCGACCAGCCCAAAGACGTGCTTGCCCTCGGCGTTGGCACCGGTGACCCAGCTCGTACCCGAAACAACGCGGGGGTCCACCAGGAAGAGGACCTTGGACGATCCCTCGAGCCCCAGCACGGGCTCATCAAGTGACAGGCCGGGGCCAATGTAACCCTTGACCAGCCACGGCAGCTTCTTGAGGTCGTCCTCGTTGGCGGCCTCGAGCCCGATTTCGCCGGCGATCGGCAGGAACGCGCCGATGTTCGCTTCAACGCGCTTGAGGTCAACTGCACGGTCGCCGGGTACGCCGATCACCACGATCTGGCGTTCACCGGTGGGCAGCGTCACGGCGAGGACCACGTTCTTGAGCGTGTCAGCGGCGGCCCATGCGCCGCCATCGGACTCGCTGCGGGGTGCCAGCTGGTTGGCTGCGTCCACCAAAGTATCGATAGTGGGAGTGTTGGGCGTGTCCAGGACCCGGGCAGCGGGTGCGTTGGTGAAGTCGATGTCGTCCGGAACTACGGTGGTGACAGCTTCGACGTTGGCGTAGTACCCACCTGCCGAACGCACGAAGGTGTCCTCGCCGATTTCAGTGGGGAAGAGGAACTCTTCACTCTTCGAGCCGCCCATGGCACCGGCGGTCGCGGCAACGGGAATGACTTCCAGGCCGAGACGGGCAAAGATCTTCAGGTACGCGGCGCGGTGGGCAGCGTAGCTGGCATGCAAGCCGGCGTCGTCGACGTCGAAGGAGTAGGAATCCTTCATGATGAACTCGCGGCCGCGGAGGAGGCCTGCCCGGGGACGGGCTTCGTCGCGGTACTTGTTCTGGATCTGGTAGAGGCTCAACGGCAGGTCTTTGTACGAGGAGTACAGGTCCTTGACCAGAAGGGTGAACATTTCCTCATGCGTCGGCGCAAGGAGGTAGTCCGCACCCTTGCGGTCCTGGAGCCGGAACAGGCCCTCGCCGTACTCGGTCCAACGGTTCGTGGCCTCGTAGGGTTCACGCGGCAGCAGCGCCGGGAAATGGACTTCCTGGGCTCCGATCGCGGACATTTCCTGGCGGATGATCTCCTCGACCTTGCGCAGGACGCTCAGGCCAAGCGGAAGCCACGTGTAGATACCGGGTGCCGCGCGGCGAATGTAGCCGGCACGCACCAACAGCTTGTGGCTGGCGACCTCGGCGTCGACGGGATCTTCACGCAGGGTGCGCAGGAACAACTGGGAAAGGCGAAGGACCACGGGTACGTATCCGTTTCTATGGCAGATGTGGCAAAAACAACTGCCTACTAATCTACCGGCTCAGCGGGCCGCGCCCGGAACAAGCGGGGCTGTCACCCCGGCGGACACAGAAGAGCCACGCCGTCGCGTGGTGGAAGCCCCTGGCCGCGGTGGGCTGGTCATCCTGCGATGGCGTGGCTCAGCGGCCGGTGGCCGCAGACTCTGTCCTGGGACTAGTTCCCCGTTCCCTCCAGCGGAGCGGGACTGCCTGCGGCTGGGACGTATTGGTCATTGCCGAACACACGGATGATGCGGGCGCACAGGGCACCCTTCAAGGTCATTGTCACGATTCCCCCTCAATCACCCGTACCCCAACGACACGGCTTGGGAAGAACCTATGTGATAGCCGACACATTTTCAAGGACTTGAGTCCCTTGACCTTTCGTTTCACCCCTTGACCCAGCGAGCGGACAGTTCTATTTTAATTTCATCAACTGATGAATTATTAGCATCGCCGGAGGCCACCATGTCCCCTGCTCCAGCGGCCATCGAGGCCACGGAACTGCACGTCTCCAGAGGGCGGACACACATTCTCCGCGGCCTGGACTTCACGGTCGGGCCCGGCCGGATTACCGGACTCCTGGGTCCCTCCGGCAGCGGCAAGACGACACTCATGCGTGCCATCATGGGCGTCCAGCGGGTTACCCGCGGAACCGTCACCGTCATGGGCATCCCTGCGGGCAGCGCCTCGCTAAGGCACGACGTCGGATATGTCACCCAGGGCGCCAGCGTGTACGGGGACCTCAGCGTCGAAGCGAACGTCAGGTACTTCGGAGCCATGCACGGCGCGACGGCGGCTGACGTCACCGAGGCGATTGACGCCGTCGGACTCGCCCCGCTGGCACGGCAGAAAGCCGCCGACCTTTCCGGCGGACAATTCAGCAGGGTTTCGCTGGCCTGCGCGCTGGTGGCCCACCCTAAACTGCTCATCCTGGACGAACCCACCGTTGGCCTGGACCCGGTACTCCGCGCCGAACTATGGGAGCGCTTTGCGGCGATGGCCGCGTCGGGCACGACGCTGCTGGTGTCCAGCCACGTCATGGAAGAAGCGTCCCACTGCTCCTCGCTCCTGCTGCTGCGTGAAGGGCTCCTGCTGGCACAACTCACTCCGGCCGAGCTGGCGCTCCGGGGAGGCAGCGATGACCTGGAGCGGGCGTTCCTGACCATCATCAAGGCCGCTGACCGCGGCCAGGCAGAAAGCGAGGTGGCATCATGAACGTCCGCATGACCATCGCCACAACCCGGCGCGTCCTTGAGCAACTGCGACACGACCACCGCAGCGTTGCACTGATCCTGGTAGTCCCCGCCCTGTTGCTGGCAGCGGTCTATTTCCTGTATGAAAACGAGACGCTTCCACCCGGATTCCCGCGGACCTTCGACCGTGTTGGCCTCATGATGCTGGCCATTTTTCCCTTCGTGGTGATGTTCCTGGTCACCTCCATCACCATGCTGCGCGAACGGACTTCAGGTACCCTGGAGCGGCTCCTTACGACACCCATCCACAAAGCCGACCTGCTGTTCGGATATGCACTGGCCTTTTCCATCATGGCCTCCCTGCAATCCCTGGTGGCCACGGCCGTTGCTTACTGGGTCTTTGGCCTCGACATCAAGGGAAGCCCCGGCTTCGTAGTGATGATCGCCGTCATCAACGCCGTCCTGGGTGTCGCCTTGGGACTGCTGTGTTCCGCGTTTGCCCGCACCGAGTTCCAGGCCGTGCAGTTCATGCCCGTCGTGGTGGTGCCGCAGATCCTGCTGTGCGGCCTCTTCGTGGCCCGGGACGACATGAACCAGGTCCTCGAGGCCATCTCAGGCGTCCTGCCACTGACGTTCTCCGTGGATGCACTTAAGGAAATCGCGGGAAACGCCGACGCCACAGCGGCACTGTGGCAAGACACATTGATCATGGGCGGAATCGTGGTGGGCGTCCTTGTCCTGGCATCGCTGACCCTGCGGAGGCAGAGCCGGTGAGCCTCCCCCAAGTGCGGCGGGGCCGCCGAAACGCCGGCGACCATTCACGCGAAGCCATCCTCGCAGCAGCCCGCCATCTTTTTGCTGAACGCGGCTTCGAGGGGACAAGCCTCCGCCAAGTCGCCAGGGACGCGGGCGTGGACCCGGCCATGGTCCACCACTTCTTCCGCGGCAAGGACGAACTCTTTGCTGCGAGCGTTGAACTGCCCGCAGATCCTGCCGAAGTGTTGGCCGGCGTCGAAGACCTGGACCCGGCGGCGCGGGCGGAGGCGATCGTCCGTGCTGTACTTCGGCTGTGGGAAGGTCCGGCGCAGCACGGCCTAGTGGCTTTTGTCCGGGGAACCATCGGCTCCAAAGCCAAGACGGCGCTGATGCGGGAAATGGTGAACCGCACCATCCTCTCCAGGATCATGGCCGGCGTTCCTGGAACCGCCGAGGAGGTCCGGATGCGGGGCAACCTGGTGGCGACCCAAGTGGTGGGATTGATGCTGGTCCGTTACGTGATCCGGCTTGAGCCCCTGGCTTCCGCCGGCCGGGACGAAGTTGTCCGGCTGACTGCGCCGAACATCCAGCGCTACCTCACTGGGGACCTTGACGCCTCCGGCTGAGCAGCGGATAGGCCTAGAAAAGAACAGTCGCGAACGTGCCCACTTGCTCGAAGCCCACCCGCTCGTAGGTGGCACGGGCTTTGGCGTTGTAGTCATTCACGTACAGGCTGGTCACCGGAGCGAAGGTGCGGGAAAGATTAACGACGGCGGCCATGTACCCGGCGCTCTGGCCGCGCCCACGCAGTTCCGGATTCATCCACACACCCTGGACCTGGGTAACGTCCGGGGTCACGGCACCCAGCTCGGCCTTGAAGATCACCGTGCCCGTGGCATCAATGTGCACCAGCGAATGGCCCTGTCGGATGAGCCCCGCAACCCGCCTGCTGTAGAACTCCTGGCCGCCCAGGAAGGGCGAATAGCCAACTTCTTCCTCGAACATCGCCGCGCAGGCAGGCAGGATGCGATCAAAGTCTTCCATCCTGCCGAAAGTCAGCGAAGGATTGGGGCTTGTTGTCGGTGTGCCGGAAATCGTCAGGAGCGGCTGCTGGGAGCGGACTTCATGGGCGGAGTGCCCCAACTGCTCGAAACGGGAGTACAGCGCGAGCACTGTGTCGGCCGGCCCAAAGATGGACGCGTAACGTCGACCCGTCTGGTGGGCGGCGTTGGCTACGTACCCCGCCAGTCCGGGATCGAGTTGCACGGGGACCAGGTTTGCTCCCGCCCAACAGGCCCCCAGGAGCGTCGTATCGTCGAACACTCCGAAGATACTGGCACCGCCGCTGGTGGGCGCCGCCGTACCCGTACTGTCCAAGTGCGAGAGTATGAAGACGTTGGCTACAACGTCTTCGCTTGCAAGCTCGCGAAGGGCCAGGGTGTCGGCACTGCCGAGCACCCTGACTCCCAAGCCGGTCCCGTTACGAGACGCTAACCACGGGGCTACCCTTGACAGCATCTTCGCCATCGGCCTCCCCCATCTCTTCGGCGATGCGCATGGCCTCTTCGATCAGTGTCTCAACAATTTGGCTCTCAGGCACAGTCTTGATGACCTCGCCCTTGACGAAAATCTGGCCCTTGCCGTTGCCGGAAGCCACACCAAGGTCCGCTTCACGTGCTTCGCCTGGTCCGTTGACGACGCAGCCCATGACGGCGACGCGCAGCGGGATCTCCATGCCCTCAAGGCCGGCGGTGACCTGTTCGGCCAGCGTGTAGACGTCAACCTGGGCGCGGCCACACGATGGGCAGGACACGATCTCGAGCTTGCGGGGGCGCAGGTTCAAGGACTGCAGGATCTGGTTTCCAACCTTGATCTCTTCCACCGGCGGCGCAGACAGGGAGACCCGGATGGTGTCGCCGATACCGCGCGACAGGAGCGCACCGAAGGCCGTGGCCGACTTGATGGTGCCTTGGAAGGCAGGTCCGGCCTCGGTCACACCGAGGTGCAGGGGCCAGTCGCCCTTCTCGGCGAGCATCTCGTAGGCGGCCACCATGATGACGGGGTCGTTGTGCTTGACCGAGATCTTGAAGTCGTGGAATCCGTGCTCTTCGAAGAGGGAGGCTTCCCAGACAGCGGACTCAACAAGGGCTTCCGGGGTGGCCTTGCCGTACTTCTTCAGGATGCCGGGCTCGAGGGAGCCTGCGTTGACGCCGATCCGGATGGACGTGCCGTGATCGCGGGCAGCCGCAGCGATTTCCTTGACCTGGTCATCGAACTTACGGATATTTCCGGGGTTTACACGGACCGCTGCGCAGCCGGCCTCAATGGCCGCAAAGACGTACTTCGGCTGAAAGTGGATGTCGGCGATCACCGGGATCTGCGACTTGCGGGCAATGATGGGCAACGCTTCGGCATCATCGGCGGACGGGCAGGCGACGCGGACAATGTCACAGCCTGATGCCGTGAGTTCCGCGATTTGCTGCAGCGTGGCGTTGATGTCCGTGGTGGGCGTGGTGGTCATCGACTGAACGCTGATGGGCGAATCAGAACCAACGCCCACTGAACCAACTTTGATCTGCCGCGTCTTACGTCGCGGGGCAAGAACGGGTGGTGGGGCTGCTGGCATTCCCAGGCTGACCGAGGTCACGTGGACTCCTTGGGTTGGGGTGGGGCGATGTAGTGGAGGACGGCCGTGTCAGGACGTGTGAGAGGCAAGGACACCGATGACCGGGGACCATTCCGTGGTTCGGATTCCGGCGATAACGCCGGCTGCAGCGAACGGATCCTCCTTGAGGAGGTCGTTGAGCTGGGTTTCATCCGCAGACTTGAAGATCAACAGTGCACCAGCGCCGTCACCGTACGGACCGCTGGCAAGCAACGTGCTTTCCTCGGCCAGTCCGCCGAGCCAGGCACGGTGCGCCGGCCGGGTTTCATCGCGAAGGGCTTCGGAATCGGCGGCGTATACGTACTCAACAGCGAAAACAGTCATGGAGCTAGCCTATCCCGCCTGCCCCGCCGAGAATATTCACAGCTCAGCCAAAGATGTTCACGGGCTTGACGATGTCTGCGTAGATCAAGAGCGCACCCATGGCCATGAGCAACGCGGCCACAACATAGGTAGCAGGCAGCAGTTTGGCGATGTCGAAGGCCCCGGGGTCGGGTTTTCCCCTCAACCTGGCCACTTGGCGGCGTGCGCCCTCGTACAGGGCGCCAGCAACGTGGCCGCCGTCCAAGGGCAGGAGCGGTATCAGGTTGAAGATCGCCAGCGCGAAGTTGAGCCCGGCCAACAAGCCCACCAAGGTTCCAATACGCGCCTGCATGGGCACCTGTTCCATGGCGGCGACTTCGCCGGCCACCCTGCCGACGCCCACCACGCTGATGGGACCGTTGGGGTCCCGGGGTTCCTCACTGAAGGCCGCTTTCGCGACGCCCACCACCCTGGCGGGCAGGTTGAAGATCACACCGGCGATCTGCTTGATGTTCTCCCCTGCCAAGGGAAGGACAGCCGACGCCGGTTGGGGTACCAGTGCGCTCTGGGCGCCGATTCCCAGGAATCCGACTTCCTGGTATTTCAGGACACCGTTGGCGTCCTGCTCCGCGCGTCCGTCAGGTCCGACCACTGGCCGGGAGGAGAGTACCGGCGTCACAGTGGTCTCCACCGACGTGCCGTTGCGCTGCACGGTTATGGGAACATCCTTGCCCGCAGATGCCCGGATCCAGCTGGTCAGCTCGTCCCAGTTGGTCACTTCCTTGCCGTCGAAGGAGGTGATGGTGTCATTCGGCTGGAGCCCGGCAGCTGCGGCAGGGGTGAGCTTGCAGTCCGCGGAATCAGGGTCCACAGTCTGGCCCGCAGCGACTTGGCACTTGGAAACGTCGGCGATTGTGGTGGTTGATTGGGCCACGCCGAATCCCATCAGCAGCACCGCCAGCAGGATCAGGCCGATGATCATGTTCATGGCGGGACCGCCGAGCATGATGATGATCTTCTTCCAGACCGGCAACTTGTAGAACACGCGCTTCTCGTCGCCCGGACCCACTTCCTCGTGCGCCATCGAACGCGCTTCGGTGGCCAGTGTCTGGAACATTCCTGTACTGGAAGGGCGGACGGCGCCGTCGTCCTTGTTGGGCGGGTACATGCCGATCATGGCCACATAACCACCCAGCGGAAGGGCCTTGAAGCCGTACTCCGTTTCGCCCTTTTTCCGGGACCACAATGTGGGCCCGAAGCCGATCATGTACTTGGTGACTCGGACATTGAAGAGCTTCGCGGGCACCAGGTGGCCTACCTCGTGCAACGTGATGGAGACCGCTACGCCAATGGCGACGAAGACGACTCCGAGAATGAAGAGAAGGACGGGACTCATACCGGTGGGACTGCTTCCATAAGGGTTTGTAGGCTACAGGGCGCTGCTGCTGGCTAAACGATCGTGGGTTCGGGCGCGTGCCCACTTCTCAGCATCCAGCACGGACTCCACCGTAAGCTCCGAGGAGCCTGAATGTTCGCTGAGGACGGACTCCACCGTGTCCACGATGTCGGTGAACCTGATGCGCCCGGCATGGAAAGCTTCGACCGCTTCTTCATTGGCAGCGTTGAACACGGCCGGGAACGTACTGCCCTGCTTCGCGGCGTCCTTGGCGAGATCCACGGCTGGGAAAGCCACGGTATCAAGTGGCTCGAACGTCCAACTGGTGGCTTGGCTCCAATCGCAGGCCTGAGCGGCGCGCGGAACACGGTCAGGCCACCCCAACCCCAGGGCGATGGGCAACCTCATATCCGGCGGCGACGCCTGGGCGATGATGGAGCCGTCCACGAACTGGACCATCGAGTGAACCACCGATTGGGGGTGGACCACCACGTCAATCCTGTCCAGCGGAACATCGAAGAGCAGGTGGGCCTCGATCACTTCCAAACCCTTGTTGACCAGGCTGGCCGAATTGGTGGTGACCATCAGGCCCATGTCCCAGGTGGGGTGGGCAAGGGCCTCCTGCGGTGTGACGTCATGAAGCTGTTCACGCGTGCGGCCACGGAACGGGCCACCCGAAGCGGTGAGGATCAGCTTTTCGACTTCCGGCTCAGTGCCTGAGCGCAAGCACTGCGCTATGGCCGAATGCTCGGAGTCCACGGGGACGATCTGGCCAGGGCGTGCTGCAGCCTTGACCAGCGCGCCGCCGACGATCAGTGATTCCTTGTTGGCCAGGGCCAGCGTTGCTCCCGTGCCGAGCGCGGCCAACGTCGGGGCCAACCCTATGGAGCCTGTGATGCCGTTCAGGACAACGTCGCACGCAATGGCTGCGATCCGGGTGGAGGCATCCGGGCCGACGAAGATTTCCGGAGTGAATCCTCCGATGCCTTCGGAGGCGGCAGCGGCATCGATCATCTGCCGTAGCGTCGCAGGGTCCCCGTGGGCGATCCCCACCGCTTGGGCACGGGTATGGACGGCCTGCTGCGCAATGAGTCCAAGGTTTCCGCCGCCCGCACTGAGCGCCACCACCTCGAAGCGGTGAGGCGCGCCATCGACGACGTCTAGCGCCTGTGTGCCGATGGAACCGGTGGACCCGAGGATGACGATCTTGCGCGGCTGCATTCCTTAAGTATCCCAGCCACCGGGGAAGGCAGCGACCGGACCTGGAGCTATGTGGAGAACCGCCGGCCGGGCGTACCGTGGAACCGTGGAGTGGCTGTCCTGGCTTGATGCCTGGGATTACGAGTTCGCGCGGCAGGTGCTGCAGCGTGGCACGGCCGGGCTGTACTTCGTTGCTTTTCTCTCCACGCTGAATCAATTTCCTGCCCTTCTGGGCGAGCATGGATTGCTTCCCGTGCCGGAGTTCATGGAAGTGGCCCGCCGCCTGGCACGGCCCACCCTCTTTCGGTGGCGCTACTCGGACGGCCTCCTCCGGATCGTCTGCGTGGCGGGCATGGCCGTTGCGGCCCTGCTGGTTTTGGGGCTCCCCCAGGCCGGGCCGCCGTGGCTCCCGCTGCTGGCATTCCTCGTCCTGTGGCTGCTCTACATGTCGATTGTCAACGTCGGCCAGACGTTCTACGGTTTCGGCTGGGAGATCCTGCTCCTCGAGGCCGGGTTCATCGTGGCTTTCCTGGGTTCGGACCAGACACCGCCGCCCACCCCTGTCCTGGTCATGATCATCTGGCTGGTCTTCCGGCTTGAGTTCGGCGCCGGGATGATCAAGATCCGCGGGGGTCGTGAATGGCGGGACATGACCGCGATGTTCTACCACCATGAGACCCAACCGATGCCTGGCCCACTCAGCAGGCAGGCACACCTGCTGCCGCGGCCCCTCCACAGGCTCGAGGTGCTGGGCAACCATTTTGCGCAACTCGTGGTCCCCTTCTTCCTGTTCGCTCCGCAGCCCCTGGCCAGCGTTGCTGCTGGCATCATCATCGTGACCCAGCTCTGGCTGGTGGCGAGCGGGAATTTCGCGTGGCTGAACTGGGTGGCGATCGTCTTGGCCTTCGCCGCCGTGAGCGATCCCGTGGCACACTCCGTCTTTCCGTCCATCCCGCTGGAGTGGCACCCAGGTGCCGAAACCCCGTTGTGGTGGCTCGCCGTCGTCGTGCTTGTTACGGCGCTGCTGCTGGTGTTCAGCTACCGTCCGCTGCTCAACTTGTTCTCCCACCACCAACTGATGAATGCCAGTTTCAACCGCTGGCGGCTGGTCAACGCCTATGGCGCGTTCGGGACGGTCACGAAGCAGCGGATCGAGATCGTGGTGGAAGGCACCATGGCTGAGGAGCCGGACGCACCTGACGAGAACTGGCTGGAGTACGGTTTCAAGGGCAAGCCCGGGGAACTCCGGCGGCTCCCGCGGCAATGGGCCCCGTACCACCTTCGCTTGGACTGGCTCATGTGGTTCCTGCCGCTGCGGACCGTCCATGAGGACTGGTTCTACGCTTTCCTGGACAGGCTACTGGAGGCCGACAAGCCCACCCTCAACCTGCTTCGACGGGATCCGTTCGACGGCGGCCGCCCGCGGTGGGTCCGGGCGCGAAGCTACCTTTACCGCTTCGCCAGTCGCGCGGAGTTCCGCGAAACCGGGGACCGTTGGGTGCGGGTGCTGCTGTATGAGGCCATCCCGCCACTGCAGCTGAACCCACGACGACGGGACCTAGCGTAGCGCTGTTGCGCGCGGCGGCGCAGTGGACTCGCGGACAACGAGGTGAGTTGCCAGTTCCACCCTTCTGGAGTCGATTTCTTCCCCCTGCATTTGGCGGAGGATGAAGTTCAAGGCTGATCGGCCTATTTCCTGCAGCGGCTGGCTCACCGACGTCAAGGGTGGGATGGACTCCTCCGCCTGGTAGGTCCCATCGAAGCCCACCAGGCTCATCTCCTCCGGAATCCGCACGTCCTGACGCCGCGCCTCAGCCAAGACGCCCAAAGCGATACTGTCGCTGCCGGCGAAGATCGCGGTGGGCGGATCCTCCAGGGCCAACAGCGCTTTGAAGGCGGCGGCACCGTTCTCCGGCCGGAACTTCCCGGCCGAGACATACTCGTGTTCGACAGTGATGCCTTCGGCCATGAGGGCAGCCATGTAGCCATGGAGGCGGGCCTGGCTGCACTCGGCGGTGTCGGGACCGCCGATGAACGCGATCCGGCGGTGCCCGAGTTCGAGGAGGTGCATGGCAGCTGCTTTGCCGCCGGCCCAGTTGCTCGCGCCCACGCTGAACAGGTTCGATGGTGGCGGGTTGAGGGGGTCGATCACCACGATCGGGATCTGGCGGCGTTGGAATGCTTCGAGCTGCGTTGCCCCGAAGGCCGAGGTGACCACGATCATTCCGCTGCGTCCTTCGTCAATCATGCGCTGCGCCCGCTCCTCGGGCTCCAGGGACGGCGGAGCCTGCAGGCCCGTCACCGAGAGCACCACTTCCATGCCGGAGACGTTGGCCTGCTCCATGACGCCGTTGAGGATCTCCATGTTGTAGGCGGAATTCAACGAGTCGAAGACGGCTTCCACCGTTCGTTGCACGGGTTTGCCCTTGCGTTGGAGCGGCGTCTTATAGCCAGTCCGCTGGAGAGCCTCCAGGACCCGCGTGCGGGTTCCCTGAGCCACGTCGGCCCTCCCGTTTACCACTTTGGAGACCGTGGGGACCGACACTCCTACCTCTTGGGCCACAGCGGAAAGCGTCATTTTTGACGGTTGGTCTTCGGGGGCCATAAAAGTCTGCTTTCGAAAAGTTTCGGTGTTGCTTTAGTGTGCAGCAGCATCGGCCTCGGCGTCAATCGTGAAGCTATGGCGGGAAAGATTCTTGACGGACACCCTTGACGGTGACATAGCTCACGGCTAAATTTGGTGGGCACTTTCGAAAGAACTTCCGAAACATTTCGAAAAGCTTTCAGGGTAACTGGCGATCGAAGTTGATCCCTCCCCGCAGAGTGCGGCTTTTTATACGAGCAGCCGGGCCATCAGCGTCGAGCCCGTAGGACGAATGGAAACAGCACATGAATAATCTGAAGTTGCGCACCGCCGGAATGGCGGTCTCGGCAGCCGTCTTGTCGATCTCGCTCGCAGCCTGCGGCTCCTCAGGCCCCGCCGGAACGGGAGCTTCCGCGGGTTCTGCCACCATGTGGGGCCTGACGGGCGGTGACCAACCGGTCTTCCAGGCCTCCGTGGACTCCTGGAACAAGGCGCACCCCGATTCCTCCATCAAGCTCGACTTCTTCGCCAACGATGCCTACAAGACCAAGGTCCGTACGGCCGTAGGCGCGGGACAGGGCCCCACACTGGTGTATGGCTGGGGAGGCGGTGTCCTTAAGTCCTACGTCGACGCCGGCCAGGTGGATGACCTGACAGGATTCCTCAAAGAGAACCCCGACGTCCAGAGCCGCTATCTCCCGTCGATCCTGGAAAGTGGCGTCATCGATGGCAAGACCTACGCGCTGCCCAACAACAAAGTGCAGCCGGTGGTCCTCTATTACAACAAGGAAGTCTTCGACAAGATCGGCGCCGAAGCGCCCAAGACCTGGGATGAACTCATGGCCCTGGTGCCCAAGTTCAAAGCCGCGGGCGTAGCTCCGTTCTCGCTGGGCGGGCAGTCGAAATGGCCGGACCTCATGTGGCTCGAATACCTCGTGGACCGTATCGGTGGACCCGAAGTCTTCGCCAAGATCGCAGCCAACAAGCCTGATGCATGGTCCGACCATGCCGTCATTGAAGCGTTGACCAGGATCCAGGAACTGGTGGATGCCGGTGGCTTCATCAACGGCTTCTCCTCCATTGCAGCTGACAGCAACGCCGACCAGGCCCTTCTTTACACCGGCAAGGCAGCCATGATCCTGCAGGGCAGCTGGATCTACCAGGGCATGAAGAAAGACGCCGCCGATTTCGTCAAGAGCGGCAAGCTCGGTTACACCCCCTTCCCCACCATCGACGGCGGTAAGGGAAACCCGGCAAACGTCGTGGGAAACCCTTCCAACTTCTGGTCGGTTTCCTCAAAGGCAACCGAGGAACAAAAGAAGACAGCGCTGAGCTACGTCAAGGACGGAATGTTCAATGACGACAACGTCAAGGCCCTGATCGACTCCGGCGCCGTTCCTGTGGTCACGGGCATCGAAGACAAGCTTGCTGCGTCGCCGGACAAGGACTTCCTGACGTACGTCTACGGCATGGCCAAGGACGCCCCTGATTTCACGCTGTCCTGGGACCAGGCACTCAGCCCGGCGCAGGGCGATGCGATGCTGGCGAACCTTGACCAGATTTTCCTGAAAAAGATCACGCCCGAGCAGTTCGCCTCAGCCATGAACGCGACGATCGGGAAGTAATCCGGTGTCAACCACTACTGCTGCTACCCGGGAGCAGACCTCCCGGCGGACCCTCGAAAAGGGTCCGTCGGGGTGGCTGGCAGTCCCGGCCCTCGCTTTCTTCACGCTGTTCGCGATTCTTCCCCTCCTGGGCGTCCTTTTCCTGAGCTTCACCCGCTGGGACGGGCTTGGCGAAATCAAGCTCGACGGACTCTCCAGCTGGCAAACAGTCCTGACCGACCCTGTTACCGGAAATGCCCTGCTGGTGACGGCCAAGATCATGTTCTTCTCGTTCGTCGTCCAGGCCCCCATCAGCCTCCTGCTGGGCGTCTTCACCGCTGCCAGCCAGAAGTACCGCGCCGCGTTGGCAGTGCTCTACTTTGTGCCGCTCCTCCTTTCCTCCGCGGCTGTCGCCATCGCCTTCAAAGCGCTCCTGGATCCGAACTTCGGCCTGGGCCCTGGCTTGGGCCTGCCGTTCCTGGCCCAGGACTGGCTGGGCAACTCGGACCTGGTGCTGTTCGTGGTGGTCTTCGTGATCGCCTGGCAATTCGTGCCGTTCCACACCCTGATCTACCAAGGCGGCGTCAGGCAGATACCCACGTCGCTGTACGAAGCGGCGCAGATCGATGGTGCCGGGAGGGTCCAGCAGTTCTTCAACATCACCCTCCCCCAGTTGAAGTACACGATCATCACCTCGTCCACCCTGATGGTGGTTGGTTCCCTGGCTTACTTCGACCTGGTCTTCGTCCTCACTGCCGGCGGCCCGGGCTATTCCACCCGGTTGCTTCCGCTGCACATGTACCTCACCGGCTTCAAAGCCAATGACATGGGAGCGGCGAGCGCCCTGGGAGTGATCCTCGTGGTCATCGGCCTGGCGTTGGCGCTGTTCCTCCAACGACTCGGCGGCAAGAACCGCAATGCCAGCCAATTGGAAGGTGCGTAATGGCTTCCACCACACAGCTCCCCACGTCACCGGCAGCACCGCCGAAGCCGGCCGCTACCCGCCGTCGGACTCCACAGACCGGCAGGTCGCGGCCCAACATCCTGGGCGGACTGGGCGGCTGGGCCTGGCTGGCCGTGATCATTGTGCCGGTCTACTACGTGGTCATCACCAGCTTGAAGAACCAAGCAGGCTTCTTTACGTCCAACCCGATGCTGCCGCCCTCCGAACCGACCCTGGACAATTACAAACTGGTACTGGAAAACGACTTCGCCAAGTACTTCGCCAACAGCCTGATCGTCACGCTGGGCAGTGTTATTCCGGCTCTGTTGGTTTCCTTCATGGCGGCGTACGCAATCGTCCGGGGCAGGGGTAAATTCCTCGGCCTGACCAACAACATCTTCCTGCTGGGCCTGGCCATCCCGCTTCACGCCACGATCATCCCCATCTATTGGATGATCACCAAAGCCCACATGTACGACACTTTGTTGGCCTTGATCCTGCCGTCCATTGCCTTCGCGATTCCGATCTCCGTGCTGATCCTTTCCAACTTCCTGCGGGACGTACCCAACGAGTTGTTCGAGTCGATGCGCCTGGATGGCTGCTCTGACTGGGCCATGCTGTGGCGGCTCGCTTTGCCGATGACCAAGCCCGCCGTCATCACCGTCGGGATTTACAACGCGCTCAACGTATGGAATGGATTCCTGTTTCCGCTGATCCTCACGCAGAGCCCTGATACCCGGGTCCTGCCCCTGTCGCTGTGGACGTTCCAGGGCGAGTTCAGCGTCAACATTCCTGCGGTACTCGCATCCGTCGTCCTCGCTACCCTGCCGTTGCTTGTGGTCTATGTGGTGGCACGCCGCCAACTGCTCAGCGGCCTGACCGCAGGCTTCAGCAAGTGACTGGCGTCTGCCAGCAGAAAGGATCCCGTCATGACTGAAACGAAACCACTGCGGGTGGGCATGGTCGGCTATGCATTCATGGGTGCAGCGCACTCCCACGCCTGGCGTACGGCACCGCGGTTCTTCGACTTGCCCCTGGTCCCTGAACTCACGGCAGTGGCCGGCAGGAATGCCGACGGCGTCCGCGTAGCCGCCCACAAATACGGTTGGAACAGCGTGGAGACCGATTGGCGCCGGCTGATCGAACGGGACGACATCGACCTCATCGATATCTGCACACCGGGCAACACCCACGCCGAGATCGCCATCGCCGCCCTTGAGGCCGGCAAGCACGTCCTCTGCGAAAAGCCCCTTGCCAACACCGTGGAAGAGGCCGAGAAGATGACCGCCGTGGCCCAGGCCGCAGCCGAGCGGGGCGTGCTGTCCATGTGCGGCTTCAGCTACCGCCGGACCCCTGCACTGGCCCTGGCAAAGCGGATGGTGGATGACGGGCGCCTGGGCGACATCCGGCATGTGCGAGCGCAGTATCTGCAGGATTGGCTCAGCGACGCGGACGCGCCGTTGACCTGGCGGCTGGACAAGTCAAAGTCGGGGTCCGGTTCGCTGGGGGACATCGGTGCGCACAGCATCGACGCCGCCCAGTGGATCACCGGCCTGAATGTCACCGGCGTCTCTGCGCTCCTGGAAACGTTCGTGAAAGAACGGCCCGTGGGCGGAGACTTCGTGGGTCTTGGCGGCCGTGGCGGTTCCGACAGCCCGCGTGGTCCGGTCACCGTGGACGACGCAGCGCTGTTCACCGCCCGTTTCGAGTCAAAGCACGACGGCGGTGCTGCCGCCGGCCCTATCGGCATCTTCGAGGCCACCCGGTTCGCTTTGGGACGCAAGAACGCAATGCGCCTGGAGCTCAACGGCACCAAGGGTTCGGTGGCCTTCGATTTCGAGGACATGAACTCCCTGCACTTCTACGATGCTGCCCTGGAACCCGATGCGGGTTT
The DNA here is from genome assembly GCF_024608385.1 of Paenarthrobacter sp. UW852. Classification (NCBI taxonomy): domain Bacteria; kingdom Bacillati; phylum Actinomycetota; class Actinomycetes; order Micrococcales; family Micrococcaceae; genus Paenarthrobacter; species Paenarthrobacter sp. UW852. Next base: position 114,004 of record NZ_JAMSGY010000012.1, read on the forward strand.
CCGGAAGATCATGGTCACCGAGCCCTCCCATCCCTACACCGCCAACTGGTGGCCAACCGGCCACGGTCTGGGTTACGAGCACGGGTTTACACACCAGGTAGTGGACCTCGTGACGGCCATCGGCGCGGGCGAGCAGCCGTCGCCGTCGTTCGCTGATGCTTTGCAGGTACAAAAGGTGCTTGCCGCAGTCGAGGCGAGCGCGGACAACTCAAGCCGCTGGCAGAACGTCTGAAAGGAACATGATGAACCGACCCATCACCCTCTTCACCGGACAGTGGGCCGACCTGCCTTTCGAGGACGTGGCGAGGCTGGCTGGAGAGTGGGGCTTTGACGGTTTGGAGATCGCTTGTTGGGGCGACCATCTGGATCCACAGCGCATTGTCGAGGATGATGCCTACCTGCAGGCAAAACTGGACGTCCTGGATAAGCACCACCTCACCGTGCACGCCATCGCCAACCACCTGGCCGGACAAGCAGTGTGCGACGACCCCATCGACGAGCGGCACAGGGACATCCTTGCGCCGGCGGTTTGGGGCGACGGCGAGGCGGAAGGCGTGCGGCAACGTGCGGCCGAAACCATGAAGACCACAGCACGCGCCGCGGCAAGGCTGGGGGTCAAAACGGTCACGGGGTTCACGGGCTCGTCCATCTGGAAATGCGTGGCGATGTTTCCCCCGGCCTCTGAGGCCATGATTGAGCGCGGCTACCAGGACTTCGCCGACCGCTGGAATCCCATCATGGATGTGTTCGATGAGGTTGGCGTCCGTTTCGCGTTGGAAGTCCACCCTTCCGAAATTGCCTATGACTACTGGACTGCGAAGCGCGCACTCGACGCGATCGGACACAGGGAAGGATTTGGACTGAACTTCGATCCCTCCCACTTTATGTGGCAGGACCTGGACCCCGTGATGTTCCTCCAGGACTTTGCGGACAAGATCTTCCATGCCCATGTCAAGGAATCCGTCCGGCAACTCAACGGGCGCAACGGGCGCCTTGGATCCCACCTGCCGTGGGCTGATCCACGGCGCGGATGGGACTTCGTCACTGCCGGGCACGGGGACATTAACTGGGAGCCGATCTTCCGGACGCTCAATGCCATTGGCTACGAAGGACCCACCAGCATCGAATGGGAGGACGCCGGAATGGACCGGCTGATCGGCGCTCCCCAGGCGCTGGACATGGTTCGTCGGCTGGCCGCCATACGGCCCCCGGAGGCAGCTTTCGACGCTGCGTTTGCTACGCGCTGACAGCACCACACCCGACTCAACGACACAACGCCCCGAAATCGAAGGAAACCATGACAAGCAACAACAAGACAGCGCTGGTGGTTCGCGGCGGCTGGGACGGACACCAGCCGGTGGAAGCCACAGAGCTGTTCATTCCCTACCTGCGGGAGAACGGCTACGACGTCCGGGTGGAGGAATCCCCCAAGATCTATGCTGATCCCGACTACATGGCGGGCGTCGACCTGATCGTCCAGTGCATGACCATGACCACCATTGAGAAGGATGAGTTCGAGGGGCTCCGCACGGCCGTCGAGAACGGCACGGGACTCGCGGGCTGGCACGGAGGCATCGCCGATTCCTACCGCAACAACTCGGATTACCTGCACCTGATCGGCGGCCAGTTTGCCTGCCACCCCGGTAAGCATCCTGACGAGCTGTCGGGCGAACAGTCCGACAACTACGTCCCCTACACGGTGAACATGCTTCCAGCGGCCGCCGAACACCCCATCACCAAGGGCATCGGGGATTTCGATCTCGTCACGGAGCAGTACTGGGTCCTGTCCGACGACTACATCGACGTCCTTGCTACCACCACCCAGAAAGTGCGGGAGTGGGATCCGTGGAACCGTGAAGTAACTTCGCCGGCAATCTGGACCCGTCAATGGGGCAAGGGCAGGATCTTTGTCTGCACCCCCGGCCACCGCGTGGAAATCCTCCAGGACAGCAACGTCCGCACCATTATCGAAAGGGGCATGCTGTGGGCAAGCCGCTAAACGTCGGAATCATTGGCTGCGGCGCCATCATCGCGCAGTACCTGAGCAACTTCCGCCGGCTCGACACCATCAATCTGGTAGCCGTTGCCGACCTCGATCCCGCCCGGGCGCAGGCCGTGGCAGACTCCTACGACGGCGTCAGGGCCCTCACTGTGGACGAGCTCCTGGCCGCCAATGACGTTGAACTCGTCCTCAACCTGACCATTCCCGCTGCACACGCCGACATTGCGTTGAAGGCCATCGCCGCCGGCAAGTCCGTCTACGGCGAAAAGCCGTTGGCAGCCACCACCACGGAGGCCCGGGAAGTACTCGACGCGGCAGCCGCTGCAGGGGTGGTGGTTGGTTGCGCACCGGACACCGTGTTGGGCACTGGCATCCAGACTGCCCGCAAGGCGATCGACGACGGCCTGATCGGCGCGCCCATCTCCGCCACGGCCACCATGGCTACTCCGGGGCACGAGCGGTGGCATCCGAACCCCGACTTCTACTACCAGCCCGGTGGTGGGCCCCTCCTGGACATGGGCCCGTACTACGTCTCTGCACTGGTCACCCTGCTCGGACCTGTGGTTTCGGTGGTAGGCGCAGCCAGTCATACGCGTGACGAACGGACCATCGGATCGGGTCCGCGCGAAGGCCAAAAAGTGCCGGTTGCCATTGACTCGCACGTCACGGGTGTCCTGGTCCACGCCTCCGGGGCCTTGTCGACGCTCTTCATGAGCTTCGACGCGGTCAAAACCAAGAGCCCCAACATCGAAATCCACGGCGAAAAAGGTTCCTTGGTGGTGCCCGACCCCAACTACTTCGACGGCGACGTGGAGCTTTTCGCACTCGGCGCCGAGGCTTGGGAGACGCTCCCGGTGTCTGCGGGCTATGTGGACTCGGGACGCGGCTTTGGCATCGCCGACCTTGCGGCCACGCCGGCGGGACAGGAACCGCGTGCCGGTGGACAGTTGGCCTTCCACGCCCTGGAGGTCATGGAATCGGTGCTGGAATCTGCCCGCAGCGGGCAAGCCGTAGCGATCACCAGCACGGCTGCACGGCCCGCCACGGTGGAGCTGACGGAACTCTCGACGGCGGTCCGCGCCTAGCGCGCTGCGGCGCCCTGCTATTCCGGCCCCCGGGAACGCGGAACGCCCCACGATTCCGGCCCTTGTTTGCTGTCCCCGCCGTTTAACGGTGCGTGCAGCGAACAAGGGCCGGACCCGTCGTTAGCGACCAGCCCTGCGAAGCGTCGCTTCGGCGTGCTTGAGGATGGGGCCGTCGATCATCTTCCCTTTGAACTGGAACACCCCTGTACTGGCTGCTGCGGCTGCGTCAAGCAACTCAGTGGCCGCCTCCACTGCTTCGGGTGCGGGGGCATAGGCTTCCCGGACCACGGCGACCTGGTTCGGGTGGATGCAGGCCTTCGCACCGAACCCGCTGGCCACCGCATCCCGGGACTCCACGCCCAGGCCATCAAGGTCCGGGATGTTCACGTACACGGAGTCGATGGCTTCCTTGCCCGCAGCCTTGGCGGCAAGCAGCACAGCGGAACGGGAGTGCAGCGCGACAGCCCGGTACCCGCCGTCGTCGTTCCTGCTGGACAAGCCACCCAGGGAGGCCAGCAGGTCTTCGGCACCCCACATCAAGCCGACGACGTTCGGTTGCGCCGCGATCGCGGCAGCGTTGACGATTCCGGCGGCCGTTTCACACAGCGCTATGACCTGGTAACCCGCCAACGCCGCGAGCTGCCCGGCGCTTTCCGCCTTGGCCAGCATCACAGTGCGGTAAGGCGTTGCGGCCAAGGCTTCCAGGTCTGCCTCAAACTCGGGCGTGCCCACAGGGTTGACGCGGACGATGGTTCTGGCCGGATCCAGGCGCTCCCCGTCCGGCTGCCTGACGATCCAGTGGCGGGCGCCGGTCTTGTCGGCCGGAGCTACCGCGTCCTCCAGGTCCAGGATCACGGCATCGGACCTGTCGGCTGCCTTCCCGAAACGCTCGGGCCGGTCAGCCGGGCAGAACAAAAGGGCCGGGCCCATGGTGAAGGGAGAAGACATGCATTACCTCGCTGCTGGGGTGTGGGGGCGGTGGCGTCAAGCGGAGGTCAGGACTGCGCGGCGTGCGCTTCCTTGGTCCACATGAGGCAGGTACGGGTGGCCGATGCCACCACGGTCCCGTCCTGGTTGCGGCCGGTGTGCTGCATGGTCACCACGCCCTGTCCGGGGCGGGAGGACGACAACCTTTTTCCGAGGATCACCGTCTCCGTGTACAGCGTATCCCCGTGGTACAGCGGGTGCGGAAAGGTGACGTCGGTCAGCCCCAACTGCGCAATGATGGTGCCCTGCGTCAGCTGCGTGACGGACTGCCCCACCATGGTGGACAGCGTGAACATGGAATTCATGAGCCGCTGTCCGAAGGGCTGCCCTGCGCTCCACGCGGCGTCCAAATGCAGTGCCTGCGTGTTCATGGTCATGGTGGTGAAAAGGACATTGTCCGTTTCGGTGACCGTACGCCCGGGCTTATGCGTGTAGACCACATCCTCTTCAAGCTCATCGAAATAAAGCCCACGCTGCTCGACGATCCGCGTCATACGGTCAGCTCCTGGTCTTCCTCAAACAGCTCGGCGCCGGTAGCGGCAACGACGTCGTCGAGACTGACGTTCGGGGCCAGTTCGCGCAGTACCAAACGCGGATCGCCTTCGTCCTTGACGACGTCAATCACCGCGAGGTCCGTAATGATGCGGTCCACGCAGCCTTTGCCCGTCAGCGGAAGGGTGCAGCTTTGGACGATCTTCGGCCTGCCGCTCCGGTCCACGTGCTCCATCATCACGATGACCTTCTTGGCACCGAACACCAGGTCCATGGCGCCGCCCATCCCCTTCACCATCTTGCCCGGAATCATCCAGTTGGCGAGGTCACCGTTGGCAGCCACCTCCATGGCGCCCAGGACAGCAACGTCCACATGCCCGCCGCGGATCATGCCGAAGGACGACGCCGAATCGAAAAACGCCGCGCCCGCGTTGGTGGTGACGGTCTCCTTGCCGGCGTTGATGAGGTCAGGGTCCACCTTGTCCTCTGCCGGGTAGGGACCGACACCGAGGATGCCGTTCTCGGAATGGAGAATGACTTCCACACCGTCCGGGATGTAGTTGGGGATCAGGGTTGGCATCCCGATTCCCAGATTCACGTATTGGCCGTTGACCAGTTCCTTGGCCACGCGGGCGGCCAGTTCGTTGCGGGTCCAGCCTTTGGCTTCGTGATGTTCGACGTCGGCGCGCCGGTACTCGTGACGCACGGCTTCAGGGCGGGGCGGGATGTCCTGGAGGCTGTTCGATTCCATGGCTAGGCTCCTGCCTGTTCGCTCGTGCCGTTGGCCGCTGATGCCGCCAAAGCCACGGTCCGCTTCTCGATCCGCTTCTCCGTTGCCGGCGCCACCACCACGCGCTGCACGAAGATACCCGGCGTGTGGATGTGTTCCGGATCCAGTTCACCGGGTTCGACGAGTTCCTCCACCTCGGCGATGGTGGTCCTGGCCGCCATCGCGCACAGGGGATTAAAGTTCATGGCCGTCGCATGGAACACAAGGTTGCCGTGCCGGTCGCCCTTCCATGCATGGACAAGGCCGAAATCGGGAGTCAGCGATTCCTCCAGGACATAGTCGGCGTCGTTGAACGTGCGCACCTCCTTCGGCGAGGAGGCGATCGCAACGTTCCCGTCGGCGTCGTACTTTTGCGGAAGTCCGCCTTCGGACACCTGGGTTCCCACACCGGCTTTGGTGAAGAACGCCGGGATACCGGCACCGCCGGCGCGAAGCTTCTCAGCCAGCGTGCCCTGCGGGGTAAGGATTACCTCCAACTCCCCTGCCAGGTATTGCCGGGCGAACTCTTTGTTCTCGCCAACATATGAGCTGATGGTGCGTCGGATGCGGCCGTCCTTGAGGAGGATTCCCAAGCCCCAGTCGTCCACCCCGCAGTTATTACTGACGGTCTCCAGATCCGTAGTGCCTTGGCTGTGGAGCGCATCGATCAAAGCCACGGGAATACCGCACAGGCCAAAACCGCCGACGGCGAGCGAGGCGCCGTCGGGGATGTCCCGCACCGCTTCAGCGGCGCTGGCAACAACCTTGTCAATCATCCTTGATCCTTCCCGTACGGTTACAGACCCAGCTCGCGGGCGATCAGCATCAACTGGACCTCGGTGGTGCCTTCCCCGATTTCAAGGATCTTGGAATCGCGGTAATGGCGTGCCACCGTGAATTCGTTGATGAAGCCATAGCCGCCGAACACCTGGGTGGCGTCCCGCGCGTTGTCCATGGCTGCCTCGCCTGCGACCATCTTAGCTATGGCCGCTTCGGTCTTGAACGGCTTGCCTGCCAGCATGCGTGAGGCCGCGTCGTAATACGCCAGGCGGGCTGTGTGGGCCCTGGCCTGCATCCGCGCGATCTTGAACTGGATGGCCTGGTACTTCCCGATGTTTTGCCCAAAAGCGCTGCGTTCCTTGGCATATTTCACGGACAGGTCCACGCAACCCTGGGCTGCGCCGGTGGCGAGGGCAGCAATGGCGATGCGTCCCTCGTCCAGGATGGAGAGGAAGTTCGCGTAGCCGCGGCCGCGCTCGCCCAGCAGGTTCGCTTCCGGGACGCGGACATTGTCCAGGGTGAGCGGGTGCGTGTCGGACGCGTTCCAGCCCACCTTGTTGTACGGCTTTTCGGCGGTGAAACCTGGCGTGTCGGTGGGCACAAGGATGGTGGAGATTTCCTTCTTGGTGCTGCCGTCCGCGTTCTCTTTTTGGCCGGTGACGGCGGTGACCGTGACCAGAGTGGTGATGTCCGTACCGGAGTTGGTGATGAACTCCTTGTTGCCGTTGATGACCCACTCGCCGTTCTCCGTGTGCGCGTGGGTCTTGGTGCCCCCGGCATCAGAACCAGCCTCGCGCTCCGTCAAGCCAAAACCAGCCAAGGAGCGCCCGGAAGCCAGCTCCGGGAGCCACTGTTCCTTTTGCGCATCCGTGCCGAAGCGGTAGACGGGCATGGCCCCTAAGGAAACACCCGCTTCGAGGGTGATGGCGACGGATTGGTCCACTCGGCCCAGCTGCTCCAAAGCCAGCGCCAGGGCGAAGTAGTCTCCGCCCATGCCACCGAACTCTTCCGGGAACGGCAGCCCGAAGAGCCCCATCTCCCCCATCTGCTTGACTACTTCATAGGGAAAGCTGTGCTCTTCGTCGTGCTTTGCCGAGACAGGGGCTACCACCTCGTCGGCGAACTCTCGGACGGAGTCGCTCAGGTCCTGGTATTCCTCGTTGAGTTCAAAGGTGCTCATGGCTGGACTTCCTTGTCTGTGCTGGTCTGGTCTGCCCCGGCCTCATCTGTGCCAGCAGCTATATGAATGGTGGCGAGCACCTGGTCTGCTTTGACCAAGTCCCCGGGCTTGCAGCCCAGATGCACCGTTCCGGCGACCGAGGCCACCAGTTGGTGTTCCATCTTCATGGCTTCGACGGCCAGGAGCACTTGGCCCTCTTCCACGGTGTCGCCGTCAGCCACGGACACGGACACCACGGTTCCGGGCATCGGCGAGCGCACCTCCGGATCAGCGGCACCCTCTTCGCGCTGGATGCCGGCGAGTATCCGACGCAGCCGTTCGGCACGGTTCAGGACCTCAAAGCGGCAAGACCAGCCGTCGTTGCCTATGAACAGCTCCGGGACGGCGCCCGGCGCCACGCCCACCGCGTAGGTGAGGACACCGCCGTCGAGCTCCAGGACGATACCGTCGCCGCTGCGGTCCACCACTGCGACGTTGACGGGGTCGCCGCCGTCGAGCTTTGCCGTGAGGACACCGTCGTGTTCGGTGATGGACACCGTGGCCATGGCGCCTCCCGGAACGCCCAACGTCGCCGTCCAGGCGGCGGGAGCCCCGACGCGCCAGGAGTCAGGAGTCTTCCAGGCGTTGCCTGCGAGCGCCGGACCGGTGCGATCCAGCCACAGCGTGAGCGCGGCAGCGATCAGTTCGCTCGGCCCTGCGTGCCTGAACGCCATGGACGGGAGTTTCCGTTCGATCAGCCCCGTATCCAAATGCCCGGCGCGGACCTCGGAATCATTGATGAGCAGCCGCAGGTACTCGACGTTCGTATCCACACCCAGCAGCGTGTAACGCTCCAGGGCCGCATCGAGGGTGGCCAGCGCCGCCGCGCGGTCTTCGCCCCACGCAATGACTTTGGCAAGCATGGGGTCGTAGTCGCCGGTGATCTCCAAACCCTCACGCATGGCCGAGTCGATCCGGACGTTGGCATGCCCGTACTGCACTCCTGACACTGATGAATCGACAGCACCCTGCTCGGCCAGCGCCACGACACGCCCCATCGACGGCATGAAATTCCGCTCGGGCACCTCGGCGTAGATACGCGCCTCTACGGCGTGGCCGTTAAGCACGACGTCGGATTGCGCGACGGTTAGCACCTCTCCGGCGGCGATCCGCACCTGCCATTCAACGAGGTCGACGCCCGTGACCATCTCCGTGACGGGGTGCTCCACCTGCAGCCGGGTATTCATTTCCATGAAAAAGAACTCGTCCGGGTGCTCGTCCGAGACCAGGAACTCCACTGTGCCGGCGCCGCTGTAATTGACGCTCCGCGCCGCCTGGCACGCAGCCTCACCGATCCGCTCCCGTTGTGCCTGGCCATCAGGCAGTGCGTCGAAAAGCGCCGACGGGGCTTCCTCGATGACCTTTTGATGCCGGCGTTGCAGCGAGCATTCGCGCTCGCCGAGGTGGATGACGTTGCCATGGTTGTCCGCCAGGACCTGCACTTCAATGTGCCTGGGAGCCCGGATGAGGCGTTCGAGGAAGAGCGTGTCGTCTCCGAAGGCAGATGCAGCTACGCGCCTGGCCGTGAGGAGGGTGGAGGGCATGTCTTCCAGCCGTTCCACCACGTGCATACCCTTGCCGCCACCGCCCGCTGACGGCTTGATCAGGAGGGGAAACCCCACTCCCGGAGCAGCATCAATCAGTTCCTGGTCCGTGAGTCCGGGTTTGGCGATGCCGGGTACGCACGGGACGTTGTAGGCCATGACGTGGTTTTTCGAGCGGATCTTGTCGCCCATCACCTCGATGGCACCGATCCCAGGGCCGATGAACGTGATGCCCGCGGCGTCCAGCGCTTTAGCGAACTCCACGTTCTCTGACAGGAAGCCGTAACCAGGGTGGACGGCATCGGCCCCACTGCGACGGCACGCCTCGATGATGGCGTCAATCCGAAGGTAGCTCTCTGCGGGAGCCGTGCCGCCGATGGCGACGGCAGTGTCGGCGAGCGTGACGTGCTTTGCATCTTTGTCGGCGTCCGAATACACGGCGACGGAGCGGATGCCCATCTCCTTCAGCGTACGGATGACCCGGCAGGCAATCTCGCCCCGATTGGCGACCAAGACGGCATTGAAGGTGCGGGGTGCGGTTGGACTTGTGGTCGGGGCTTTGGTTGGCGTCGGGAAGGTCATGTTCACATCCTGAAGAGGCCGAAGGAGGTCTCGGGCAGTTGTTGGCGGGAGACGACGTCAAGTGCCAGGCCCAGGACCCGGCGTGTATCGGCGGGATCGATAATGCCGTCATCCCATAGCCGGGCGGTGGAGTAGTACGGACTCCCCTGGTCTTCGTACTGTTGCTTGATGGGCGCCTTGAACGCCTCTTCGTCTTCCGCGGACCATTCCTGGCCGGCAGCCTCATACTGGTCCCTCTTGACCGTCGCCAGGACGCTGGATGCCTGATTGCCGCCCATGACGGAGATACGGGCGGCGGGCCACATCCAGAGGAACCGCGGCGAGTACGCCCGGCCGCACATGGAGTAGTTGCCGGCACCAAAGGAACCGCCTATAACCACGGTCAGTTTTGGTACGCGGGCCGTTGCCACCGCCGTGACCATTTTGGCGCCATTCTTGGCGATGCCACCTTGCTCATAGTCCTTGCCCACCATGAAACCGGAGAGGTTCTGCAGGAAGATCAGTGGGATTCCCCGCTGGTCGCAGAGTTCAATGAAGTGGGCGCCCTTGAGTGAGGACTCGCTGAACAGGACACCATTGTTGGCGACGATGCCCACGGGATGCCCATGTAGATGCGCGAACCCGGTGACCAGCGTGGTCCCGTAGTTCTTCTTGAATTCATGGAACTCGGAGCCATCCACCAGCCGGGCAATGACTTCGCGGACGTCGTACTGGGCGTTGACGTCTGTGGGAACCACACCGTAAAGCTCCGCCTGTTCGGCCAAAGGCGGCAGGACGACGTCGAGCACGTCCCACGCCGGCTGTGCCGGCTTCGGCAACGTCGCCACGATGTCCCGGACGATTTCAAGTGCGTGCTCGTCGTTCTCCGCCAGGTGGTCCGTCACCCCGGAAATCCGGGAATGCACCTCACCGCCGCCCAGTTCTTCCGCCGTGACGATCTCGCCGATGGCTGCCTTAACCAAGGGCGGGCCGCCAAGGAAGATGGTCCCCTGGTTGCGGACAATCACGGTCTCGTCGCTCATCGCCGGGACGTAGGCCCCACCCGCGGTGCACGAACCCATAACGGAAGCGATCTGTGGGATCTTCGCCGCGGACATCCGGGCCTGGTTGTAGAAGATCCGGCCGAAATGCTCCTTGTCGGGGAAGACCTCATCCTGCTTGGGCAGGAACGCCCCGCCTGAATCCACCAGGTAGATACACGGGAGCTTGTTCTCCAACGCGATCTCCTGGGCCCGGAGATGCTTTTTCACAGTCATCGGGTAGTAGGTCCCGCCCTTGACCGTCGCGTCGTTGGAAATGACCAGGACGTGGCGGCCATGAACGAGTCCAATGCCTGCAATGACACCGGCTCCAGGCGAATCGTCGTTGTACATCCCGTTTGCGGCCAAAGGCGCGATCTCCAGGAACGGGCTTCCCTCGTCCAACAAGTAGTCGATGCGTTCCCTGGGGAGAAGCTTGCCCCTCTTGATATGGCGTTCGCGGGACGCTGCGGGCCCGCCCAATGCCGCTGTTGCCAAGCGGTTCTTCAACTCCTCAACCAGGGCGCGCTGCGCCTCGTGGTTGGCCTCGAACGTGCCGCTGGCGGTTCCCGTCAAGCTGGCGATTGTCTCCATCGACCCCTGTTCCATTCCCGGCCACAGGCCATTTCGGTTAGTGCCACGTAACTGAAATTTAGGTTAGTCTTTATTAACTGTGATGTCCAGCACAGCAACGCCCGCTCTGCCGGCGTGGGCGCCAAGGAGGAGAACGTGACCGTAGGCCCGGAAACAAGCACCGACGGTAGCCGCACTGCCATGACGCAACGCAGCCACGCAAAGGAGCTACGCAGGTTGGCTTTGCTGTCCGCCGCCGCAGGGCTGTTCGCGGAAAACGGCTTCAGCCGAGTGTCCCTTGAGGACCTCGGCGCAGCAGCAGGCGTCAGTGGACCCGCCGTGTACCGCCATTTTCCCGGCAAACAGGCCGTGCTTGGCGAACTGCTCCTCAGCGTTAGCCGGGACCTCCTGGACGGCGGACTGCGAGTGGTCTCGGACGCTGGAACTCCCACGGAAGCCCTGCAGGGATTGATCCGGTTCCAAGTGGACTTTGCCCTGAGCAACCCCGACGTCATCCGTGTACAGGACCGGGATTTCAGCAGCCTCGGTGATGCCGACCAGGCCGAAGTACGGCAGTTGCAGCGCTCCTACGTTGAGACCTGGGTTGGAGTCCTCGCCCGCATTCACGAGGATGCAGATGTTCCCGGCCTACGGGTGCGGGCCCACGCGGCCTTCGGCTTGATCAACTCCACCCCACATTCAGTGCGCCACCACGGAAGGAAGATCGCCGCGAAATCAGCCCGGCCCATCCTCGAACAGATGGCCTTTGCAGCGCTTACCGCATAGCGAGGTGCCCGCACGCGAGCCGCTGGGCACGGCGTGGGTTACGTCGGCACATAGTTTTCCACATAGGCCAGTTGGGGGCTGATCCATGGAAGCTCGGCGTGACAGGGTTTTCGTATGGAAAGCGATGAGCAGGTATTGGAGCGGCGGCCGGGTTCGTCGGGCGCCGATACGCTGCTTGTTGCCCCCGATGACGTCCCTGCAACGATGCGGCTCGAAGGTCGGCCCGGAAGAGCCACAGCCTCCCCTGGCAAAGGGATGTCTGACAGGCCAGGCACCATCGCGCCGCTTGGCTGCCTTCCAGAAGCGTTGGAGAACGGCGCCACGGCTTTGGAAGAGCTACGCGGCTCCGCGATGGCCGAGGCCGGGTTGCTGGGTTTCCAGGCGGCTGCGGATTTTGCTGGTCGGGTGGAGGAGCTGTCGCGGTCGTTGGAGTATTTGCAGGTGGTCGCGGCCCAGGCTGTGGAACGGACCCGGAATGAAGCTCGAGGCGCCCAGTCCTCCGCCGCCCCCGGCTGGTCCACGGGATGGACCGAGACCTCGCCGGGCACCCAGGACCGGGCTGTTCCCAGCCAGGCCGGTGAGGCCAGCGACGCTCACGCGGTCATCAGGACCAGCGACGCGGCCCTGCTGGATGACGGGTACCGGAACGCCGCACAGTTCCTCCGCGCCCGGTTGCGGATCAGC
>NZ_JAMSGY010000013.1:0-123962 GCF_024608385.1 Paenarthrobacter sp. UW852
TAGTTGCGCTCCGGCTCCCCTGTGTAGAGCTGCCGCGGACGGCCGATCTTGGTCTGGGGATCGTTGATCATTTCGCGCCACTGGGCAATCCAGCCCGGGAGGCGGCCGATGGCGAACAGAACAGTGAACATCTTCTCCGGGAAACCCATGGCCTTGTAGATCAGGCCGGTGTAGAAGTCGACGTTCGGGTACAGCTTGCGCTGGATGAAGTAGTCATCCGCAAGGGCCTTCTCTTCAAGGCGCATGGCGATGTCCAGGAGTTCGTCGTTGCCGCCGAGCTTGCCAAGAACTTCGTGTGCCGTTGCCTTGATGATCTTGGCGCGGGGGTCGTAGTTTTTGTAGACACGGTGTCCGAAGCCCATGAGGCGGACGCCGTCTTCCTTGTTCTTGACCTTCTCCATGTAATCCTCGGGCTTGATGCCGTCGGCCTGGATCTGGCGGAGCATCTTCAGCACGGCCTCGTTGGCACCACCGTGGGCGGGACCGAAGAGGGCGTTGATGCCGGCGGACACCGAGGCGAAGAGGTTCGCGTTGGACGAACCCACCAGGCGCACGGTGGACGTGGAACAGTTCTGCTCGTGGTCGGCGTGCAGGATGAGCAGGAGGTCCAGGGCCTTGACGACCACCGGGTCCATTTCATACTGCTCGGCCGGAAGGCCGAAGCTCAGACGCAGGAAGTTCTCCACCAGGTTCATGGAGTTGTCCGGGTACAGCATCGGCTGGCCAATGGACTTCTTGTGCGCGTAAGCGGCGATGACCGGGAGCTTGGCCATGAGCCGGATGGTGGAAACTTCCACGTGCTCCGCGTTAAAGGGGTCCAGCGAGTCCTGGTAGAACGTGGACAGCGCGGAAACGGCCGAGGAAAGCACCGGCATGGGGTGGGCGTCGCGCGGGAACCCGCCGAAGAAGCCCTTGAGTTCTTCGTGCAGGAGCGTGTGGCGGCGGATCTTCTGGTCGAACTCTTCCAGCTCCGTGGGAGTGGGGAGGTTCCCGTAGATCAGCAGGTAGGAAACTTCGAGGAAGCTCGAGTGCTGCGCGAGCTGCTCAATCGGGTAACCGCGGTAACGCAGGATGCCTGCGTCGCCGTCGATGTAGGTAATGGCCGAGGTGGTGGCCGCTGTGTTCATGAAGCCGGGGTCATAGGCGACGGCGCCCGTCTGCTTCAGCAGCTTGGAAACGTCGTAGCCTTCGTTTCCTTCTACAACCTTGATGCGCGGCAGTTCGAGTTCGCCGCCGGCATGGCGCAGTGTCGCGCTGGTGGTCTCAGTCATGGAGTCCCCTTCATGAGGCCTTTGGGCCTCTATCGAACGCTTGTCCAACCAACTTCTGGTGTCGCCGCCTTCGGCCCTACTGTTGCAGGGCTCCAACGGCCGAAGTGCTTTCTTAGAGAAGGCCACCATTGATAGTCAGTTAAAAAGCTACCGCCAGTAACCCTGCGGAACTAATCCGTGCCGTCCGGTTACTGGCGGAATAGCGCTATAAGTGGCGCAAGTCACAGCTTTGTTATGAGCCTGTACCCAAGCGCTCGACGGCGGCATCAATACGTTCGTCGCTGCCCGTGAGCGCTACACGGATAAAGCCGCTTCCAGCGTCTCCGTAGAAAACACCCGGCCCCACCACGATGCCCAGCTCCGCGAACCGCGCCACGGTGTCCCACGTTGGTTCTCCCGCAGTGGACCACAGGTACAGTCCGGCCTTGGATTCCTGGATCTGCAAACCGAACTTCTCCAGCGCCGGGACCAGCCTTTCGCGGCGGCCACGGTACAGATCTTTTTGGGCCAGGACATGGCCGGCATCCCCCAGTGCCACCCGCATGGCTTCCTGGACGGGGTAGGGAACGATCATGCCGGCGTGCTTCCGGCTGTTCACCAGGTTGGCCATGATTGCTGAGTCGCCGGCGACAAAGGCCGCACGGTACCCGGCTAGGTTCGACTGCTTGCTCAAGGAGTACACACACAGCAGACCGTCCGTGGAACCGCCGGTAACACGGGGATCCAGGATGCTCGGTACAGCCTCTCCCCCGCGCTGGGCGTCCCATTCGCCCCAGCCGAGTTCGGCATAGCATTCATCGGAAGCCACCACGGCACCAATCTCGCGGGCCTGTGCCACGAGCCGGCGCAGCGACTCAACGTCGCGGACGCTTCCGGTGGGGTTGCCGGGCGAATTGATCCAGATCAGCCGTACCTTCGCACGGGTGGCGGGGTCCAGTGCATCGAGGTCATCCGCGGCAACCGCCGTGGCGCCGGCCAGCGAGGCTCCAATGTCATAGGTCGGGTAAGCAACCGTAGGGCGCATAACGACATCCCCGGTGCCCAAACCGAGGAGGAACGGCAGCCAGGCCACCAACTCCTTCGAGCCCACCGTCGGCATGACATCCTTCGGATCCAGCCCCGGTACGCCGCGCCTGGCCGCGAACCAGTCCACTACAGCTTGGCGAAGTGCCTCAGTGCCGTGGACTGTCGGATAGCCATGCGCGTCCGATGCGTTGGCAAGGGCCTCACGAATCAAGCCAGGAGTGGGATCCACCGGCGTGCCGATGGAGAGATTCACCACGCCACCAGGGTGCTTGGAGGCGGTGGCAACGTAGGGCGCCATGGCCTCCCACGGGTAGTCAGGCAGGTTCAGGCCGAAAGCCGGCGCCGCGGAAATCAACGAAACTACCGCCCTTAGTGGTCTTGGTTCTGCGGGGGCAGTGCCGCAATGAAGGGGTGGTCCTTGCCCGTGTTGCCCACCTTGGCGGCGCCACCCGGCGAACCGAGGTCGTCGAAGAACTCAACATTTGCCTTGTAGTAGTCGGCCCACTCTTCGGGGGTGTCATCCTCGTAGTAGATGGCCTCAACAGGGCATACAGGTTCACAGGCACCACAGTCGACGCATTCATCGGGGTGGATATAGAGGGAACGCTCACCTTCGTAAATGCAGTCGACAGGGCATTCTTCAATACATGCCTTGTCCTTGACATCCACACACGGCTGCGCGATTACGTACGTCACGTCCCAGACCTCTCCACAGTTTGTCCCGGTGATGACCGGGGTAATACGGCCGGCATCATGCCGGGCACTCAACTTCCGAGCCTATTATCCAACAGTGCGCCGACGCCAACCTAGCCCGCGTCTTAGTATGAATCCGTGACTTCGCCGCATTTGCCACCCGGACAGTTCCTTCGCAGCGCAGAGCCGGGAATCCGGGTCGTGGTGCGCTACAGGATCGAAGACGGCTTAACGGACGCGCTGGGCTACCTATTGAGAAGCAGCGACAGCAGCTGCACCGTGCGGACCCGGACGTCCGACGTCGAGATTCCCCTGGCGATGGTCATCGCCGCGAAAGAGGTTCCGCCGCCACCGCCGCGGCGGGCTTCCCGAATCGCAGGCGACTGACAACCACCAGCATGATCATTGTCACTGCGCCGATGCCGAAGACCCACACATTTCCGACGGCGTCGCCCAGCACCAGTTGCTTGGCCGCGCCCGCAGAGGACAGGACGCCGACGGCGGCATAGCTCACCACGCCGGCTACCGCCGTTGGGGCTATCGAGCGCGTCCAGGCGG
Organism: Paenarthrobacter sp. UW852; assembly: GCF_024608385.1. Lineage (NCBI taxonomy): Bacteria > Bacillati > Actinomycetota > Actinomycetes > Micrococcales > Micrococcaceae > Paenarthrobacter > Paenarthrobacter sp. UW852. The sequence continues at coordinate 3,549 of NZ_JAMSGY010000013.1, forward strand.
CCAGCCACAGCTGCACGGACGCCAGAAGCACCAAGGCCGCGGCGACTCCCCACGGGACTTCGACGCCGGACCAGAGCGCGCTTTGACGGTGCAGGGCGGTTCCTGCCGCGGCAACGAAAAGAGCCGCCGGGACGGCCGTGGCAATGCCACGGGCCGCACCGGCGACTCCTCTCTTCATTCAGCTGTTCCTGGCTGGTTCAGGCCAGTACAGGCTAGGACTTGGCGCGGGCGCGGTTGGCCTTCGCGCGCTCGTTGGAGTCCAGGATGACCTTACGGATACGGATGGCATCCGGGGTGACCTCGACGCACTCGTCTTCACGGGCGAATTCGAGGGACTCTTCGAGGGTGAGGTCGCGCGGCGGCGTCAGGTTCTCGAAGGTGTCGGAGGAAGCCGCACGCATGTTGGTGAGCTTCTTTTCCTTGGTGATGTTGACGTCCATGTCATCTGCGCGGGAGTTCTCGCCGACGATCATGCCTTCGTAAACCTCGGAGGTGGGCTTCACGAAGAAGGAACCGCGCTCCTGCAGGTTGATCATGGCGAACGGGGTAACAACACCGGCGCGGTCGGCGATCATGGAACCGTTGGTGCGGTACTCGATCGGGCCGGCCCACGGCTCGTAGCCCTCGGAGATGGAAGCGGCGATACCGGCGCCACGGGTGTCCGTGAGGAACTTGGTGCGGAAACCGATGAGGCCACGTGCAGGCACGATGAACTCCATGCGGCACCAGCCCGTACCGTGGTTGGCCATGTTGGTCATGCGGCCCTTACGGGCTGCCATGAGCTGCGTAACAGCGCCAAGGTACTCTTCGGGCACGTCGATGGTCATGTGTTCCATCGGCTCGTGGACCTTGCCGTCGATGGTCTTGGTGACTACCTGCGGCTTGCCAACGGTGAGCTCGAAGCCTTCACGACGCATCTGCTCGACGAGGATGGCCAGTGCCAGCTCGCCACGGCCCTGGACTTCCCAGGCGTCGGGACGCTCGGTGGGGAGGACCTTGATGGAGACGTTACCGATCAGTTCCTTGTCCAGGCGATCCTTCACCTGGCGGGCCGTGACCTTGGCGCCCTTGACCTTGCCGGCCAGCGGCGAGGTGTTGATACCGATGGTCATGGAGATCGCGGGATCGTCCACGGTGATCAGCGGCAGCGGCTGCGGGTTCTCGGCATCCGTGAGGGTTTCACCGATGGTGATCTCCTCGATACCGGCCACAGCGACGATCTCGCCCGGACCAGCCGACTCGGCGGGGACGCGGGTGAGCGCCTGGGTTGCCAGGAGCTCGGTGATCTTCACGTTCTTGAGCTCGCCGTTGGCACGTGCCCAGGCAACGGTCTGGCCCTTGCGGAGCGTGCCGTTGTAGATGCGGAGCAGGGCGAGGCGGCCAAGGAACGGCGAGGCGTCCAGGTTGGTCACGTGGGCCTGCAGCACGCCGTCCGGGTTGTACGTCGGAGCCGGGATGTGCTCGATGATGGTCTTGAAGAGGGGCTCGAGGTCCTCGTTCTCCGGTGCCGAGCCGTTGGCGGGCTGATCCAGGGATGCGCGGCCAACCTTGGCGGCAGCGTAAACAACGGGAACTTCGAGGACCTTGTCCAGGTCCAGGTCCGGAACTTCGTCCGCGAGGTCCGAAGCCAGGCCCAGGAGGAGGTCCATGGACTCATGGACAACCTCGTCGATGCGGGCGTCGGGACGGTCGGTCTTGTTGACCAGCAGGATGACGGGCAGGTGCGCTGCAAGGGCCTTGCGGAGCACGAAGCGGGTCTGGGGCAGCGGGCCCTCGGAGGAGTCGACCAGCAGGACGACGCCGTCAACCATGGACAGACCGCGCTCAACCTCGCCACCGAAGTCGGCGTGGCCGGGGGTGTCAATGACGTTGATGGTGATGGTCTCGCCATTGGACGACGGGCCGTTGTAGGCAACCGTGGTGTTCTTCGCGAGGATGGTGATGCCCTTTTCGCGCTCCAGGTCACCGGAGTCCATGACACGGTCCTCAACCTCACCATGGGAAGCGAAGGAGTTGGTCTGCTTGAGCATGGCGTCGACCAGGGTGGTCTTACCGTGGTCAACGTGTGCGACGATCGCGACGTTGCGCAGATCGCTCCGCGACGCAGTGTTGGTGATGGTTTCAGACATGCGTTAATGACTCGATTCAGTGGTGAAGTCAGCTGTTTGTATCCGCGCGCATACCTGATCGACTTGATCGGAACACACAGCGAAAAGACCCCGGGACACAGGGCACCTAAAGCAAGTCTAAACGCAGAAGCATTTATGCGCCTAAAAAGCAAGCCATCAGCGGCTGGGATGTGGCCTTGCTCACAGCACATCACTGTTCAGTAACCACACGTCCACTTGCTGGATTTTCCGGCGTTCGTGCCCCATGATTGCAGCAGAACCAGTGCCACACGGAGACCTACGATGCGCAAAGCCCCGGCAACGTTCCGCATGCTCGCACCATTGATCGCCGTCGGCGTTCTTTTGGTGGGCTGCGGACAGAACCAAACACCACCCGAAACCGTCTCAACGCGATCAGCCGCGCCCGGGCCGGCACAAACGTCCGCCGCGGAAAAACCCCTGCGGTCCGCGCCCTCCCCGACCGCACTGAACCTGCCTGTCGGTTCCCTGTACAAGAACCCCACGAACAACCGCAACGAACTGGTGCTGGCCGACGTACGCCACACGGCGGTACTGATCGGAGACTCGCAGGCCATGCCCAAGGACTCCTGGCCGCAGCAGGGCATTGCTGCCCTGGGATACAAGCTGCATGTCGTGGGCATGGGCGGCACGGGCTATGTTGCTTCGAACGGCAAGACGGGAAACTACATTGACGCACTCCAGCGTGGCGACTGGGTACTCCCCTATGGCGAGCCTCCCCTGATCGTCATCGAGGGCGGCGGCAACGACGCCACCCAGCGGGCAACGGACGCCCAGATCACCAGCAATGCCGAACGGCTGCTGGCGGCGCTGACCAAGCGCTACCCAGGCTCCAAACTCGCCATGATCGGTACTCTCGCCCGCGGTGCCAGTAACGGCGGCGCCCGACGCACCGAAGTGGACGCACTCGTAGGCAGGATCGCAGCAAAACACGGCATACCGTTCGTCAGCGCCGGCGACTGGCTCACCCGGTACAACGCCGTTGGAGATCTCCAGGACGGCGTCCATCTGAAACCCGCAGGACACGCCAAGCTGGGGGCCGTCCTGGCCCGTGAGCTCACCGCACTGGGCCTGACTGCGCGTCCTGACAGTGAAACCGGGACGCCGGCACAGTAGCGGCCTGCAGGCAGTTTAAACGGCAGGAGCCGGTGGTTTCCTTTGGGGAAACCACCGGCTCCTGCTATTTGCGGCTTTGTTGGAGTTCGACGCCGGGTCAGGCCACCTCGGGCGGCAGAAGCAGCGAACCACCGGGGATGGCATCCAGCAGGGCCTGGGTGTACGCCTCACGGGGGTTGTCGAAGACGTCGTCCGTGCTGCCCGTTTCCACCAGCTTGCCCTTCTGCATCACGCAGACGTGGTCCGCGATCTGCCGCACAACGGCGAGGTCGTGGGTGATGAACAGGTAGGTCAGGCCCAGGTTGTCCTGGAGCTCTGCCAACAGGTTCAGGACCTGGGCCTGCACCAGCACGTCCAAAGCGGAGACGGCCTCATCGCAGATGATCACTTCGGGGTCCAAGGCCAGTGCTCGCGCAATCGCAATGCGCTGGCGCTGACCGCCGGAGAGCTCATTCGGGTAGCGACGCATGGTCGACTGCGGCAAGGCCACCTGGTCCAGAAGCTCACGGACCTTCTTCTCCCGGCTGGCCTTGGTGCCGATCTTGTGAGTGCGCAACGGCTCTTCGATGGTCCGGAAGATGTTGTACATCGGATCGAGTGAGCCGTACGGGTCCTGGAAGATGGGCTGCACCCGGCGGCGGAACTTGAACAAGTCCCGGCTGTTCAGCGTGGAGGTGTCGACGCCGTCGAAAATGATCTTTCCGGACGTCGGTTCCAGCAGGTTCAGCACCATCTGGGCAACAGTGGACTTGCCCGAGCCGGACTCCCCCACAATCGCCGTGGTGGTACCGCGGCGAACGGAGAACGAGACTGAGTCAACAGCCGTGAAGTCAGTGGTCTTGCCAATACCTCCACGGAGCTTGAAGACCTTGGTCAGGTCCTCAACCTTCAGCACCTCCTCGGGAAGTGCCGACTCGACCACCACGGGTTCCGTGGGAGCCAGCAGCTCGTCGGACTCGACACCCTGTTCCTTGGCGACCTGGATACGGCGGGACGCCAGGGAGGGCGCTGAGGATACCAGTCGCTTGGTGTAAGGGTGCCGCGGGTTGCGGAGCAGCTCGAGGGACGGACCGGATTCCACAACCTGGCCCTTGTACATGACCACTACTTTGTCCGCCCGCTCGGCCGCCAGGCCGAGGTCGTGGGTGATGAGCAGAACGGCCGTACCCAGCTCGGACGTCATCTTGTCCAAGTGGTCCAGGATCTGGCGCTGGACCGTCACGTCAAGGGCCGACGTCGGCTCATCCGCGATCAGCAGGCGCGGCTGGCAGGAAAGGCCGATGGCGATCAGCGCGCGCTGGCGCATGCCGCCCGAGAACTCGTGCGGGTACTGCTTGGCGCGGCGGGCTGCGTCAGGCAGGCCTGCCTCGGACAGGACCTTGGCAACGTCCTCGGGGCCGGACGGAAGACCGTTGGCTTTCAGGGTCTCCTTGACCTGGAAACCGATCTTCCACACCGGGTTGAGGTTGGACATCGGGTCCTGCGGCACCATCCCAATGGAATTGCCGCGGAGTTCGATCATCCGCTTCTCGCTCGCGTGGGCAATGTCTTCCCCGTCGAAGAGAATCTCGCCGGCAGCTACCCGGCCGTTCCCCGGCAGCAAGCCGATGGCGGCGAGGGCCGACGTCGACTTCCCCGAACCTGATTCGCCCACGATGGCCACAGTTTCACCGGGCATCACCGTGAGGTGGGCATTCCTGACGGCGTTGACCTCACCATTGCTGGTGGCGAAGTTGATCGCGAGGTTTTTGATCTCCAGCAGGGGACGCTCGGAGCCGGCGACTTCTTCCTTGATGTGAACTGAAGAGTTCATGGCTTCGCCTTTCATCGCTTACGCGCTTTGGGGTCGAGGGCATCACGCAGGGCATCGCCGAGCATGATGAAGCTCAAGACTGTAATCGACAGGGCAATAGCCGGGTAGAGCAAAGGCATCGGGTTTGATCGCAACGAAGCCTGCGCTGCCTGGATGTCGTTACCCCACGACATGACGCTCGGTGGGAGCCCGATACCAAGGAAGGACAACGTGGATTCGGCCACGATGAACGTGCCCAGCGAGATGGTTGCCACCACGATGATGGGAGCCAAGGAGTTGGGGAGCACGTGGCGCAACAACGAACGGAACTTGGAAACACCCAGCGAGCGGGCAGCGACCACAAAGTCGGCATTCCTGACTTCAATCACTGCGCCACGGGTGATGCGGGCAATCTGCGGCCAGCCGAAGACGATCAAAATCAGTACCAACGTCCACACCGTGCGGTTCGCACGGAAAACGGGCAGCTGCATCATGACAATGGCGCCGAGGATAAGCGGCAAGGCAAAGAAGATGTCCGTCAGGCGCGCCAGCAGGGCGTCAGCCCAGCCACCGTAATAACCGGCCAGCGCACCAATGATGCCGCCAAAGAGAACGACGCCGATGGTGGTAAACAGGCCGACAGTCACCGAGGAACGGGTGCCGAAGATGACGCGGGCATAAACGTCACAGCCCTGCTGGGTAAACCCGAGTGGGTGCCCGGAAGCCGGCCCGCCATCGGAGTTGGACAGCTGGCAGGCCTCGGACGTGGGATCGATCTGCGAGAACAGGCCCGGGAAGAGCGATACAACCACGACAGCCAGGATCATGATCGCCGAGATGATGAACAGCGGCTGCTTGCGCAGGTTCTTCCACGCTTCGCCCCAGAGGCTCGAAGGCGCGGAGTCTTCCTTGACCTTGTCGGTCGCCTGGAGGGGCGTTTCTTCAAGATCGGCAACGAAGTGCTCGATGTGGCGCGGGGCGGTGTCCTGCCCAGTGAGGTTATTTTCAGGAGTCATAACGGATCCTCGGATCAAGCCAGGCATACAGAAGGTCAACGAGCAGGTTGGAGAGACAGTAGATCAACACCAGCACTGTGACGATGCTGACCACGGTTGGGCCTTCACCGGACAGGACGGCACGATACAAACGGTTACCCACACCAGGGACGTTGAAGATGCCTTCCGTAACGATTGCTCCACCCATCAGCGTGCCGAGGTCGGCTCCCAGGAAGGTCACCACCGGGATGAGCGAGTTGCGGAGAATGTGCACATTGATGACCCGGAAGCGGGACAGGCCCTTGGCCGTCGCGGTCCGGACGTAGTCGGCATTCATGTTCTCGATGACGCTGGTGCGGGTAAGCCGCAGAACGTAAGCGAATGATGCCAGGCCAAGAACGATGGCCGGCAGGATCAGGTCTTGAACCGTAGCCGCCGCACTGACCGTGGGTTTGGCCCACCCCAGTTGCACGCCAATGAAGAACTGCAGGATGAAGCCGAGCACGAAGATCGGGATACCAATGACGATCAGGGATGCGATCAACACGGTGCCGTCGAAAAGCTTGCCCTTGCGAAGACCTGCGACCAAGCCGAAGGCGATGCCGAAGACAGCTTCAAAAATCAGGGCCATGACGGCGAGGCGTGCCGTGACGGGGAAGACCTCGCCAAGTACGGCTGCGATCGGCCGGCCGGAGAAGTCCTGGCCAAGGTCGAACGTGAAGATGCTCTTGAGGTAGAGCAGGTATTGAACAATGAAGGGCTGGTCCAGGTTGTACTGGGCACGCAGCTTGGCCGCGACCGCTTCGTTGACGGGTTTGTCGCCGAAGAGTGCAGCAATGGGGTCGCCAGGAAGGCTGAAGACCAGGAAATAGACCAGCAGTGTCGCTCCCAGGAAAACGGGAATCAGCTGGAGGAAGCGTTTAAGGATATAGGTGGCCATCAGCTCACCACACCCCGATCAGCAGGCACCCGGGGCTGGGGTGCAGCGGAGTTGTTCATCAAAGAACCTTTTCGTCTGATGTGCAAACGTTCCATGCCAAGGCAGTGTAGGCCTGCACAAGGACGCCCAACCAGAGTTGGGCGTCATTGATTTGCAACGAGATAAGGCGGCGGAGGTGCTCAACTGAGCACTTCCGCCGCCGAATCGCGCTTACTTGCCGGTGATGTTGTAGTAGAGCGGGACGCCGTCCCAGCCGTAGTCAACATTCGAGACGCCGGTGCTCCAGCCACCCTGTGCTACCTGGTACCACAGCGGGATGGCAGGCAGGTCCTTGAGAAGGATTTCCTGCGCCTTGTTCATTGCCTTGTTGCCGTCGGAAACGCTCGGGGCGGACAGGCCATCGGAGATAGCCTTGTCGAACTCGGGGTTCGCGTAGCGGGCATCGTTGGAGCCTGCACCGGTCTTGTAGATCGGTCCGAGGAAGTTGTACAGCGACGGGTAGTCTGCCTGCCAGCCGGCACGGATCGAACCGGTCAGCTTGGCCGAGGTCGCGAGATCGCGGGCTTCCTTGAAGGTGGCGAACGGAAGGCCTTCGGCCTTGATGCCGAGGTTGTTCTTGAGCTGGTTGGTCATAGCCTCAACCCAAGCCTTGTGGCCACCCTTGTCAGCGTTGTAGGCAACGGTGAAGACGGTGTTCGGATCCCACTTCTGGATGGCATCGGCCTTGGCCCAGAGGTCCTTGGCCTTGGCGGCGTCGAACTTCAGGTTGTCAGAACCGGGGATGCTGTCGCTGTAGCCGTCCAGAACGGGAGCGGTGAAGTCCTTGGCCGGCTGGCGACCGCCGCTGAAGATGACCTTGGTGATCTCTTCGCGGTTGATGGCCATGGAGATGGCCTGGCGGCGCAGCTTGCCGGCTTCGCCACTCCACTCCGGAAGGTATTCCGGGATGGCAATGGTCTGGTTACCCGCGTACGGCTTCTCGATGAAGCGATCGCCAAGGTCGGTCTTGAAGTTCTTCAGTGCGCTGGTGGGGATGGTCTGCAGGATGTCCAGGTTGTTGGACAGCAGGTCCTGGTATGCAGCGTCGTCGTTCTGGAAGATCTTGAACGTCACGCCGCCGTTCTTGGCCTTGCGCGGACCGTTGTAGTCGGCGTTCGGGACCAGCTGGATCTGCACGTTGTGCTGCCAGCCGTTCTCTGCCATCTTGTACGGGCCGTTCCCTACAGGCTTTTCGCCGTAGGTCTTGGGATCAGCAAGAGCTGCTGCCGGAAGGGGCATGAAGGCCGTGTAGCCGAGGCGCAGCGGCCAGTCGGACTCGGGCTGCTTGAGCTCAACGGTGAAGGTGGTGTCGTCCACGACCTTGAGGCCGGACATGGTCTCCACTGTGGAACCTTCGGCGCTGGTCTCGTCGTAGCCCTTGATGCTTTCAAAGAACGTGGCGCTGAGCTGCGCGTTCTTTGCTGCTGCACCGAAGTTCCACGAGTCAACGAACGTCTTGGCCGTTATGGCTTCGCCGTTGGTGAACTTCTGGTCCTTCTTCAGCTTGATGGTGAAGTTCTTGGCGTCAGGCGCCTCGATGGACTCCGCCAGCTCGTTGACGGGCTTACCGGACGGGTCGTAGCTGACAAGGCCCGAGAAGATCAGCGTGGCAATCTTTCCACCGCCGACCTCGTTGATGTCTGCCGGCATGAGCGGGCGCTGCGGCTCAGAGCCGTCAGCAATGATGACCTTGTTGGGGTCGCCCGCGGATGAACCGGAGTTGTTGCTACCGCCGCCACCGCAACCGGTGGCTGCGAGGGCGATGATCGCCGCTACGCCTAGAGCTTTGGAAGTGCGCGAGAAACGCATTCCGCCTCCTATGAGTCGTGGAGTTGAGGAGGGGAAATTCGTGATTCCCCCCAGGCACAGGCACAGTTTCCTACTGTGACGTTGCCTACATGTGAGTGTAAGCCTACCCACATTGCGTCCGGATGTTGGGACTTGATGGCCAAACTGTAACCGTTCCGCAACCTCTACATGCCTAAACTGCCGGGAATTTCAAGTCAAACGCTACTCGGTGGTAGCATTCGCTGTCTGACAGCAGGACAGGAACGATTTTCGCCGGTGCCGGGCTGGCGACCGACCGCCGTCGGGCGTGTAGTTAGGCTAAGGGAATGGCGACAGTTATCCTCGTGCGGCACGGACGCACCACAGCCAATGCCTCCGGACTCTTGGCCGGGCGGGCCCCCGGAGTCAGCCTCGACGCGATCGGGCGCGACCAGGCAGCCGTCACCGGAGACCGGCTTGCGTCGGTGCCATTGGTCGGGGTGGTGTCGAGCCCCCTTGAACGTTGCCGGCAGACTGCCGGGCTCATCATTGACCGCCAGGCCGTCAAGCCGTACTCCCCGATCGAACCTGCGCTCACCGAGTGTGATTACGGCCAGTGGCAGGGACGCAAACTCAGTGAGCTCGCAACCGAGGACCTGTGGCAGGTCGTACAATCCCAACCATCCGCAGCCGTCTTTCCCGGCGGCGAGTCGATGGCCGCCATGCAGGCCCGCTCAGTAGCAGCCATCAGGCGCCACGATGCAGCCTTCGAAGCCGAACACGGCCCGGAGTCCGTATGGGTGGCGGTCAGCCATGGCGACGTCATCAAGTCCATACTCGCCGATGCGCTGGGAATGCACCTTGACCTCTTCCAGCGCCTCAGCGTTGACCCCGCCTCGGTATCGATCGTCCGCTACGGCTCCCCCCGGCCTGCCGTCGTCGCGACCAACACGGTGGCCGGCGATCTTTCCTGGCTCTCCCGGAGCGCGCCCTCGGGGGATGCCCCCGTGGGCGGCGGCGCCGGGCACACGACGCCCTGAGCGTCCTCTGCCTAGAATATTGACATGCCTACACGTGTTCACGAGTTTGCTTGGCCCGATCGGGTAGTGATCGGTACGATCGGCCTTCCGGGCGCGCGCACGTTCTACCTGCAGGTGCGCGCAGGGAAACAGATCGTAAGTATCGCCATGGAGAAGCAGCAGTCGGCTCTCCTGGCCGAGAAAATCGACGAGATTCTCGACCAGCTCATCACGGTGGGAGGCAATCCCTTCAGTGTTCCCACGGGCACTCCCATAGAGCTGGTGGACAATGATCCGCTGGAGCCCGTCCAGGAGCAGTTCCGTACCGGAGCCATCAGCCTGGGTTGGGACCCCACCACGGCCCAGGTGGTGATCGAGGCCTATCCCATCTCCGAGCTCGATGACGAAGACGATGATGCGCTGGACCTGGATGATGCTTCCGACCGCGAAATGCTGCTGGTACGGATGCCGGTAGGAACAGCCCGTGCGTTCGCTAAGCGCACCCGGGAGATCGTGGACGCCGGCCGTCCTCTGTGCCCGTTGTGTGGCAACCCGATGGATGCCGAAGGTCACGTCTGCCCCTCCCCCGGGCTCTGATGCCGACGCCGGACCTGCTGACCGCGGAGCTCACCCTCACCGGACGCATCACGACGGCATCCAACGCCACATTCCTTGGCCGCATCGGCGAGGTTGCGGTCGTCTACAAGCCGATAGCAGGCGAAAGTCCGCTCTGGGATTTTCCCAGCGGGACCCTGGCTCACCGTGAGGTGGCCGCTTTTCTGGTCTCGGAGACCTTCGGGTGGGGCGTCGTTCCCCGGACGTGGCTGCGCGATGGCCCACTGGGCGAAGGAATGGTGCAGCTGTGGCAGGACCAGGACCCGGCCCAAAACGCCGTGGATCTGGTGGCGGCGGATTCAGTGCCGGAGACGGGTTGGAAGCGTGTTCTCGAAGGCCAGGACGAGAACGGACGGACCGTTGCGCTGGTCCACGAAGATACGCCGGCACTCAGGCGCACAGCGGTGTTCGACGTCGTGGTGAACAACGCCGACCGCAAGGGTGACCACATTCTTGCCATGGCTGACGGACACCGGCACGGCGTGGACCATGGGCTCACCTTTCACCAGGACCACAAGCTGCGCACCGTGCTGTGGGGGTGGATTGGGGACGCCCTGAACGCAGATGAACTCGCCGGACTGGATCGTGTCCGCGACGGGCTCCACGGCGAGCTGGGTCAACAACTCGCGGGGCTGCTCAGTGCCGAAGAAGTCGAAGCATTGGCGTTGCGCTCCGACCGCTTGCGCTCTGTTGGGCAGTTCCCAGCGCCCAGCGGACAAGCGCCCGCGGTGCCCTGGCCGTTGTTTTAGGGGCGAGCTCCAGCCTCTGTGGAACGTCTGGATGTTGATGAACGAAGATGTTCCAATTGGTCACAAGCTTGGCTTCTGAAGATCCCTTTCTCAGTTGTGGTATCTGATGAATGACACCCAGAGAGCTGCGGCAGTAACCCCTGCAGCGTGACAAGGGGTGGAGACCTGGGCGCTGTAGCCCATTGCCTTCAACGCCCACAGCTTCTTGTCGACAGCGGATTGACAATTGGCCTGGGTCGATCCGGCGACATATGTGTATTGGTCCGCCGCGGCCTGTGCAGCAGGTGCCGCGACAGCACCCACTCCAGCCAGCACTCCGACCGAGAGAACTACGAATGCGAACATCGTCGGCTTCTTCTTCGTGATGACTCCACTTCTTCGGGATCCTACCTCAGAGGCATTTCGAGCTCAGGCGAGAATTCGAGGCCTTGACCATCACATAGTCGCCAGAGCCTATTCTGATGACAAAATCGTCAGAGACCAGCACGCATCCGGGGCCTCGGCGCCGTAGGGCACCCGAACGCATGCTCTGCTGCCAGTTTCTAAGCGCCCGTGGCAACCCAGGCTGAGCAACCATAGATGCCGGTGCCGGCGCTTCGGTTGTTGAGGCACGCCCGGACATACACGGCCGCTGCCCTGGGTTTGACCAACAGATCCATACCCAGCGCTATTGGTCAGGGTCGCACTGTAAGTAGTTCCATTCGACACATACCTCAGTTGAGCCACAGATGAGACACCGTCCGACTTTGTGTCCTGGCTTGTCAGGACTTTGCTGGACGAGCTGTAGTAGGCGTAGGAGCCGGTCACTGACGCCCCCGCACTGGCAGAAGCCATCGGCGCGGTAGCCAGCATTGCGATTGCCATGGCGCCAGCTGCTGCAGCACCGGAAAGAGCCAATAGTGATTTACGCATGTCGTAATTCCTTCCCCAAAAGTTAGTGAATTAGTGGCACCACATCCGCCTGGAAACGTGCTGGCGATCACCCCGCGAAGCCGCTCTGGTACCTTCACCGGTCGGTGAAGACGGGGAAATTCGCAGTCAATCAAGCGTCACGTTCACGTTATGCGCCTCACACATCAAGTAGCAGCTATTTCTGAATTCGCTGCAGTCGCTTGGGGTCATTCGGACACCGAGCCTTACGGCGCGAAAGGTCAATTGATGAAGAAGTTCAGGCTGTTTTCCAGCCACTCAGAAGATTCCACCGTTCCCGGCAGCAAATCAGCGATTGCTCAAGCGCAAAATGACAAGGCACGAAGAAGGCGTTTCAGGGCACTCACTGCTGTCTCCATCGTCGGTGCCACCCTGTCCGTGACGATGATGGCAGCCCCTGCCAATGCCGCCGGCACGAAGCTGTCCAGCAACATCCAATACTGTCGACAGTTTCCTCACAATGGATGGGGCGGCCAGCTCTACTACAGCGACGGCGGCTCGAAATGCGCGCAGGTCTACACGAACAACAACCTCAACATCAGACGAGGACCCGGCACCGGCTATGCCCTCACTGGTTCCATGCTGAGCAGCGGCCGGGTCTATGAGTTCGACTGCTGGACAACGGGCACCTGGGTTGACGGGGACAACATCTGGCTAAAGCTATACCCCGGCGCCGGGGGCGCACAGTACGTCTCGGACCGCTACGTCTACACCGGCCCTAACATCACGAGCTTCCTGCCGCACTGCTGACCCGCTTCGAAAGTATAAGGGTCTGGCGCCGAAGCGCCAGACCCTTATAAATCAGGAACAGACTCAGCCTTCGCACTCCACGCAGTACGCGTGACCGTCCTTCTCACGGGCAATCTGGGAGCGGTGCCGGACCAGGAAACACGAGAAGCACGTGAACTCGTCATCGGACTGCGGTACCACCTGGACCACCAGTTCTTCGGCGATGAACCGCCACCGGGACCCTCGTGGTCCAGCCCGTCAGCCTGGTCGAGTTCCAGCACAACACTGCCTGCGTCAGGAGCATTGGCGGACTTCAGCGCGTCCAGAGAGCTTTCCTGGGATTCCTTGACGTCGGAGGGTACCTCGTCGTAATCAGCTGCCACGGTGCTCGTTATCTCCCTCTTACTGTATTCAGATCCTCGTCCTGAAAGGTACACGATCACAGACAAATTCCCCAGCCCCAATACGCTCCAAAAAACAGCCTCAGAGCAGTCCATCCGCCGAGGCTGATTGGTAGGGTAATGCAGTGTGGCCGTGCAGACCCAGACCGTTTCTCTGAATCCAGGGTCCCTGCTTAGCCACGCAGGAGGCGGAACCTCAGCGCACCATGGTGTGCCGATGCACATGGGGCGAATCGGACTACAACTTGTCCGCCGTCGCCGGCGTCCTTATCCCACACTTCCGCGAGAACAATCAGAGCTTCGCGGCCATGGTGTCCACGCGGAGAAGGCGACAGAGCAGAATCCGTCTAGTGCAAAGGGAGTCAGGTGGTGATGACTTGGAGTTGTGGTTGGTTCTGGCCGAGTCTGGTGTCCAGGACGCTCACCAGCCCCACGGCACCAAGTGGCTCGTAGACAGCGAACGAGACAGTTCTTGACGCTGACGAAACGGTTCTGGTTACGTCGAGCGCGATCCAATCCCTGGTTGTGGCCACGACCTCGGCACAGTTCCCAAAGCGCCGCTCCCCAGGGTATTGCCGAGTGCGGGGCGAAGTTGTTCCAAGTTACCGTTGACTCCGACCATGAGGCCGGGGCCAAAGAGAATGCCTGTAGTGCGGCTTGTGGGCCTCCCGAGTACTGCCAGTCTGCACTGTGGCTGAAGCCCTTGTCGGGCGGAGATACAGACGGTCATAGTGAAGATGCTTTTGTCCAAGCGCTCAGGAATGATGGGCCCGTCCAGGGTGCCACGTTCCAGCTCGGCGTCGGCGGCCTACCCTCTACCTCCTTTGCATCGTAATAGCTCAAGAGATTTTGTCGCCTTGGACATCACGCAACTACCGCATGAGCCCAGTCTGACCACAAAGTCATATTCCGCGGGTCAACATGCGTGCAATTCTTCTTCGTTTTCTCCGTCCCAGGAGCGATGGCGAGCCGGCGGTTTCAGCTACCGCGGCCCGCCCCTCACGTCGGTGCCCTGAAGACAACCACGAGCATTGCCGGCCAGAAGACCAGTTGCTCTTTTTTCAGCTCTGCGGGTTGCTCATGCAAATGTCGAAAACCCTCGGGTCTATCTCGATCAGCCCAGGAGATCCTTGGCTCGTTTGTTCCAAAAACTGCTTGAATTGCTCCGGCGTAAGCGGCTCCTTCGTACCGTCATGGCGATTCACGCAATCAGCCCCGGGTGTCGATACAACGGTGGCCACGAGCATGCCAGATCTAGTCCGGGCCGCCGACGGCCAATACGGAGAGCAATACCGCATTGCCGAGCTGAGTTCGACCCCGGCAGGAAACCCGCCACGGCTGGCAGTGGTGGGATGGTTAGCTTTTGAACCTGCATCAGCTGCAGGTGTCTTTGACGACACCAATGCCAGGACAGGTGGGTCGTTCCTGAGGAAAGACATCAACGCTCTCGCGGCCGTTCAGGACAGCCTTGGAAACGTTGCCAGAAATAACATCTCTGGCTTGTCCTATGGCACGTTGACGGCCCAGGCTGCAGCTGTGGAGGGCGTAGCTGTCGACAGCGTCAATCTCAACGCTGATATTGGCGTTCTGCAGGGAGTGTCAGGCGTAAAGGACTTTCACCTCAACCCCGGGGCAGATGTCTACCAGACCAAGTTCACCGTCGACAATGTCTCCGAAATTGGAAACGTAGGCAGAGAACGTATTCAAGGCTTCCACACGCAGACGTTCCAGGCTCCTCAGGGTGGCCCGTCGTTCACAGTGCCCATACCCGGTTATGGTGCAACGCAGCTCGGAGCCGATGGCACCGGGACTGCCGAAAACGAAGTGTCAGCATTACCAACCGAGAACCACGGCTGGCTCCAGGCAGAAGGCAAACTTGGATACGCTTCCGTAGGTACCGAGTCCAGCATCAACCAAGCCAACGCCTCACTGGGCCTGACAGATAGGCTGACGAACTCAGGAAAACCCGTGGTGCATAACAAATGAAGGAACCAGAATTGCTGAACAGACGAAGAATGACGGCAACCGTTTTCACGGCCTGCTCGGTCCTTCTGCTCGCGTCCGGATGCTTCTCCACAACACCGGGCAATGATGGAACGGCAACTCCCTCATCTTCGCAATCGAATTCAACAAGCGATCTTCCCAGCAGCGGAGAAGGAACGACAATGACGCCAGAAGCAGCCAGCACGGAGTTCTTCGGACTACTCGATGAGATCCAAGCGATGGCGCCGGGTGATTGGACCAATAAGGATGTTCCGGCAGGTGGCTACTGCAACTTCCAGAGAACCGGAAGCGGCAAAGAATTCGGCGGATCCAGGACCAGAGGGCCCCTTGGCGACACCGAGCGCGAGATGCTAAGGCAAAAGGTCGAGGCGTTCTATAAGTCCCGCGGGTACGACGTGAAGGTCTTTGATCAGTCGACGGCCACGAACAAGCTCATCATAACCAACGGCTTCGGACCGGATGGATTGGTTCTTCAGGTGTATACCGGCGATCTCGGCACAACTGTCGCTGGCAATAGCCGTTGCGTTGCTGATCCGGACGGTAGTAAATAGCCTGCCCGTCCGCGGGGTCATGATTACGACGGCGAATGAGGAAATCGCCATTGTTGAATCGGCAACAGATGCTATCCATGCCGTACCGCAGATTGTTCGTCCAGGGAGCTGAAGCTGGCCCTAGCGCTCGGCACCTCAACCGACTGCGCAGCGAATCCGGCTTCAGCTCAGGATTCTTTGCATAAAGCCTCGCCAAGTACGCTTCCTTCCTCTGCTCGGTCTGGGCAGTAACATCCGATAGAGCCTTCTGCTGTCTACCGACCTCGGCAGTGTTGGCAGCCGTGTTCGGCTCGTAGAAGCCGTCGGCAAGTTCGCTCTGCAGGCGCGCCCTGCGGCTGACTCTCGTATCCTCACGGATCCGCTCGGTCTCGACTTCACCCCAGAGCTTCCACTGCGATTCGTTCGCCGGCTGACCAAGCTCAACTCGCTTTTCGCGAATCTCGTGGATCTGGGTATATAGGATTCGTATCTGGTCTTTCTTGAGCTCACGCGCCTGAAGCTGCGCACGTACCTCGGGGTGCAGTCCAGGTCCCTGGCTCTCCAGGAACGTCGGACCGATGCCGTGGGGAATCGACGACTCACCCAGACGCTCACCACGCTCACTGACACCTTTGAGCCTCTCCATCATCGCGTCACGGGTGCTGAGCGGCTGCTCCACGACCGGCTCCTCGACGCTGGTCGGGATTCGGAGTAATCTCGGCGGGCTCAACCGCGGACTCAAGATTCAGCTGCTTGACGAGCTGTACCCTGGCCTGCGCCGTCAGATGCGTCGAAGCATTCAGCACGCGGACCGCGAGGACGTCACGGTCCTCGTCTGGAACCTTCTCGACGTCCCGCAGTTCGACCGTATCGACCCCCCCGTGGTCAGAAGTCCAGGCAGCTGCTCGTCAACCCGTGAGCCTGCACGTAAGCCCAGACGTTGGTGACCGTCGGAGCCAGGAGGCCCGCATCCACGATCAAAGGCCAGGTCAGCTGCGGGACAGCCTCGATCTTTTGGATCGTGGCGAGAGCGGAGCTCTGCTCAATCACTTCGCGCAGCTGGTCCTCGGTCCATGACTCGTGCTGCTCGTTGATGACATCGACCAGCACGGACTCCGTGAGCACGATCGGCCCGATGGCATCCATTGAAGCGATGTAGTCCCCGATGCGCTTATTGCAGAACTCCCACACGCTTTGCTTTTGGCGCACTTCGTCGAGCGTCGGGTCTACGTCGATCCCGAGTGCCATCTGCAGGTTTGGTGAGCTGAGCTTGTACCTGTGCGCTGCCACGATACGGTCCCGGAGCGGCGTGCTCAGGCCACTAAGGTCCGTGACCACCAGCTCCACCGCCTCGAGGATTTCGAAGACCCGCTCAGTCTGTGCTGCAGTCTGACTCTGACTGAGGGCGGTGAGACGCTGATAGGAAGACTCGAGCAGCGCCCTCGAGGAATTGCCGATCTCATAGACGTCGATACTCAGCGCGTTCAGGAGCGCCGTGTCGAACAGCTTCAGCCGCGTCTCTTCGTCCGGGATGCCAGGGCGCTTCGCGACGTACTCGAAGACATCGGGCCACGGGTGCTCTGTCAGTTGTTGGATGAGGAGCTCGCGAGGGGCGTCAGGTGTGTTGAGGAAGGCATCCATGAATGCATGGACGTCCTTGCCGTCATGCGTGACGACGTACGCGACAAGTTTCTTCGCGTCTTCTGGTTTTTCATTGAGCAAGTAGGACGCGACTTGGAGGTTCAGAGCACTGATGGTGCTCATGAAGTCCGCCGGCACCTGCTCAAGCAGGTTGCTCATGGCCTTTTCCGACGTGAACTCGTAGTCGAGGTACATCTCGTTCGGCTGGACACTGTGGTTGTAGAAGAACGCCACGTCGACGCCGACGTACTTGCCGTAGAAGATCGCGGAGTACTCAGCGTAGTTGCGCGTGATGAAACCCCGCCGCACGAGATCGCGCGCCAGCTCTGACTCAAGTACCTCGGTGATGCGCTGATCGAACCTGATTCGCCCCTTCGGTACGCCTTCGTAGCTGGCCAGTCCGGCGGAGTCCGCACCTCGCAACCCCGCGATGTCCTGGTCGTATTGACGAAGCTGGCGGGCCGATTCGGCGGGATCGGGATCCAACCATTGCGCGGAACTCATGACCTCTGGAAAGACGCGGCCAATCTGTCCTGCAGAGGGCGTCACCGTAGCCCCGCAGTTCTGCACGAGAGAGAAGGACTTCGACTTGGCCACGCACTCCCAGAATTCCATTGTGTCGACGGCATTAGACCCGTAGCCCTGGTCATCGACCATGACGGACGAGTATGAATAGCCGTTCGGGGAAGGGAACATGTCCTTGAGATCGCGAAGCCTGCCCCCCAACTCCACTGCGGTGGCTTCTTTCCGATCGCGCTGCTCCTCGGTCCTCATCCGCTTGCGCCGCTGCTCCTGCAGACCTTCGATAAGGGTCCTGACCTCGTCGCGATGGAGCTGTTCGAGCTTATCGAGGGTGCTGGTGCGCTGCGAGATTGCCTCGAAGTCAGCGAGGTGGAAGTTTTTGTGCGCGACAAGTGCGAAGAGATGGTCCGCCGTCATGCCCGGCGCACGGCTCTTCTTCTTCCACAGCAGATGCTCAGCGAACACCACGAACTCGTTGCAGATGTTCTTCATCAGACGCATGTCGGTGGTGTGCCGTGCGATCAAGTCCAGGAGAGGACGTGACACGACGTTCTCGGCAAGACCGAGTTTTACCAGCTCCTCGGCGAGGAGGTCACGGGCGTTGCGATGCGAAATGAACGGCACCATGGGAATGACGATTTCGAAGAACTTGGTCCGGTTCGCGCGCCGGACGGCCTCGGCAGCAATGTCGAGCCGGGGTTTATCGTTAGAAGGGGGCTGCCCTGGCCGTCACTGGTTTCGGCCTCGCCGTCCTTGAGCTTCTCTTCTGCATCTTTTTCGTCTTTGGATTCCGGATCCGTTCCGAGCCGCTCGAACAGGCTGTCCTTGATCGCGTAGATGAACCGAAGAGGCTCGTTCCCCGCCTGCCGGTTCGCGGAAGCATTGACGAGGGTGTTCAGTTCCCGGAGCGAGTCGAAGATCCGCGGATCCTCGAAGCGGTCCAGATCTTCGAAGATCACGAACTTCGGCTTGAAGGTGTCAAAGAAGGCAACGATCTCGTCGAGAAAGCTGTCAAAGTAGGTGGTCGGGCCTTCGCCCAGGGCGATTTTCGTGCCGGCAGTCGTAACCTCCGAAACGATCCGGTCGCCGATGATCCACCGTGCCGCCCACAGCGACGCCAGAACAAGGCCGAATAGCATTCCAGCCCGTACGAGGTACCCGGGCATGTCCGCTGCGGCGTCCGGCCAGCCGGGCCCGGAACGCACCCCCAGCACCCACAGAAGCCCCAGACCCACAACACTGACAAAGAGGGCGTGCAGGAACGCCCTGAACTTGGTCACGGGTTTGGGGCGGGCGAACCGGGATCGACGGATCTTCCCTGGTGTCAGCCGGTGACGAGTTGTTTGACCAGTTCCTTCTGGATCCGGTTGGTCAGGTCCTCGTCGTCATCATCCGGGCCAAGGGTGTTGATACTGATGCGGATAGTGTCTTTGTCGTGCTTCTTCTGAAAGTTGTCGAGCACGCTGGACTTGCCGGCTCCGTAGCGGCCGGTGAGGGCGATGTTGCGGTTCCTCTTGTCGAGGACCGCCTCTTCAAGGTGCCGCACGTAGATCCCGTGCTGGCCGCTCTGAATTCAGGGGCGAGGCTGCGCAGCTTGATCGGCTGCTTCGGTGCCTCTGGCTGCTGCGGACGTTCCTCGGCCACGGTTCCTCTCGCCCCAAAAAACGTTAGACGTCAGCGTCCAGCTTCAGAGGCACGGTCGGGCGTGCTTCTGAAGCTGGACGCCAGGTGATTCTATGAACTACTTCTTGCCTTGATTCGCTAGACGTTAAAGCGGAACTCCACCACGTCGCCGTCGGCCATCACGTATTCTTTGCCTTCAATGCGGACCTTGCCGCGGGACTTTGCCTCAGCCATGGAGCCGGCGTCGATGAGGTCGTCGAAGGAGACAACTTCGGCCTTGATGAAGCCACGCTGGAAGTCGGAGTGGATGACGCCGGCTGCCTGGGGTGCCGTGTCACCCTGACGGATCGTCCACGCACGGGTTTCCTTCGGACCAGCAGTGAGGTAGGTCTGCAGGCCGAGCGTGTGGAAACCAACACGGGCCAACTGGTCCAGGCCGGACTCGCTCTGACCGTTCATTTCCAGCATTTCGCGGGCTTCTTCCTCGTCCAGTTCCACGAGGTCGGATTCCAGCTTGGCGTCGAGGAAGACCGCATCGGCCGGAGCCACCAAGGCCCGAAGTTCTTCCTGCTTGGCCGGGTCGCCGAGGATGCCTTCGTCAGCGTTGAAGACGTAGATGAAAGGCTTGGCCGTGAGGAGGCCGAGTTCCTTGAGGTGCCCCATTTCGAGCTTGTCGCTCTTGATGGAGGAGAAAATCGTGTCGCCGCGCTCCAGCACAGCCTGGGCAGCCTTGATGGCGGCCAGTTCGGCAGCTTCGCGCTTCTTGATCTTGACTTCTTTTTCGATGCGCGGGATCGCATTTTCGATGGTCTGGAGGTCGGCCAGGATCAGTTCAGTGTTGATTGTCTCCATATCGGAGCGCGGATCAACCTTGCCGTCGACGTGGATGACATCCGGGTCATCAAACACACGGACTACCTGCGCAATGGCTTCGGCCTCGCGGATGTTGGCAAGGAACTTGTTGCCCAGGCCTTCGCCTTCGGAGGCGCCCTTCACAATGCCCGCGATGTCCACGAAGGATACCGGCGCAGGCAGCAGCTTCTGCGAGCCGAAGATCTCGGCCAGCTTCGCGAGGCGCGGATCCGGCAGGTTGACTACACCCACGTTCGGCTCGATGGTCGCGAACGGATAGTTCGCGGCGAGCACCTGGTTTCGGGTCAGTGCGTTGAAAAGGGTTGATTTGCCGACGTTGGGCAGTCCGACGATGCCAATAGTAAGAGCCACGAGCATTGATTCTACCCGTTGATACCTTGTCCATGCTTGTTCGGCCCGACGCTGTGGCGACCCCCACGGCCACAACCTCACTAAAACTGTCGTACCCCTGTGACAGGGTTGCCACATGGATGGATTTGGATTCGTTTTGGCACTGCTCATGTTGCTGATCGGCGCGGCCGTGGGTCTGGCGGCCGGCTACGTCGTCTTCCGACGCCGGGGCGCCGGCTTGGAGGAGGACTTCGACGCCGTATCGTCGCGCCTTTCGGAGGTGACGGCACAGCTCGCAGCAGCCGACGCCGAGCGGCGGCTTTTGTTTACACAGAACCGCGAGCTGAGCGCAGCAAGGAATTCTGACGGAAGTGTCCTGCGCGCCCTGGCGCCCGTGGCGGAAAAGCTGACCGCGGTGCAGCAGCAGGTTTCGCTGCTCGAACGTGACCGCGTTGAGCAGTACGGACAGCTCGCCCAACAGCTGCAGGACGCCCGTTCGTCCGATGAACAACTACTTCGGTCAACCCATGCCCTGGCCTCTGCCCTGCGTTCCAACAGCGCACGCGGGCAGTGGGGCGAAGTCCAGCTTCGCCGTGTGGTTGAAGCTTCCGGGATGCTCAGGCACGTGGACTTCCATGAGCAGGTCCACTCGGGCCGCACCGAGAACACATTGCGACCCGACCTTGTGGTCCAGTTGCCCGGGGATAAGCAGCTGGTGGTGGACGCCAAGGTCCCACTGGCCTCCTACCTCGCGGCACAGGAACAACTCCACGGAGAAGGGGCATTCGGTGAATCGGTAACGCAAGCCTCCGCCCATGACTCCAAGACTCTTTTGGCCCAGCACGCCAAGGCCCTGAAGGCCCACATCGACGCCTTGGCCGGAAAGAAGTACTGGGACATCCCGGGGAACTCGCCGGAACTGGTGATCTGCTTCCTCCCGGCCGAGTCCATCCTTGCCTCTGCCCTTGAGGCCGACCCCGGCCTGCTTGAACACGCCCTCTCCCGGAACGTCGTCCTGGCATCACCGGGGACGTTGTTGGCAGTCCTCAAGTCAGTGGCTTTCACCTGGCGGCAGGACGTCCTCACGGACAGCGCGCACGAACTGTTCGAGCTCGCCAAGCAGCTCTACGAGCGCATGGGCACACTCGGTGAGAACGTCAGCAAGCTGGGAAGCTCCCTCAAGACATCGGTGGACCGGTACAACGCCATGGTGGGCACCCTCGAAGCACGTGTGCTCCCAACCGCGCGGAAGCTGAACACCATGGACGATGCTGGCCTCACGGCCCCCATGTCCGTGGAAGCTGTCCCGCGGGCTTTGGCCGCTCCGGAACTTCTTAGCGAAGAGCCCCAGGAGTCTGCGGCTTAACGAACTGGCCCGCAGCGGCGACCACTTCCGTCAGGAAGGGCGCCCACTGCGGGCCAGTTCAGTAAGAGCTTATTGCTAGGACGTAGCCCGGTTCCCGCGGCCACCCAGGGCCCGGGAGACATCCCCGGCCTTTTTCAAAGTAGCCCGCAGCTCCTTGGGGAGCGAGAAGAGGAGATCTTCCTCCGCTGTTACGACTTCCTGGACCTCGCCATAGCCGTAGTCGGCCAGCAGGCGCAGGACATCCTGGACGAGAACTTCCGGGACAGACGCGCCGGAGGTGACGCCAACGGTCGCGACACCTTCGAACCAGGCTTCATCCACCTCGTTGGCGAAGTCCACGCGGTAGGAGCTCTTGGCCCCGTATTCGAGCGCAACCTCAACCAGGCGCACCGAGTTCGAAGAGTTGGCCGAGCCAACCACAATGACCAGGTCAGCCTGCGGTGCGATCTTCTTGATGGCCACCTGACGGTTGGTGGTGGCGTAGCAGATGTCGTCGCTGGGAGGATCCTGCAGAGTAGGGAAGCGGTCCTTCAAGAGGCGCACGGTCTCCATGGTTTCGTCCACGCTCAGCGTGGTCTGCGAAAGCCAGATGGTCTTCTCCGGATCGCGCACTGTGACCTTGTCCACCTCGTGCGGACCGTTGATGATCTGGATGTGCTCGGGGGCCTCGCCGGCGGTGCCCTCGACTTCCTCGTGGCCCTCGTGGCCGATGAGAAGGATGTCGTAGTCGTCCTTGGCAAAGCGCACGGCCTCACGGTGGACCTTGGTGACCAGCGGGCACGTCGCGTCGATGGTGCGCAAGCCGCGGTCCTCTGCCGACTGCACCACTGCCGGTGAAACTCCATGCGCGGAGAAGATCACCAGCGCGCCTTCGGGAACCTCGTCCGTTTCCTCGACGAAGATGGCCCCTTGTTCTTCCAAGGAGCTGACCACGTGGACGTTGTGGACGATCTGCTTGCGGACGTAGACGGGCGGGCCGTAATGCTCCAAGGCCTTTTCGACCGCAATGACAGCCCGGTCCACGCCGGCGCAATAACCGCGGGGTGCCGCCAACAGCACTTTCTTGGGACCCGTGACGGGTGCCGCTGCCAGTACCTCTTCCGGCGATCGCCGTCTCCGGGGCACGCTGGGCATCGGAATGGAAATTGCTGTGGAGGTCATCCCACAATGTTACCGGTCAGGTCATTATCCCCGGGCATAAGGTGATGGTCGTCTCGCGGAAATAATCCAGGCGACCAAACCGATGACCAACAAGGCGGCCGAGATCAGGGCAGCCACCGTTATCCAGGGACCAAAACCGGACTGGACGGCGGTGAAAAACTTCCCCATGAACAGCCCTGCCAGTTCGTTGCCCTTGGAGAGGTTGCCCACGGCTCCTTCAGAAACATTCAATCCAACCGACCAGAGCCCCGCCACGGCCAGGCCGCCCAGCCCCAGGAATGCCAGGACCACGGGCCTCCTGCGTGCCACAAGCAAAGCCAGCAACGCCGAAACGAGAGCTCCCAGGGCGGCAACCCACCATAACGGAGCAAAGGCTGCGACCCTTTCCACCAGTTGGCGGTGGGACGGTTCGCCCAGCGAAATAAGCCGTTCAGAGGGGACCTCGAGCCGGACGCGCGTAGCGTCGGCGAAATGGTCACGGATCAGCCTGACCAGGGGCCCGATGTCCAGGACCAAGGCCGTGGACGCACCTGATTCTTCCCGCTGGCCAGCCGCCCGGAAATTAAGCCGGTGACTGTTCCTCACTGTCTCTTCCCAAGCCTGCGGATAGTCGCTCCAGGACTGCATCCCGGACGCCGCCTGTTCAAGAACCCCGGCGGCCAGGGATTTGATGGGCCCTGGGAGGTTGACTGAGGATTCGAAAGAGCCGACAGCGGCGTGCGCCAGACGCGCCTGGAAATCGGGATCACTGCCCAATCCACCGGCGATGCGGGCAAAGCCATCTTCCTGAACAATGTTTTGGTCCACCCACGCGGCCGGAACGGCGACGGCAGTGAGCACCAGGGCGAGGATCACTCCCACTGCTGAAACGAAGGTACGCAAAGTCATCCTCGGGGTCGGGGGCCAGTGCCACCATCCTAGGTCTGTCCACATGATCCGAAAAATGTCGGAGCCACCAGGTAAAGCTATGGATAGAGTTGGAACGCGGCCCGGCACTACACCCGAGCAGGTTGCCGCACCTAAGCGAGTTGCGCACCCGAGCAAGTTGCCGCACCCCGAGCGAGGATAGTGATCATGCTGGTACACCCACGGCTTCCGGGCCAATCACGGACCTGCCATGTCCGCTGAAGCGACTCCGGAGTCCACCCTTCCGGGGACTGCTGCCGAGACCAGTCCGGATAATCCCTGGCCCTTGCAACTTCTTTCCCGCAAGCTCAAGGCTCACATTGAGAGGGCTCCCGCAGCCTGGATCGAGGGCCAGGTCATCGAGCTGAACCGCCGGGGTGGCAATGCCTTCCTGACACTGCGTGATGTCGACGCCGAGATTTCGCTGCCTGCTTCGGTGTGGTCCACGGTCCTGGACCGGCAGAAAGTACCGCTGGAGCGCGGGTCGCGGGTAGTTGCCTTGGTCAAGGCGGATTTCTGGGTGAAGACCGGACGCCTGAACATGTCGGTCAAAGACATCCGTCCCGTTGGCCTCGGCGACCTGCTGGCGCGGATCGAGCGGCTCCGCCAGGCTTTGGCCGCCGAAGGACTGTTCGCTGATTCGCGCAAACGGAAGCTGCCCCTCCTCCCCCACCGCATAGGTCTGATCACGGGCCGTGACTCGGACGCCAAGAAGGACGTGTTGCGTAACGCGGCCCTGCGCTGGCCAGCTGTGGAATTCGATGTTCGAGAGGTAGCCGTGCAAGGCAACACGGCGGTCTCCCAGATCATTGCTGCCCTGAAGAAGCTGGACGCAGATCCACATGTGGACGTCATTGTCCTGGCCCGTGGTGGCGGCGCACTGGAGGATCTGCTCCCCTTCAGCAACGAGGACCTGATTCGTGCTGTCTCTGCAGCAACCACCCCTGTTGTCAGTGCTATTGGCCACGAAGCAGACCGGCCCATCCTGGACGACGTCGCCGACCTCCGCGCTTCCACTCCCACCGATGCTGCAAAGCGGATCGTCCCGGATGTCGCCGAGGAACTGGCCATGGTGCGCCAGGCCCGGGACCACCTCCGCCGCAGCATTGGCCGGACGGTGGATAGGGAAACTGACCGGCTCCACTCCTTGAGATCCCGTCCGGTCTTGGCATCCCCCGCGTCCATGGTCGATGCCCGGGCCGAGGATATTCACCGCCTGCAACGGCGCTCACATGCGGCGGTCAGCACAGCCGTTGTGCGCGCCTTGGACCAGGTGCACCACCTGCGGGCACAGGTCAGGGCCCTGTCGCCCCAGAAGACCCTGGACCGCGGCTATGCAGTTGTCCAACTCGTCGGCGACGACCAAGCCGGGCATCAGGTGGTCAGTAGCCCCGAGGAGGCTCCCAAAGGCGCGGAATTGGCGATACGTGTAGCGGAGGGTCGGTTCCGGGCTGTCTCCGAGGGCCAAGGACAGATCCTGGAACATTGATTCCACAGCCAACATTGTCAGCATCACAATCAAAGGACATCATGACCGAGAACAACTCAGCGGCGTCGGCACCTGATTCCCTGGACGCCTTGAGCTACGAGGAAGCCCGGGAACAGCTCGTGGCCGTTGTTGGCCGACTCGAAGCCGGCGGAGCCAGCCTCGAGGAATCACTGGCGCTCTGGGAGCGTGGCGAGGCGCTGGCCAAGCGCTGCGAGGATTGGCTTGAGGGCGCCCGCAAGCGCTTGGCCTCGGCACGCGATGCAAGCAACGACGCCGGGGCTTCCACCACTACCGACTAACGGTCCGGCAGGGGCTCAGGATGCCTCGACGAGCTTCCGTTCAGCGGCGACATCGAAGTCGGCTTTGGGCCAGTCCAAATGCATCCCTTCGAGCGCATCCAACAGCAATTGCTGAACCGCGATGCGGGCATACCACTTCTTGTTGGCTGGTACGACGTGCCAGGGGGCAATGTCAGTCGAGGTCTTCTGGAACGCCACGCTGTACGCGTCCATATAGTCGTTCCAGTAGGCACGTTCCGTCAGGTCGCCGTGGCTGTATTTCCAGTGCTTGCTGGGATCGTCCAGCCGGGCAATGAGACGCTTCTTCTGTTCCTGTTTGCTGATGTTGAGCATGACCTTGACGATCGTGGTGCCCTGCTCCGCCAGGCCTGCCTCGAAGGCGTTGATGGCCGTGTACCTGCGCTCCAGCTCAGCAGGGTCCGCCCACGCGTGGACGCGGTGGATCAGGACGTCCTCGTAGTGTGAACGGTCAAAAACTCCCACCATGCCGGCATCGGGAACGTGCTTCTCGATCCGCCAGAGGAAGTCGTGGGCCTTCTCTTCGTCCGTGGGTGCCTTGAAAGCTGCCAGTTGCACACCTTGCGGATCCATGGCGCCCACGACGTGGCTGACAATGCCGCCCTTACCTGCAGTGTCCATGGCCTGCAGAATCAGCAGAAGCCGCTTGGTATTGCCGAACTTGCCCTCGGCGAACAGTCTTTCCTGTAAGTCCGCCAACCGTGAATCCTGGGCAGAGAGCAGCGACTTTCCGTCGGATTTCGCACCGTCGTAGCCCGGGGTGGATTCCGGATCCACCTCCGCCAGCGAAAACCCTGACCCGACCTTTAATACGCTGGCCGGACTCTTGGCGAACTCAACTTCAGCCATCAGGCGTGCCTTTCTGCCGGGCCGCGCCCCCGTGGCGCGGCCATGGACCTCAGGCTAGTTGCCCGGGTACCTCGACAGGAAGTCCGCCATGCGGCCAATCGCTTCTTCGATGTCTTTGACGTTGGGCAGCGTGACCATCCGGAAGTGGTCCGGGCGTACCCAGTTGAAGGCTCGCCCGTGGGAGACCAGGATTTTCTGTTCCTTCAGGAGGTCCAGGACAAATTTCTCGTCGTCCCTGATGTGGTAGACCTCCGGGTCCAGTTTGGGGAAGAGGTAGAGCGCTCCCCTGGCCTGCTGCGTGCTGACCCCGGGAATGGCATTGAGGAGATCGTAGGCCTTGTTGCGTTGTTCCAGCAGGCGGCCTCCGGGCAGGATGAGGTCGTTGATGCTCTGGTAGCCGCCAAGAGCCGTCTGAATGGCGTGCTGTGCCGGAACGTTGGCGCACAGGCGCATGTTGGCCAACAGGTTGATGCCTTCAAGGTAGTCGGCAGCGTCTTTCTTGGGCCCCGAAATAGCCATCCAGCCTGCACGGTACCCACAGACCCGGTAGGCCTTGGACAGCCCGCTGAACGTCAGGCAGAGGACGTCGTCTCCGGTTAGTCCGGCGAGATTGACGTGGACTGCGTCCTCATAAAGGATCTTTTCGTAGATCTCATCCGAGAAAAGAACCAGCCCGTGCTTCTCGGCCAAGGCAACAATTTTTTTGAGGGTTTCCTCGGGGTAGACGGCGCCGGTGGGGTTGTTGGGGTTGATGACCACGATGCCCTTGGTCCGGGGCGTGATCTTGGCTTCGAGGTCCTCGAGGTCGGGCTGCCAACCGGAGTCTTCGTCGCAGAGGTAGTGAACGGGGCGGCCGCCGGCCAAAGCAACCGATGCCGTCCACAGTGGGTAGTCCGGAGTGGGAATCAGGACCTCGTCGCCGTCTTCGAGGAGGGCCATGAGGGACATCGTGATCAGTTCGCTGACCCCGTTGCCCAGGTAGATATCGTCGACGTGGATGTTCTGGATTCCGCGGGTCTGGTAGTACTGCGAGACTGCGGTCCGGGCCGAGAAAATGCCCCGTGAATCGCTGTAGCCCTGGGCGTTTGGCAAGTGGCGGATCATGTCCACCAAAATGGCGTCAGGCGCTTCAAAGCCGAAAGGAGCCGGGTTTCCGATGTTCAGTTTGAGGATCCGGTGACCCTCCGCCTCCATCTGCTGGGCGGCCTGAAGAATCGGTCCACGGATGTCGTAGAGGACATTATGAAGCTTGGTGGACTGCTTGAAATTCGCCATTCCTCAAATATGCCACACGGGTGATGGACTTCCGCTGAGACTTGACTCACACAAACGACGACGGCGGTGACGGGCCCGCGCGGGTCCGTCACCGCCGTCGTACGCGGTTTCGTCAGGTGTTACTTGACGATGCCCTTGTCCTTCAGCCAAGCGGCTGCAGCATCCTTGGGGCTCTGCTTCTGGTCGCCACTGACTGCACGGTTGAGGTTGATCAGGTCGTCCGTGGTCAGGGTCTTGGAAACGTTGTTGAGCGCTTCCTTGGCCTTATCGGTCATCTTCGCCTTGTTGTACAGCGGCAGGACCTGCTGGGCCTTGAAGTTGTTCTTGGGATCCTCAAGGACCACGAGGTCGTTGTCAACGATGGACGGGGTGGTGGTGTAGATGTCAGCCACCTGGACCTTGTCCTCCAACAATGCCTGCAGCGTCAGGTTGCCACCCCCGTCGTTGAACGGCTGCAGCCCCTTGAGCTCGCAGTTGTAGTTCTTCTTCAGCCCCGGGAAGCCGTAGGAACGGGTCTCGAACGTGGCCGGAGCAGCCATGGTGAAGTCCTTGCAGACCTTCGCTAGGTCCTCGATGGACTTCAACTTGTACTTCTCCGCCGTGGCTTTTGTAACCACCATGGCGTCCTTGTCCTCGGCCTTGGAGGCTTCCGCGACGGCCAGGCCGTCAGGGAGCTTGCCCGAAAGTGCCTTATAGACGTCCTCAGCTGAGACTTCGGAGGCCTCGGTATCAACGTAGGACAGCAGGTTGCCCGAGTAGTCCGGGACCAGGTCTACGGAGCCATCCTGGACGGCCTTGAAGTAGATCTCGCGCGATCCAATGTTCGGCTTGGACGTTGCCGTCAGGCCGGCGGCATTCAGGGCACCCACATAGATCTCGGCGATGACCTGGCTTTCCGGGAAGTCGGCGGAGCCGACCACCAGCGAGCCGCCGGCGGCCGAGCCACTGGGGGCCGAGGTGGATGGAGAGGCCAGCGGACTGCCGCCACAGGCGCTCAACGCGAGGGCTACACCCAGGCCGGCTGCGAGGCCGCCGAGACCACGGCGCGTAAGGGTCATGGGGACGGGGTTTTTCATGGTGTACCTCCTTGAACGGCAGCCTCGGCGGGAGCTGTGGCTGTGAGATCGTCGGTCGCCTTCTGGCGGCCGCTTGAATCGAGGGTCAGGCCGGGCGAGAGGACAAGCCTCTGTACGCCGGCAAGAATCAAATCCACGGCGATGGCGAGCCCGGCGATGAGCAGGGAACCGCCAAGCATGCGCGGGAAATCCTGGAGGACGAGCCCGTCGAACAGGTAGCGTCCCAGTCCACCCAAGGGCAGGTAGGCCACCACCGAGACTGTGGCTATGACCTGCAGGACCGCGGTACGGATGCCACCGAACATGACTTGCAAGCCGTTGGGAAGTTCCACCCGGAAGAGGATCTGGAGTTCCGTCATTCCCATGGCCCGGGCGGCGTCCACCACCACGGCGTCGACACTGGAGATCCCGGCATAGGTCCCTGCGAGAAGCGGGGGGACCGTCAGGATCACCAGGGCCCAGACCGGGGGCATCAAACCACTTCCGGCGAGCAGGGCGAACAGGACCAGCAAACCGAGCGTCGGCAGGGCACGCAGCGCACCGGCCACCGCTACGGCAACTACCCGCCCACGGCCGGTGTGGCCGATGAACAGCCCGATGGGCACGGCGATGACTGCGGCAATGAGGAGCACCAAAGCACTGTATTGGAGGTGTTCGAAGGTTCGGGTTGGGATCCCGCCGCTTCCCCTCCAGTGTATGGGATCGATCAACCACGCGATGGTCTCCGCGAAGATGTTCACGAGGACACCTCCGGGTCCGCGCGCATGCCCGGGTGCGGAACGGCGGGTCCGGACTTTGGCTCAGTCAGCAGCGCGTTGGCGTCCTGGCGTTGGGACTTCCCGCCAACTGCCCGGGTCCACGGGGTCAGCAACCGCTCGAGGATAACCAGGATGGCGTCCATGATCAGCGCAAGCACCAGGATGGCGATAATACCCACCACCACTTCGGTGACGAAGGTGCGCTGGAGGCCGTCTGTGAACAGGACTCCAAGATTCCCCACACCAAGGAGCGCTGCGACGCTGACCAACGAAATATTGCTGACCGAAACCACGCGAAGGCCCGCGAACATCACGGGCAGGGACAGCGGAAGGTCCACCTGGAAGAACCTGGGCAGCGGTTTGAAGCCCATGGCCACGGCTGCGTTGCGGAGGTCATCGTCAACGGAGTCGAAGGCATCCATGGCGGCTCGCACCAGAAGGGCAACTGCATAGATGGTCAGCGCAACCACCACGTTAATGGGGTCCAGGATCCGTGTGCCAAGGATCGTGGGAAGAATGATGAAGAGGGCCAAGGACGGAATCGTGTAGAGCAGCGACGTCGCGGTCGCTACCACCGACCGTAGGGCAGAATTGCGCCGGGCCAGCTGGGCCAAGGGAATCGAAATCAGCAGGCCAAGGACCATCGGAACAATGGCGAGCACCAGATGCTGCCCGGCCAGTCCCAGGACCATGCCGCTGTTGGCGAGGAACCACTCCATCAGGTGGCGTCCTCCCTGTGGTGCCGGACTTCCTCGATCAGGGCAAGGACTTCCGGCCCCTTCAGGACTCCGGCCACCCGGCCGTCGTCGTCCACTGCGACGCCAAGGCCCGACGGCGACGACAATGCAGCATCGAGCGCGCGGCGCAGGGTATCGCCCTTGCGGAACAGCGAACCGCCCGGAACCAGGCCTGCTCCGTCGCGCGGAGAAGACCAACCAAGTGGCCGCGATTCTGCGTCCACCACCAAAGCCCATTCCCCCGACCGGCGGCCCGCATCGGGGCCATCGGAGGGACTGA
Source organism: Paenarthrobacter sp. UW852 (assembly GCF_024608385.1). Lineage (NCBI taxonomy): Bacteria > Bacillati > Actinomycetota > Actinomycetes > Micrococcales > Micrococcaceae > Paenarthrobacter > Paenarthrobacter sp. UW852. Next base: position 34,525 of record NZ_JAMSGY010000013.1, read on the forward strand.
CCATGGTCACGGGGTGCAACGTCACGGCGTCGGCGGCGTTGAAGGCAAGGTGGCGGAAACCGCGGTCACGTCCAACAAAGGAGGCAACAAAGTCGTTGGCCGGCGCCCGGAGGATTTCTTCCGGCGCCGCGTACTGGGCGAGCTTGCCGCCGACAGCGAACACAGCGACTTTGTCTCCGAGCACGGTGGCTTCATCGATGTCGTGCGTGACGAAGACGATGGTTTTGGCCAATTCCCGCTGGAGCCGCAAGAGTTCCTGCTGCAGTTCGTCGCGGACCACAGGGTCTACGGCGCTGAAGGGTTCGTCCATGAGCAGGACCGGCGGGTCAGCAGCGAGCGCCCGGGCCACCCCGACGCGCTGCTGCTGACCACCCGAGAGCTGGGACGGGTACCGCTTGCCAAGCACCGAAGCCAATCCAACGACGTCGAGCAGTTCCGCTGCGCGCTTCCGCGCCGCCGCCTTGGAAACACCGTTGAGCCGCGGAACGGTGGCGATGTTATCCAGCACTGAGCGGTGCGGCAGCAAACCGGAGGACTGCATGACGTACCCCATGGAGCGGCGGAGCTGCGCCGCGGGAACGCGGGAGACGTCGTCGCCGCCCACCGTGATGGTTCCGCTGGTGGGCTCCACCATCCGGTTGATCATGCGCAGCGAGGTGGTCTTGCCGCAACCCGAAGGCCCGACGAAGACGGTAATCGAACCTTCGTCGATCGACATACTCAGAGCGTCCACCGCAGGCTGCCCGCCTTGGTATTGCTTAGTGACGCTCTTGAACTCAATCATGGCTTCAGCCATACCCGGGCTTACCTATCTTTGGCGGACATTATCGGTAGAGCCAAACGATCATATGCAGGCTTATTACTCGGCTGCAAAGCAATCTTCACCCAGCGTAGCCAGCGGCACCGACGATTGTCAGCGCCGCCACGGATTCCGTAATGAATCGGCAATGTTCAACGTCTGCGCCGTTTGCCTCCCTTCGCTGCGCGTTCTTCAGCTTGATCGTGCCTGTGGCGCTCAGCGGCACGCTGACCCCTGTCCGCAGTCATGACCTTTTGGTGCCATTCCCGCTGGTAGGCACGGCGTGCCGCTGCGTCGTGTTTCCTGGTGAGGGCGGCAAGTTCGCGCTGAAGTTTCAGGTAGCTGGCCCAACGCCTGGGGTCGAGGGACTCGTCGGCGAGCGCCTCCTGAACGGCGCACCCTGGCTCTGCCTGGTGGGCGCAGTCGGCGAAACGGCACTGTGCGAAGAGCTCGTCAAGGTCCCCGAACATCTCGTCCATGCCGTCATCCGCGTCGAAGAGCCCGAAACCGCGAACGCCCGGGGTGTCCATCAGCACGGCGCCACCGGCCAATGGCACCAACTCCCGGGACGTTGTGGTGTGTTTTCCTTTGCCGTCTCCGGCCCGGACGGCTCCGGTCTGCTGGACCTCCCGTCCGGCGAGTGCATTGATGAGGGTTGATTTACCGGCGCCGGAGGGGCCTAGCAGGACCAGCGTTGCACCCCCCGGGATGTGCCGCATCAGTTCATCGAGACCGTCGCCCTGCTCGGCGGAGGTGGTGACCACCTCCACACCGGCGGCCTGGAGGATCACCTCCCCCACTACGTCATCTGCCAGGTAGGCAAGGTCCGCTTTGGTGATGACCACCAACGGCGTGGCGCCGGAGTCCCAGGCGGCAACAAGGGTTCGTTCCAGGCGGTTGTGGGTCAGCGGACGGTCCACGGGAACCACCACTGCCACGATGTCGATGTTGGACCCCAGGATCTGCTCCTCGGAGGAAGCCTCGAAGGCGCGCTTGCGGCTCAGTGCCGATTGCCGGGGCAGGACCTCGACGACGGCTGGCTCGCCTGCGTTGTTGTGGCCGAGCCACACCCAGTCCCCCGTGGCTGGAACCACGCCGTGGGCCGGGTAGGGCAGGTGGAGGAGACCGTCATGTGATGCCACGAGGACGCGGTTCCGGTCGAGACGGACGACGCGGCCGGGCGTGGCCCGCGTATCAGGAGCCGTGTTTGCGCGGAAGAGTTCCGCAGTGCTGGCGGTATAGCCATAGTCGATCGGCCCGCGCAGTTGCTGGGTAGAACTGTTTGAAGGGTTGCTTGAAGAAGCGAAAGTAGTCAATGGAAACCTCTGCTGAGGCCCGGCTGCCCTAGTTTTGGCAGGCTGATGCCGGGACAGGAATGGTGGGGTGATGACGGTGCGCTGCAACTGTGTGCGGGGCGCGCAAGATTACGGCAATCATCAAAATCCACCTCCTCGGCATCTGGAACCGGCTACTGAAAACCGGCAACGAAGTTCAGCGTAGCCAACAGCCGCCGCTTTTGGCTAGGCCTGCCTGCTAGTTGAGCTTCCCGTTCTCGGGTCGCTCACGGTGCAGGCGCAGGGCTGTGTCCACCAGCGCGACCCTGTTCAGCTTCCCGACGTCTTCCAAGGGGATCCAAGCCGCATGCGTGGTGCTTCCATCCACCTCATGGGTGAGCTCGCCTCCCACGACGGTGGCTTCATAGACCAAGCGAAGCGCCTCGAAGTCCGTCACGGTCCCATCGGGCCGGGTTTCGTCCTGCCAGTGGCCCACGTCGATGCCCAGCATCCGTTCGATCTTCGCCTCATAGCCGGTCTCTTCAAAGACTTCCCGCCGGCATCCGTCCACCGGATGTTCCGCAAAGTCCAGTCCCCCGCCGGGAAGTGTCCACCCTTCCTTATCGTCCTGTTTCCAGTAAGCAAGCAGGATTCGTCCATCCCTGACGATCACGGCGTAGGCGGCTGGGCGGGTATCGAACTGCAGGGTCATGGTGCCAGCATATGTGCCGCTCCGGGGGTCTTCCTGCTAGGAAAGCTCCGCAGCGGAAATAGGCCCGTCTTCTTCCGGGCCGAGGTCTGGCTTTTCGCGAAGCTCGACGACGGTCCCCGCCGTGCCCAGTTCAAGTACCTTGATCGTGTTGCGGCCGGCTTTGACCAAGGGGGCCGGGGCGTAAAGGGTGCTTTGAGGGCCTCTTTCCCAGTACCGTCCGAGCAGGAAGCCATTGAGCCAGACGAAGCCTTTGCCGGAATCAGGCAGCGCAATATAGGTATCGGCGGGCTCCGTGACGTCGAAGTCGGCCCCAACCAGGCCCTCCAGGTCTTCTTCCTTCCACTCTGCCAGCGCAATGGGCGTCTGCGTCCAGTGGAAGGTGTAGCGCTGGTTGATCAGCACGCCACCCAGGATGCCTTTCCCGTGTCCGGTCAGGGGGCCGTAGTTGATGCGGCCAAGGTTCTCAACGAGGATCTCGAGCTTGGCCTGCACGCCACGTCCGGTGACAACGAGCCCCTCAGCACCAGTGACATCATCCAGGACCCCGGCGAAGTCGCCGTCCACCCACACATAGGCCCGATCGTTCAGCCCATCGATTTTCAGGCGGCTTTCCGTGGGGGCATCGGCGCGTCCGGGAAGGATGGCTTCGGAGGCGTAGAGGACCATTCCGGCGTCGAGCCCCAATTGCTCGAAGCTGAGGGGCTTGACGCTGCTGGTGGGCTTACCGGCAGTCCGGAGCAACTCCAACAGGTCCGGAGCGTCCGGCAAGGCCAACGAGCGTGCGGGGATCACCGGAGCTTCGGCGAGCAGTTCTGCGGGGATCTCCGGCAGGTCCTCAATGCCTTGGGCGCGGTAGAACTCACCCCGGAAAGCGTGGAATTTGGCGGTCAAGGCACCGTTTTCAGCGATGGGTGCGTCCGAGTCGTAGCTGGTGACTGTCGGCTGCAGCATGGTGCCGTCGTGGTTGCTGCCGGACCACAGGCCAAAGTTGGTCCCACCATGGGCCATGTAGACGCAGAGCGAGCCGCCAAGGTCGAGCATTTTCCGGGCTTCCAACGCCGCATCCCCGGCATCCCTGCGGTGGTGGTGTTCACCCCAGTGATCGAACCAGCCGCCCCAGAATTCGACATTGAAGAACGGCTCGTCGGGCCTGCGGCGCTGCCAGGTTGCCACCGCTTCGTCACCCCGGCTCCCCAGCGTTGCCGTCGCCCAGGTTCCCTCCACTGAGCCGCCGTCGAGGAAGTAGTCGGTGCCGCCGTCAGCAGTGAAAAGCAGTTCGGTGATTCCGCGCGCTTCGAGGACGCGCCTGTTCCAGCGGATGTATTCGTGGTCGTCGCCGTAGCTGCCGTACTCGTTCTCGATCTGCACGGCAACGACGGGACCGCCCGCAGATGCCTGGCGCGGAGTGATGATGGGGAGGAGGTGGTCGAACCATTCCTCGATTGCTGCGGTAAAGACCGGATCCATGCACCGGAGGCCGATGCCGGGTGTGCCAGTCAGCCAGGCAGGAAAGCCGCCGTTGTCCCATTCCGCGCAAATGTAGGGGCCCGGGCGGACAATCACGTCCAGGCCCTCCTTTGCAGCGAGGTCGATGAACCGCCCCAGGTCACGCCAGCCGGTGAAGTCCGGGGCCTGATCCTGCCGGGGCTGGTGGAAGTTCCAAGCGACATAGGTGTCCACCGTGTTGGCACCCATGGCCTTGAGCCGACGCAGCCGGTCCTGCCACAGCTCCGGGTGGACCCGGAAGTAGTGGATGGCTCCGGCGAGGATGCGGTACGGTTCACCCGAACGGTAAAGGACAGCGTCGTGGTAGCTCAAGAGGGCGTTGTTCACGTGGAACAGATTAGCTCAATTTCCAACATTTATGCACAGGTGATGAACACATGACCAATCTTGATACTTCCCCGGCACAGGAAGTTTGCCCCGCTGCACCAGAGGGGCAAGGTCCATGCGTTCAGCTGTGGCCCGAGCGGGAAGTTCCCCTCGGTGGGGTGCGTGCCATGAATGTCATGCGCACCCTGCCCCAGCGCGGGCTGCCAACTGTCGGAGCCTGGTGCTTCCTGGACAGCTTCGGGCCCGACCGGGTTGCCATGAGTGTGCTTCCCCACCCGCACTGCGGGCTCCAAACCGTCACCTGGCCACTGGAAGGTGCCGTCCGGCACCGCGACAGTGTCGGCAGCGATGTGGTGGTGCGTCCGGGCGAGCTGAACATCATGACAGCGGGCCACGGTATTTCGCACTCGGAATTTTCCGTCCTCCCCGCAAACACTGACTCAGGTCCAAGCCCCCTGGTGGCCGAGATCCCCATGTCCCGGGGGCTGCAACTCTGGGTTGCCCTTCCTGACGAGCACCGCCACCGGGCACCGTCCTTCGAGCAGGTCCGTGATCTTCCGGTAGCTGCCGGACCTGGCTACACCGCGACCGTCATGGTGGGAGAGTTCGCCGGACAGCGTTCCCCCGCTACCATGTTCAGCCCTATCGTCGGTGCCGACATCGTTGGCACGGGACTTCTTGAGCTGCCACTCCGCCCGGACTTTGAACACGCTGTGCTCGTGTTGGATGGCGGCGTCGTGATCGACGGACTAGACATCGGAGCCGGGCCCCTGGCCTACCTCGGCGCCGGGCGGACAACCCTGTCCGTGGATGCCCAGCCTGAGACCCGCTTCATGCTCCTTGGCGGCGAACCGTTCGGTGAAGACCTGCTGATGTGGTGGAACTTCGTAGGACGGACACATGAGGAAGTGGAAAAGGCCCGCGAGGAATGGGAAGCCGAAGGGCTGCTCGACGACGACGCTGCCGCCACCTCGCGCTTTGGCTTCGTCCACGGCCACGGGCCCGACGCCGGCCCCGAAGCCGGACGAATCCCGGCTCCCCCGCTTCCCGGAGTCAAACTCCGGCCACGCACCCGCGGCTGAGTTTAGCCGCGCTGCTCGGCCACAAGCCGGGGAACCCCGAACACCGGATCCTGCTGCAGGATCCGGACGTCCACAATGCCGGCGTCGGCCAACCTGGCTTTGAAGGCATCCTGGAGCTTAGGAACGTTCATGCCCAGTCCGCTGCCCAGGATCACAGGCCCGTCCAGGCCGAGTTGGCGAATGGCTTGTTCGGCGAGGTCGGCGAGGTCGGCACCGGCCTGCTGCACCAGTGCAAGGCTGACGCCGTCACCGGCGTCGGCTGCTTCCACCACCAAGCGGGCCTGCTGCGCCCAAAAACGGCGTCCCGTGTCCGGCGAATGGAAGAGGGCGATCAACTTACCGGGTTCCTCCACGCCGCAGGACTCCAACAGGGCACGGCTGAGCTGATCCGGCTCCAGGCCCTGGTTCATCCGGCGGAGGCTGTGGCGGACGGCTTCGCGCCCCAGCCAGTACCCGCTGCCTTCGTCGCCCAGGAGGTAGCCCCAGCCACCCGCCCGGGCCTCGTCGCCGGCGTCGTTCCTCCCCCATGCCGCAGAGCCGGTGCCGGCGATGACGGCCACACCAGTGCTCGCACCACCAGCTGCCAACAGCAGCCGCGAATCGTGGACCACCGTGATCCGGGCCCCGGGTGCGTGCGGGGCAATCAGGTCTGCGAGCGCCTGGGCGTCTTCGTCAGTGTCTATGCCACCCGCTCCTGCGTAGACCTCCTCGACAATGCCTCCGCCGATGCTGCCAAAGAGTTCGGCGAGGTTGGCTGCCGCCTGCTCGCGGGTTACGTTCTGGACATTCGAGCTGCCCGCACTCGCATCCCGTACAGGCATGCCGTTCTCGAACCGCACGCCGCGGGTTTTCGTCCCACCAATATCGAGCCCAATGACTGTGCCACTCAGGACTTCCTCATGGTCAGGGGAATGTTGGGAAGAGTCAAGATTGTTCACCGTGAAAGACTAGCTTGGAGCGTCCTGAGGAGGAACCGCACATGCCTGGATCCCTGTTTGGCACCCCGTTCATCGCAGCCCCCATGGCTGGCGGAACATCAACCCCGGCCTTGCTGCGGGCTGTCCAGGAGGGCGGGGGCATCGGTTTCCTTGCCGCCGGCTACAAGAGCCCGGAGTCCATGGTCGGGGAGATCGCGGCGGCACGGAACCTCAACATCCGGTTCGGCATGAACGTTTTCGTCCCCAACCCGGACCAGCTCCCACCCAATGCCGCAGCAGTGGCACGCCTCGAGGAATACCGGCGCGAACTGGAGCCCGAAGCCGCCCGCTATGGTGTAGCCCTGCCGGAGCTGCGCCTCGATGACGACGACGCGTGGCAGGACAAGATCGACGCCCTGCTTGCCGATCCGGTAGAACTGGTGAGCTTTGCTTTTGGCCTGCCCGGAAAAGCGGTTGTTCGTGCGCTGCAAAAGGCCGGCACCACGGTCATCTCCAGCGTGACCAACGTCCGGGAGGCCCTCGCCGCCGCGGAAGAAGGCCCGGATGCTATCGTGGTGCAGCACGGGTCCGCTGGCGCCCACAGCGCAGCTTTCCTCCCGCACGCCAACGAACCAGCCGATGCACCGGAAGCCCGGACGACGGCGGAACTGGTCGCCCAGGTGCGGGCCGCCGTCGGACTTCCGCTGATAGCGGCAGGTGCGGTCATGGACACCGCGACGCTTCGCGAGGTGTTGGCGGCCGGGGCGGAAGCCGCGCAGATCGGCACGGCCCTGGTCCGGACAGACGAAAGTGGCGCCAGGCAGGTGCATAAAGATGCCTTGGGCGATCCGGCGTTCACCGCGACGGCCTTGACGCGGGCGTTCACGGGACGCACGGCGCGTTCGCTGGTCAATGAGTTCGTTCGCGATCACGCTGACGCGCCGGAGGGCTACCCTGCCATTCACCACCTCACCTCACCCGTTCGGGCAGCTTCGTCCGCCGCCGGGGATCCGCACCGCCTGAACCTGTGGGCGGGTACCGGTTGGCGGCAGTCGCGGACAGGTTCGGCAACGGACGTGGTCAGGGAGTTCCTGACCGGGCTCTGACAAGTTCGGCCAGCAGGCCGCCGCCCTCGGTGACCACCATTTCGCGGAAGAGCCGGACGGCGTCGGGTTCAAAGCTCCGTTCCCGCCATGCCAGGCCGATTTGCCTGAAAGCGAGTCCGGACTCGATGGCTACTTCGACGAGTCCAAGTTCGGCTTTCGGAAGGAACTGTCCGGTTCCTGAGCCGGGCCCTGCAGGCGGGAGGATGCCGAAGCCCAGGCCTGCGGAAATCAGTCCGCGTGCGGTAGTGGATTCCTGGACTTCGAAGGCGATCCGGGGGCGGAAGCCAGCCTCCCGGAACAGTTCCTCGCCCAGTGCCCTGAGCCCAACACCGGTGGGCAGGGTGACGTAAGGCTCGTGCCGGAGTTCGGAAAGGCGCACGCTGGGCCGCCCTGCCAGCGGGTGGCGGTAGTGCAGGACAGCCCGCAGCGGTTCACGGTAGAGCGGGAGGGACCGGATGCCCTTGCCATCGGGCGCAATAGGGGCGATCAACGCGAAGTCGGTTTCCCCCGCTGCGAGTTCCTGCAGGCAGTCGTCCCGTGGACCCTGCCTGAGTTCGAAGACGGCCTGGGGATGGCGCCCGCGGAAGGCGCTGATGAGCAGCGGCAGGGTGGCTTCCCCGAACGTGTGTTGGAAGGAGACGCCAATGCGCCCCCGCACCACATCAGATTCATGCCTCACCCGGTCCAGCCCGGCCTGGAAGTCCTCCAGGGCATCTTCGATGTAGGGCAACAATGTCCTGGCTGCGGGAGTGAGGCGGATGCCCCTGCCATCCCGGATCAGCAAATCCATGCCAATAATCGCACTGGCCCTTGCCACGGCCCGGCTGACTGTGGACTGGGGCACCCCTAGCAACTCGGCTGTCTCGGTCATGTGCTCGGTACGGCCAAGTTGCGCGAGGACAGGCAGGAGCGGGAGAAGCTGGATGAGCTGATGGTGATCGGGTTCCATGGCGCTCCTTGGCTTGGCCAATGATTCATGCCGTATTGCATGAATCATAGCTAACCTATGCATTGGATCATGAAGATGCCTGAAGCCTACTGTTGCCCGGTGAGTAAAACGAAGGTCATGGGAAACACGCAATCGTGGGACGGGCATGCCAAAGGCTCTTCCGGTTACCGTCGCGTCCTGGCTGCCTTGGCCCTTGCCGGGGTGGCGACGTTCGCCCAGCTCTACTCCACGCAGGCCGTCCTGCCGCTCATGGCAAGCGACCTCCACATCACAGCGGCTGAGGCGGCGCTAAGCATCTCCCTGGCAACCGTAGGACTGGCCGCCACGGTTTTGCCGTGGTCGTTTGTGGCAGACCGGATAGGCCGGGTACGGGCCATGGCCATCGGCATCGCCGCAGCCACCCTGCTCGGCTTGTTGGTTCCGCTTGCCCCCACCCTCCCCCTGCTGTTGGGTCTCCGGACGCTGGAGGGCATGGCTTTGGGCGGCATTCCGGCCATCGCCATCGCCTACCTCAACGAGGAAGTCACCAAGATCCATACCGCCCTCGCAGCGGGCAGCTACGTCGCGGGAACCACCCTGGGTGGGCTCGCCGGCCGGCTGGTTGCTGGTCCTGTCGGCGAATTGTGGGGCTGGCGCGCCGCGGCCTTGGCCGTCTCCCTGCTCGCCACCGTCTCAGCCGTGCTTTTCCTGGTACTCGTCCCCAGGCAACGCCGGTTCAGCCCCTCTCCAGCCATGGGATTCCGGGGAGCGGTCAGGACCTTGGGCGGACATTCCCGCAATCCCAAACTCCTGGCGCTGTATTTGCAGGCCTTCTTGCTGATGGGCGGATTCGTGGCCGTCTACAACTACCTGGGATTCCGCCTCCACGCTGAACCATTTGGACTCCCGACCACCGTGGTGAGTCTCATCTTCCTGGCTTACCTTTCAGGCACCGTCAGTTCACGATGGGCCGCCGGCCTGACTACCAGGTTCGGCAGACGCAACGTCCTCGTAACCGGGATCGCCGTCATGTCCGCAGGCCTGGCCCTGACCCTGACGGAGAACCTCGCAGCCACGCTGGCCGGCCTGGTGATCTTCACAGGAGGCTTCTTCGCGGCGCACAGCGTCGGCTCGGGATGGACCGGCGCCATTGCCACCACGGGCCGCGCCCAGGCAGCATCCCTGTACAACCTCTCCTACTACCTGGGCTCGAGCATCATCGGCTGGGCTGGCGGCCTGGCCTTTCAGGCCTACGGGTGGCCCGCTTTGGCATGGTCTGTCATGGCACTTTCGTGCACGACGGCGGTTGTCACCTTGGCGGTACACCGCCAGAGGTCCCCCGCCTGATAGTCAGCTGAAGATTTCACGGTCTAGGATGAATGACAGGCAATTTCAGGAGGATCCGTGAGCAACCCCACGAAGAATGTTCGGTCAACCACGGCCAGCACTGAGCCCTTGGACTCGATCGACGAACGGATCCTGGCGGCGTTGGTGGAAGATGCGCGGATCTCCAACAAGCAACTGGCTGAGCTCGTCGGAATCGCCCCGTCCACGGCTTTGATGCGGACGCGGGCACTGTCGGAGCGGGGCATCATCGAAGGCTTCGAGGCGGTCCTGAGCCTGCCCGCCATCGGCCGCTCCGTCCAGGCGCTGATTGCTGTCCGGCTCCGCGCCCACGACCGCGACCAAATCGACCGTTTCACGGCACGCGTTCCCAAGCTTCCCGCGGTGATCTCCACGTTCCACACCACTGGTTCGGTGGACTACCTCCTGCATATCGCAGTGGCCAACACCGATGATCTCCGAAATTGGCTCCTGGACAATCTCGCCACCGATCCCGTGGTGGGACACACGGAGACCACCATGGTGTTCCAGCACATTCCGGGAAACCGCGGACCGCTCCCGGAATAGCTGCGATCTGTCAGGCCCGCAGGGCGCTCCGAAGAGACACCGCCGCCAAGGCCAATGCCGCCACTCCGCAGAGGACCGTGAAACCCACGACGGCGGCCTGCAGCCCGAGTGATGAGACGGCGAGTCCCAGCCCAATCACCGGAACGGCGCTGCCCAAGTACGTGATCACGTAGACCGTGCTGATGACCTGTGCATGACGTGCCGCTTCGACTTTTCCGGCCACCTCGTTGAAGACCTGGCGGAAAGCAATGCCTTGGCCCGCTCCGGCCGTAATGCTTGCGGCCACAAGAAGCCATGGACTCGACCACGCAGCCGCTGCTCCCACCAGGACCACCGAGACACCCAGGACGGCCAACGCAACGGGGACCACGAATCGTCCACGGGTCCCGAGGAGTTGGCTTAGGGCCGAAGCTCCCAGGGTGAGACCGGCCAGGGCTCCTATCAACGGCCGCGAATCGGCGTGCACCACCGTGGCGAAATATCCCGGCGCCAGGGACAAGCAAAAGCCGAACACCGCAAAGCTCAGAAATCCGGTGGCCGCTGCCATCCAGAAGGCACCGCGCGCGTCCTTGGAAATGGACGGCTTCCTGGGGGCCAGGACCTTCAATGGCCTGGGGCCTTCCGCAGGCGCAATGGCCGGCCGGGCTTTGAGCAACCACAGCGGTATGAGGGCGGCCAGCAGCACTGCGGAGTGAACGTAGTAGGGCGTACGTGTGGGGTCCGGCAGGAGCGACAACAGGCCGCCGATTGCCGGGCCTGCCGCTACGCCGCCGGCCGAGGAGAGCAGAGTGAAACGTGACGCCCAGTCCGGCCTTTGGGGCAGCAATTCCCGGAGTGCAGCGGAGCTCGCACCGGTGGCCAGACCCACGGCCACGCCCTGGAGTGCCCGGCCCATGGACAACGTCACCAGGCTGTCTGCGTTGGCGAAGATCATGCCGCCCACCAAACCCACCAACACAGCCAGGACCAGCGCAGCACGCCGTCCGATGTGGTCCGACCAGTGACCGGCCACCATGAGGACCGCAACCAACGCCAGGACGTAGCTTGAGAAGGCGATGGTCACGTCCAGGGAGGACAGACCGATCCTGGCCTGAAGCAGCGGGTACAAGGGCGTGGCGAGGTTGGCGCCAACCAGCAGTGTGAAGATCACAACCCCGGCAAGGACCAGCCGGGCGGTGGTGGAGGCATCCCAGCCCCAGCGTGCGGCGGTGGCCGGACGCATGCGGAGTTCGCTCAAGACAGTCATTTCCATGCCTTCGGGCTCGGTGGCCGGGCTGGGGCGTCCTTGTGGGAGAACCAGCACGACTGAACAGTGATGGCAATAGAATGCAATAGAGCTGCGCTCGAAGAAGCAAACATGCGCAGGAATTGATCAAAAGGCTCAAAGTGTAGCCCTCAGAGTGAGCTGGAGTGACCATTTGAACAGCCTTGACCCCATGGACCTGAAAATCCTGCTGGAACTCATCCGGGACCCTCGCATCCAGGTCGCCGAACTGAGCGAAGCACTGGGCATAGCCCGTAACACTGCCCAGAGCCGGATCAAACGCCTCCTACGGTCCGGGGTCCTGCAGGCAGCAGGCCGTGAAGTGGATCTCGAGAAGGTGGGGTACGACGTCGTCGCTTTCGTCACGATCGAGGTCACGCACCGTGAGCTGGACGGCGTCATCGGGGCGTTGCGCCTGATACCGCAGGTGCTCGAAGTCCACGAAATCTCCGGCCGGGGTGATCTCTGGTGCAGGGTGGTTGCGACGGACACCCACAACCTCCAATCCGCCCTGCGCGCCGTCCTTCGCACCAAGGGAGTGATCAGGACCGAAACGGTTCTGGCGCTGCACACGCATATTCCCTACCGGACCGAGCCGCTGATCGGAAGGATGGCTGCAGCTCCAACACGCGGCAAGTCCGAAGGGCAGAGCCCCGGAGCGGCGGCCCGGGCCGACTAGGATTTCTTGCATGGATTGGCTCTCACACATCTCCCAGATCAATTGGCTCGCCGTGCTTTTGGCATTCGTTTCAAGCATGGTGATCGGCTTTGTCTGGTACATGCCAGCCGTTCTTGGAGGACGGTGGATGCAGGCAATTGGCAAGACCGAAGACGATCTCAAGAACATTGAGGGCGGCGCCGGCATCTGGGTCCCCATGATGGTTGCAGCAGCCGTCACAAGCATCCTGCTGGCCATCCTCATCAGCGCGCTGGGACTGAACACATTCCTTGCAGGTGGCTTCTTCGCCCTGGTCATTGCCTTGGTTTTCCGCTCCGGCGGGCACGTTATCCATAACGGATTCGCAGGACGCCCCACGGCAGTGACGTTGATCGATTCGGGCCACGACCTGGTGGCCATGACTGTCGCCGGGGCCATCATCGGGGCCATGCAGTAGCGTTCAACCAGTGACCATCATCGACAATGCCGTATATGTGGACGGCGTACGCACTGCCACCCCCAGCAGCCTTGAGCAGACTTTCGAAACCCTTTCGGTCCACGGGGGCATGGCCTGGATCGGCTTGTACCGGCCAACACAGGAGGAAATGGCGGCGGTTGCCGCTGAGTTCGGCCTCCACGAACTGGCAGTGGAAGACGCTGTCTCGGCGCATCAGAGGCCCAAGCTGGAGCGCTACGACCACAGCCTGTTCACGGTGCTCCGCCCCGCCCGCTACCTGGACGAAACCGAGACCGTCGAATTCGGCGAACTCCATGTCTTTACCGGTCCGAACTTCGTGGTCACCATCCGGCATGCTGAAACGGGAGGAGTGGCCCGCGTCCGCAAGCGTTTGGAAGAACGCCCCGATCTGCTGCGGCACGGTCCGGAAGCCGTGCTGTATGCGCTCGTGGACCAGGTGGTGGACGATTATGCGCCCGTGATCGCCGGGCTGGAAAACGACATCGACGAGATCGAAGACCAACTTTTCAGCGGCGACAGTTCGGTCTCGCGCCGGATCTACGAACTCTCGCGGGAAGTTATCCAGTTCCAGCGGGCCATCCATCCCCTCCCGGAAATGATGGACCTCCTGAAAAGGGGCTTCGAAAAATACGGTGTGGACATCGAGTTGCAGCGTTCCCTGCGGGATGTCGAGGACCATGCACAACGGGTCATTTCCCGTGCGAATTCGTTCCGGGACATCCTCCAGAACGCACTCACCCTGGACGGAACGCTCACGGCGAACCGCCAGAACGAGGCCAGTGCCGCACAAAACGAGCAGGTCAAGAAGATCTCCTCCTGGGCGGCCATCCTCTTCGCCCCGTCCTTCGTGGCAGGCGTCTACGGAATGAACTTCGACAATATGCCTGAGTTGCACTGGGAGTACGGGTATCCGCTGGCAATTGGCCTGATGTTCGGCGCCGCCCTGCTTATGTACCTCATCTTCAAGCGCAAAGGATGGCTGTGACACCAACCCTGGGGATCGGTCCGGCGGTACGTTCCGCCCGCCTCGCCATGGTTGACGACATAGCGGACGACGCCGGCCGCTCCGGTTTCGAGCTCGAGTACAGCCAGCGCCAAGCAGCCGAGCGGTTGGCGGCTTTTGGCGCCCAACTGACCGGCCGCCGTCGTGCGCTGTCCCGAAAGGTGCCACGAAGCCTCTACCTTCACGGCCCTGTGGGCCGCGGCAAGACCTGGCTGATGGACAGCTTCTACGCTAGGTTGCCGGTAAGGAAGCGGCGGGTGCATTTCCACGATTTCTTCCGCTCGCTCCATGCCGGCACGCATGGGCCTGCTGCGGGTAACGGAACCATGATCCAGAAGTCCGTTGATGCGCTGCTGGCTGACATCGATGTGCTCTTTTTTGACGAGTTCCATGTCCATGATGTCGGAGACGGCATGTTCATCGCCCGTCTCCTGCGGGATGCGGCCAAACGACGCATTCCCTTGGTGGTGACCTCAAACTACGCTCCGGACAACCTCCTGCCCAACCCCTTGTGGCACGAGCACTTCGTGCCCACCATCCAGGCCATCAAAGACATGATGGACATCGTGGAGATCTCCGGCGCGTTGGATTTCCGGCGTGTACCTGCAGGCGCCGACTCCCCCGAGAACCCCTCGGAAGGGTTCCGGTCCGGCCGCATCATTACGCCCGGGACGCCCGCGCAACTGGGTCGCCTTGGCCTCTTCACACCTGCCCCGATCCAGAGCCGCGTTTTGACCCCCACCACGCATCCGATCGTCGTCAGGAATTCCGATCCGGATCTGCTCTGGGTGGGCTTTGACGAACTGTGCGGAGGGCTGACGTCGCCCGCGGACTACCTTGCCCTGGCTGACAGCTACGCCACGTGGGTGATCGACGATGTTCCCTCACCAGCAGGAAACCACCCTGCGCTGGCGCCCGCCTGGCAGCGGTTCAGCAACGTAGTAGACGTGCTCCACGATCAGGACATCACACTGTTCCTGGTAGGCAAGGGTCCCTTGGACTGGGACGGCGCCGGTTCCGGAAGCGTTATGCCGGTGGATCTGGCACGTATCGCGAGCCGCCTGTCCCTGCTGACCCGATGCAAATCAGCCAATCCACTCGAACGCGAGGAGTCCGCCGGAAGCTGAACTTCCGGCGGCCGTCCTGGTGGCCGAATGCCTGGAGGGCGCCGCCAGCGGGGTCAAAGAACAGCGATCCACACGCCGGTTGCAGCGGCCAGAACGCTGGCGGCCATTGTTCCCAGCCCGTTGACCAGCGCCAAACCCGTTCGACCGCTTTGGACCAGGCGAATGGTCTCAAGGCTGGCAGTACTGAACGTGGTGTAGCCACCCAGGAAGCCTGTGCCGGCGATCAGCAGCAGCGACTCGGGCGCCTGCCCACGCATGACAAGTCCTGCTAGGAAGCCCAGCAACAACGAACCGGAAACGTTTATCACAATGGTGCCCCACGGCAACGCGGTCCGGAAGCGTGCACGGACGAGTCCATCCACGACGAATCGGGCCGCCGCGCCCAGTCCGCCTGCGAGTGCCAGAAGGACAACTGTCATGGCGTCCGGCCTTTGACGATCCTGTGCTGCCACGAACCCAACCAGATACCTGCCGTGGTAGCGGCAGCACCGCCCACGAGGCTGGCGGCAAGATAACCCATGGCTGCGGGTGCCGTTCCCGCTGCGAACAAGTGCACAGCGTCCACTGCCAAGGTGCTGTACGTGGTGTAGGCGCCCAGGAACCCCGTGCCCAAGGCGAGCCTGAGGACCCGGCGGCTTCCGGCGTCGGGCCCCCTGCGTGACAATCCTTCGAGCAGTGCACCGAGCGCCAAAGCGCCGGTCAGGTTGATCACCAGGGTGGCAAGAGGCCACCCCCCTGGCGCCGGAATGACCAAACCAAGGCCGTAACGCGCCAGCGCTCCCAGGACCCCGCCTCCAGCCACCGTTCCAATGAACCGCCAATGAAGGTGGACTGGTCGCTTGGCCTCAGTTGTCGTCATCGTCGGCCGGAACCCTCGGATTTACGGGGACAACCAGCACGGGACGGTCCTGACGGTGGCTTAGATGGCGGGCCACGGATCCGGAGGTCATTTCCTTAAGTGCGGCCGCCAGCGTATGGTCCCGGGTGCCCACCACGATCATGGACGCGTCCAGTGCATGGGCTTCGCGGGCCAGCGCGTGTGCGGGCTCCCCAGCCAGTGGCACCAGAGACCATTCGACGCCCGCCCCAGCGAGTTGGGCGGTCAACGATGCCTTCAGCGAGCGCGGAATGGCCTCGGAATCCTCATCAACACCGTCAGGATCTATCGGCGCCCAGGGACCCCCGGCGGTGCCATCAACCGGATAGACCGTAGCGTCAGCGTAAGCGCACACCAAAGGCCGTCCCAGAAGGGCCGACATGCGGGCTGCCTGTTCAACCACAACCGGGTGTTGACCGGGCATGACGCCCACCAGGATTGGGCCGGCCAGGCTGCCGGGTTCCGGCGGGAGGCGTTCGGGGATGTCAGTCACACGGCAAGTCTAAGACGCGCTTCCGGGCGCACCTGCAACGCCTTGCCCATTCCGCGCCCATCATCCACGGCGACCGGCCCACCAGCCGGCAAGCAGCGGCAGCAGCGAGCCGATCATCAGAACGGTACCCAGAGCAGGGTCGGTTGGCCGAACGACGGCGCCCGCAATCAGGACGGCCCCAAAGACCACTGCGCCCACAGCCCTGTGTGCAAGACGGATGAGGCGTGCCACTTGCCGTTCCAGCCGTCGGCTGGAAATCTGCAGCGTGCCGTCCTCGATCTGCGTGATCACGCCATCCAGGCGTTTGGGCAACCGCAGGGCTACCACCGCGGCATCCAACGCCTGGGCCGCCACATCCTTGGCGAGCCCACCGCGCTCATCACGGATCAACTGTGCCGCGTAAGGCTCCACCGAATCCCAAAGATTGAACCGGCTATCCAGCGAACTACAAACGCCCGAGGTGAGGGACATGGCCCGGATGATGAGCAGGAAATTCTCCGGCAACTGAAAGGGCAGCGACCGGACCACCGTGCCGAACTCGGCACCAAAGTCACGGAACTCGCGTGGATCCACGTCCCGCAGTTTGGCAAAGCCCATCCCGCCAAACCTGTCGAAGAGCTGCGACATGGCCCGTTCAAGCTCAGGTTTGTCAGCCGAAGGCATCAGCACTCCGACGTCGCCGATGGCGTTCACCAGCCCCTTGCCATCACGGGATGCGGCCGCAATCAGGAGTTTGCGCAGGCCACTTCGAGTCCCCGGGGCCACCTCGCCCATCATGCCGAAATCGATGAACGTCAGCCGCCATGGATGTTCAGCCTGGCCTTTCGTTGGAGTGACGAAAATATTGCCCGGATGAGGATCTGCGTGGAAGAAACCGTTGGTGAAAAGCTGGTCAAACATGACGGAGGCGAAAACCGGCGCGACCTCGGCAGGGTCAATGCCGGCTTCCCGCAACGCCTCGGCGTCGGTGATTTTGATGGCCGTGACGTCTTCAAGGGTGAGTACGCGCCTGGTTGTCCGCTCCCAGACGACGGCGGGCACCGTCACCCGCGCATCGTCGGCGAAATCAGCAGCGAATCGTTCTGAGTTCGCCGCCTCGTTCAAATAGTCGATTTCCTCGAGGCTGGTCTTCTCGAACTCTTTGATCAGGGCCGCCACATCGGCCCGGTCAGACACGAGGCGGATGCGGCTCAGCCAGCCTCCGACCCTGCGCAAGGCGGCCAGGTCGACGTCGACAATTGCTTGGATGCCCGGGCGCTGAACCTTGAACACCACGCTGCTGAGTCCGGTGTCAGCGGCATTAGCGGGCAGAAGCTGTGCCCGGTGCGCCTGGCCGAGGGAGGCCGCGGCGATGGGCACTTCCTCGATCGAAGCAAAAACTGCCCCCAAGGGCGCGCCCAGTTCGGCCTCGGCAAGGGAACGGATCGCGGGGAAAGGCACCGCAGGCACCTCATCCTGCAGCCCTTCCAATTCGGCAGTGATCTCCGGCGGAAGGACATCAAGGCGCGAAGACATGAACTGCCCCACCTTGATCATCAGGCCCCCGAGCTCAACCGCCAGGTCATGGAACCGTCGGGCGAAGGAGCGCATCCTGCGGGCCCGGTTCCGCTCCCCCACCCAACGCAGCCCCACCCGCGGCAGTAAGAGCTCAAACCACCACGTGACGGAAAGGTGCCAAGCGGCGAAACGCAGGATTCGGCGATAGCGGGCACGGGTATTACCCCCGCCCGGTACTGGATCTGCCCGATCGCGCCGAACCGACGTCACCCCTGTCAATCCTGGGCGAGGATGGAGTAGAGCCGGCGTCGTGCCTCTTCGAGCACGGTAACAGCTTCCTGCACCTGCTTGGGCGTCCCGGTGCGGCCCACCTGCGCCGCCGCTTGCGCAAGCGCCATTCCGGCTTTGGGAAGGGCCCCGAACCCTGGGCCCGCACCAGTACCCGACGACTCCCACGGCGCGGACGTTTCAGACTCAGCCAGGTACTCCCGACCGGCCTCCGTCAGGGAATGGATCTTGCGTCCGTTGGATTCCTCCGAGCTGATGAACCCTTCGTCCGCCAGCAGTTGCAGGGTGGGATAGACGGACCCGGCGCTTGGCTTCCAGCTCCCCTTGCTGCGCTCATCGATTTCACGGATGATCTGGTAGCCGTGCATGGGACGCTCTGCCAGCAGTGCTAGGACAGCCGTGCGGAGTTCGCCCCGCCCTGCCCTGGTTCCGGACCGTTTCTCAAACCGGGAACGAAACTCGTCAACGGCCTGCCACATGCCGTCAAAACTGTTGCCCATAAATCCGCCTGCGGGGAATGAATCCTGCATCTTGCCCACCTCAATACGTTGCGAACGATACTGAACGATAGTTAACGATATGCCGCAGACCGGGCGCAGACAATGGGGTTATCTTGTCGAATGCGGCCGAGGCGGTCAAAACGATTTGAGGCGGTTAGCCGGTGGCAGACTGTGATTGACGGCAAGTATGTGGAGTGCGTCCATGGCCTGTGTTCGGTCGGCTGGGTCCAGCAGCTGCCACGATCGGTGCCCCGGGTCGGCCAGTTCTTTGTGCAGGGAAAGAACCCGTGACCTATCGCTACCCTTCATTTGGGCCGCAGTGACCAGCGGCGTTCTGAGGGTCGCGCAGATGACGACTGCATCGTCGAGGTGCCGGTCCCTGTCGCGGGAGTCTTCGCGGTAGGCCGCGCCTTTCAAGACCAACGCCCCGAGGGCATTCGGGATGCTGATGAGGACAGGTGGGTCGTCGTCGACGGCCAAGCGGCAGTTCACGGTCCGCTGCAGCGCCTGCGTGCCTCCGGATACCTGGAACGGTTTGCGTCCGCCGAGGGCCGGAATCTTTACCGGGGCCAGATGGTCGGCCACCATCACGTCGATCTGCTGCTTGCCGCGGACGAAACGGTGGGCTGGTGCGTCATGGGAGATGGATTCCTCCAAGGTGTACCCAAGTCCGTTCAGGACAGCACTAACTCTCGCCGTGGTCGCCGCACCTGTCTCGATGTGCAGCACGATGTCGACATCCGCTGTTGGTCGGAAGACGGCAAGACCAGCAGCCGCAGCGTGCAGCTGCACCATGAGCCCACCGACCAACGTCCATTGGGTGGACGGCAGGGCTCGGGCCAGTTCCACGCATTGTGGCCATGGCGATAGCCAGCCTCCCTGGGGTAGGGGCACGTCCCAGGTCTCGCGGTCATGGGTTGCTTCGGCGACGGCGTCCGGTTCAGCTTCAGACATGGAGCAGTTCGTTGATGACTCGCTGTCCGGCACTGCGTTCGCGGGTTGCCAGTGAATCCATGAGGTCTACTGCAATGGCTGCCATGGGTGCCCGGCCATCGGCGAAGGGTTCATGCAACTCGACTTCACGAATGATGGCGTTGCCGTCAGGATCTTCAACCAAGCCGAATGCATCCGCGAGGGCGGCTACGTCGCCGATCATGACATAGCCTTCGGCAGTCCCGCTCCCGCCAGCCATCCCGAAAGTCTCTGCAATGGATTCTTCGCGCGTGGCCGAGGCACCACTCGGGATCAGATAGTCGTTAAGTGCGGCCAGCCCGTCGGGTGTAGCCCTGTAGCGGTGGGTCTTGTCCTTTTTTCGGGCAAGAACACGAACGGCGTCTGCGTCCAGCTCTCGTAGTCGGCTCTTCAACCGGGATTTCTCCGAAGCGCTGATCCACGTGGGGTTCTGACCAGAGAGCATCGCCAGTGCAGCCCATGCAGTCTTGGCCGCCCAGGCGCGGCCGCGCCGGGTGCCGGCATGGGTCAGACGCTCTACCGACGATCGATCGATGAGTAGCACGCGGCCAGCACGACCACTGGCCGTCAGCCGGCCAGAGTCGATCAGGTCATGAACTGAAGCGCGGGTGATGCCCAGCCTGTCCCCAACCTCCGCGACGGTTATTCCGTCCACCTTCTGCATACACTAAACCCTACGGGCGTAGGGCTTAGTGTCAATAGCTGGGCAGATTTTGGCGTTAGGAGAAGCGACAACAGTCCGGCCTACCGCAGCTCTCAGGCAGATCAAGTGTTGCGGTTCGCACTCAGGAAATCAGACCGCAAAGTGTGGAGCTAAGGAGATTCGAACTCCTGACCTCTTCGATGCGAACGAAGCGCTCTACCAACTGAGCTATAGCCCCCTGGGTCCGGCTTGATGCCGGACCAGTGTCCCTAGGCTATAAAGTTTCGCGGCGCTTTTCCAACCACGACACGAACGTCTCGGAACCAACCCTTTGTTCGGGGACCAGGTTATGGCCTGCACGCAGGTAAGCGCCCATCGGGCCCGGCAGCGGCAGCCCGATGATCTTTCCGCAGGCGCCCGTGACGCGTTTCCAATCCTCCGCCATCTGCCGCATGGTGAGCTCCTCCGGGCCACCTACAGTGCGGACACTGTGCGGTGGAGCCCCCGACTCAGACGTGGCTGCTTCGAGCAGGGAGGCCGCGGCATCCGCCGGCGAGATGGTCTGGAACCTGGCGCCGTTGAAAGTGGGGACGAGCCCTAGTCGCGCGCCTGCGGCGAAGACCATCGCGATGAGGCTGTGGAACTGTGTGGCCCGGACGACCACGGTTTGCAGCGGCGACTCGGCGTACGCGCGCTCCTTTTCGGCCTTGGAAACGTAATACGAATAGGTGCTCAGATCGCAGTTGATGATCGACAGCGCCACAATCCTGGCCACCCCGGCCAGGTGGGCAGCCGCGGCGAGGCGCGCGCCGCCGTCGGCGAATTGCTTTTTGGCTTTGCCGAACTGTCCCTCAAGGCAATCAATAACGACGTCGGTACCCGTCAGGGCGGCGGCCAGCCCGTCGCCCGTGGTGACGTCGGCAGCGAAGTAGGTTGCGCCGTCGAGACGATCCGCTGAGGCCATGGCTGGCACGTGGCGGCTGAGAACGGAGACTGTGTGCCCGGCAGCCACGGCGAGGCGGACAACTTCCCGGCCAACCTGGCCGGTGCCCCCTGCAACGCAGATGCTGGTCATGGAGGGCTGTTAGGCGCGACGGCGCTGAAGGACGTCATCCAGGTTGCTGAGGGCGCTTTGGCTCTTGACGGAAACCGCAGCCGCTTCGGCCTGTTCGGCGTTCTGCTTCAAGATGGGCTTGCCCACGGGCTTGGGGGCTTCCGGGAGATCCAGCGGCTCAGGTGCCGGGCGGGCTGCTTTCGCGGCATCGACATACGTGGGCTTCGGGACCTCGATAGGCTTCCAGCTTGCGCCCTTGGATTCCTGGGCAGACCTGGCCGAATCATCCCCGGCGGCAACGGCAACTGCCAGCGCGGCTTGACGCAGTTCATCAGCTGTAGGCCGGTTGGCTTCGCGGCTGGCGGCCTCGGCATCGAAGACGGTGGTCGCCTTGGGCTCGGCCGGCTCTTCCTTTGGCAGGTAACGGGCGGGAGTCGGGATCGGCGCTGCCTGCGCTGCACGCCGCGCGCGTCGTTCGCGCAGGTCCCGAAGGGCAAGCCTGCGCAACACCACGACGGCGACTACCGCACCGACCAGCGAGACGAGCGGCAACCACAGCGATCCCTTACCGAAGAGGCTAAGGATGCCTGAAACGATCGCCGTCAAAAGCAGGGCAAGGCCCGACAACGCCAACGTAAAGCGGGCGTACCGAATGGTGAAGGGTGTGGAGGACGAGTTCCGGGCATCAGTTTCGGCCGCTGAGGATCCCTGGGGCGACGCCGGTGCTGTCCTGTGCATGGTCTCCATCGGTTTCTCCTGCTGAGGTGCCAAAGTCAGTACCACCCCTGCCTGCGGTTCGTCTGGTTCGTCGTCGATTGCGTCTGCTGGAACAGCCACTGTTTGGACTTGCGAACGCCTGTTCCGTAAAACATAAGGCGCCACCCAGACCATCCACAGCGCGACAGCGACCACGAGTATCACTGAGCTGCTGAGAGGGAAGTCCACATTCAAAACCGTAGAAGCAAATGACCGGGGGCGGCGGCATTGAGGCCGGTGTGTCGTGGGCGAGTCCGCAAATGACTGGAGTTAGGGCCGAAAAGGCCTATGACCTGCCCGTTTGTCCGCTGAGCCACCTGCGCAGGAGTCCTTCGGGAACTTCATCGGAAGTAAGTGCAAAGGAACGGTGGTCGGCCCACTCGCCATTGATATGCAAGTACCGTTCCTTGTAGCCCTCATCGCGGAAACCCAGTTTCTCCACAACCCTGAGGCTTGGCGCGTTCTCCGGGCGGATATTGATTTCCATGCGGTGCAGGCCCAGCACGCGGAAGCAATGGTCGGTGGCCATCGCTACGGCTGTGGGAGCGATGCCATGCCCGGCACGGTCCTTATCGACCCAATAGCCCAGGGTGGCCATCATCGCCGAACCCCAGACAATGGACGATACCGTCAACTGGCCTACGATTTTCGGTTCACGGAAGCCGGGCGTCCGCTCGACAATGACAAATGGCAGCGCGGTGGACTGACGGGCCTGGTCGTTCAGGGAGCCCACCATCTGGCGGTAGCTGGGAAGGCGCCCACCCGGAGCCGGGTTGGACGCCTCCCATGGCGCCAGCCATTCACTGTTGCGTGAACGTACTTCGGTCCACTCCCGCTTATCGCGGTAGCGGATGGGCCGCAGCAACAGGTCTCCGCTTTCCAGCGTCACCGGCCAGATCGCAGAGCCGTACATCCGTTGTTACTTGGGAAGCGCTGCAGTGAAGTTCGGCAGCCACTCGCGCAATTCGGGACCGAGGTCCTCACGTTCGCAGGCAAGCTCGATGCATGCCTTGAGGTAGCTAAGTTTGTCGCCTGTGTCGTAGCGGCGGCCGCGGAATACAACGCCGTACACGCCGTAGCCTTCGCCCTCGCCCGCAGCCAGTACCTCCAGTGCGTCCGTCAGCTGGATTTCCCCGCCACGGCCCGGTCCGGTCTTCTCCAGGACCTCGAACACGGCCGGGTGAAGGACGTAGCGGCCAATGACAGCCAGGTTTGACGGAGCTTCTTCCGGTGAGGGCTTCTCCACGAGCTGCTTGATGCGCACGTAGCCGTCCTCACCTTCGTCCTCCACGTCCGCGCAGCCGTAGGCGCTGATCTTTGAGGGCTCAACTTCGATGAGGGCCACCACGGATCCGCCGGTCTTCTGCTGGACCGCAATCATCTCGCTGAGCAGGTCGTCCTTCGGATCGATCAGGTCATCACCAAGGAGCACGGCGAACGGTTCGTGGCCGACGTGCTGCTTTGCACGAAGGACTGCGTGGCCGAGCCCGTTGGCGTCGCCCTGGCGAACGTAGTGGATGTCGCCCAGGTTGGTGGCCGACTGAATGGCCTCCAACTTGGCAGTGTCACCCTTTTCGGCAAGCGTGGCCTCAAGGGCCGGCACACGGTCGAAGTGATCTTCAAGGGCGCGCTTGCTGCGTCCCGTGATCATGAGGACGTCGTGCAGGCCCACCTTAACGGCTTCTTCGACGACGTACTGGATGGCTGGCTTATCAACCACGGGCAGCATTTCCTTGGGCATCGCCTTTGTTGCAGGCAGGAACCTGGTGCCAAGGCCCGCTGCGGGGATGACGGCCTTACGGACAGCATTGTTATCGAGAGTCACCGGACTAATCTAACGGAAGGAAGACATCAACGGCTAAACCCCGCCGCACCGAAAGAGGGTTTTTTGTTTCAGGGAAGGGCAGCCCTATTGCTCCTTCCGGTGTTACGTACGGACCCAAAGAACGGATACATATGGCAACGAAGGAAGAGATCCGGAGCAGCCGCCGGCTTCACAGGCGAAGCCTTGCGCCAGAGCAGATTGCAGCCGCCGGCGCGTCTATAGCCCGGCACGGCACGGAATGGGCCGCAACAAGGGCCACCGCCACCGGCACTTTTGCGGTCTACGTTGGAGTCGCTTTCGAACCCCCCACGCTGCCCCTGATTCAGGCGCTGCACGACGCCGGGCACCGTATCCTGCTCCCGGTCTGCGAGCCGGAAAGGCAACTGAGTTGGGTGTATTGGACGCCGTCGACCGTGTTCGTGCGGTCCTCCTACGCCCCCATCGACGAACCCGAGGGCGAACGGCTGGAAAGTTCGGTCGTGGCCGACGCCGCAGGGATTTTCATGCCGGCTACGGCTGTTGACCGGGACGGAAACAGGATCGGCCAAGGAGGTGGCTACTATGACCGGCTCCTCCAGGGACTCGACGCATCCGGCCAGCGGCCGCCCACCATCGCTGTGGTGTACGACGACGACCTGTTGCCTTCCGGTTCCATACCCGCCGAAGCTTTCGACCGCCCCGTGCGGGAAGTGCTCACGCCCTCTGGAACCGTTCGCGTCGACGGCCCGGAATAGGTGGCCCCGTTTCGATGTTATGAGCTTCAGTCCGGCACGAATGCTGCAATGGCACCGGATGATAGAATTGGCACTCAGGCCCTGCGACTGCTAACCCGGAGACGCTCCGGATGCGTGGCACAGGACCTGAACCATGTCCTGAAGGAGGAATTCAGTGCCCACTTACGCATACGCCTGCAAAGACTGTGACCATGCCTTTGACATCGTCCAGTCCTTCTCTGACAGCTCCTTGACGGAGTGCCCCGAATGCAAGGGAGCGCTTCGGAAGAAGTTCAACAGCGTTGGCGTTGTTTTCAAGGGCTCCGGTTTCTACCGCACTGACTCCCGCGACGCCAAAGGAAGCACGGTTTCGGCCGCTCCCGCAGCGCCCGCGCCTGCGTCGTCGGCTCCCGCCGCGACTCCGGCACCGGCAGCCGCAGCCAGCTAAGAGCTCCCTTTTCCACATAGCCCAACCTGGCACTGTTTCCGTGGGTGCCGTGCTGGGTAGCGTGGCTGCATGCCACATCAGTCACGAAGCACCCTCCTTGCCCGGGCAGAGCGATCAGCGGCAGCCGCTGGTAAATGGTCTCCCCCATCGCGTATGCCGCTGCGCGCCCCCCTTGATTCCAGGTTCAGCCAAAACCGTCCGGGCAACCCTCGTGGCCTGAAGCGCAGGTTCGGATCCTTGATCGGACGAAACCGCCGCCTCACTGTCGCGCTCCTGCTCTGCCTGGCTGCAGGTATCGCAGTCCAGCAGCTCACGCCCGCTTCTGAGCAACGCGTCAACGTACTGGTGGCTGCCCGGGACCTCCCCGGCGGAACCAACCTGGCCGCCTCCGACTTCACGACCATTCCTGTAACCCAGGGTTTGGCAATCCCCACCGCATTTGAGGACCCTGGCGCCCTTGCAGGGCGTCAGCTCGCTGCACCCCTTGGCCGGGGCCAGATCCCCACGGAGTCCAGCCTGCTGGGTCCTGGCTTGCTCACCGGAACACCGCCGGGCACGGCAGCGGTTCCACTCCGGATGGCCGACCCTTCATCCATCCAGTTGCTCTCCCCCGGCCAGTTGGTGTCCGTGGTCCTTACCGCAGCCGGATCCTACGATGAGTCCCGCGAAAGCCAGGTCCTGGCTGGTCCTGTTGCCGTGCTGTGGACCTCTGCCCAAGGCGGGAAGGCCGGGGAGTGGCTCGGTACGGGTGACAACGACGGCCTGGTGGTTGTGGCTGCCGACCCACAGCAAGCAGAAAAGCTTGCCGGCGCATCAACGCAGGGCAAGCTTTTCTTTGTACTGGTCAGCCCGTGAAAGGACGTTCCATCAGGCTGGCATCAGCCCCAGTGCGGGGGCTTTTGCTCCTTGAGCCACTCCTCGTGGTCATAACCGGACTCGTCTCCCCAACGGCGGGGGTCGTCCTCTGCAGCCTTGGTTGGAAGAATGCCCTGCGGGGCCGGCTTGGCTGGAACAGCCTTCGACTCCTCCGAGCCCTCAGCGCCGGCCTGGCCGGTGCTTTCCGAGTCCTCAGCAGCGTTGTCTTCCCCGCCGGTTACTTGTTCCGTCATTGGTGCTTCTTTTCCGTTGTCGGCTGCAGCATCGGCCGGCTTGGAGCCAACCTCGCTCCTGCCGGCCGCCCTTCGTGCGCTGGGCGCGAAGGAAGGCGGTGCTTTGTCAAGGTTCAATTGTTCAACATCCACGTCCAGGAAGCCATGCTGGGGAGAGGAAGCGAGCTGCGGGATGTGGTTTTCCAGTCCCAGGTAGGATCCGATGCGGTCGGCGCAGGACGACGGGTCCGTGAACACTTCGATCGTCCACAACGACATGTACCGCCACCCCATGCGCTCCAGCAGTTGTGGCCGCAGACGGCTTCGCTCGCGCACGCTCATACGCCTGTAGCGTTCGGTGCCATCGGATTCGATGGCCACCGGGGTGGGGATCTCAGCGCCTTCCCTGCCAATGGTGTGCACCGGATCCGCGGCGGCAGCGATGTCCAGCACGCCATCGTAGAGATGCCACACACGTGCTCCACGAGCACGCAACCGCTCCCCAAGATCTGCCACCAAGGGATCTTCACCCAGCGCTTGTTCGCTGGCCACGGCGCGGGAAGCAGGCGTTCCAAGATTGCTGTTTCCAGAGAGTTCGCGGTCCAGCAATTCGTAGAAGTCCACGGCACCGTGAGCCAATCGATCCTGGTCAAGGTCTTCGGGGCGGAAGCACGTCAGCACGTGCATGGACCGCCGGGCACGGGTCATTGCCAAAGCAAAGCGGTTACGCCCGCCTTCGGTGGACAAAGGCCCGAAGGAGTGGAGCGCACGCCCGTGAGGTGTGCGACCGTAGCCGAGGGAGAAGATGACGTGATCCCGCACCAAGCCCTGGGCGCGCTCCAGGTCCACTACCCTGAAGGACTCTGGACCGGCCCCGAAGAAAGTGGACAGGAGGGGATGGTTTGGCAGTTGGAGCCTGATGGCCTCACCGATCCTGGCCGCATGGCGGAGGCTGGCCGTTACTACGGCCAAGGATGTGCGGGGACGAAGCCTGGCGTGTTCGAACACCAGGTCCACCACACGGTTGACTTCCGCGGTGACGGACTCAACACCTTCGTGGTCAGCCCCCGGGAGGCCAGTGCCATCGGGGATGTATTCCACCAGGATCGAACGGTCCAGGCCGGTGACGGAATTGCCCTCGGGCAGGCGCCGCAGTCCGCCGTCGTAGTAGTTCTTGCTCAGCTGGAGGATCAGGTCCTCGTCCACGGCACGGTAAACCCAATTCAACTGCCATGTGGGCAGCACGCGGGCAAGCGCCTTGAAGGCGCTGTCCACAACCTCGTGGCTGGCTACACCGGCAACCGGAGGTTCCACGGCAACGCTGAAAGTGCGGGCGTTGGCGATCTTTGCATCTCCGAAGGCCACTACCTGCTGTGCCCGGGCAATGGCGGGAAGAACTGCCTGCAGGGAGGTCGACTCAGCGTCGATGATTACCACAGCATCAAACTTCTGTTCTGCAGGAAGTACTCCGGTCAGCAGGTAAGGACTGACCGACCAGACCGGCACCAGCAGCGGAACAAGGTCCGGTGCCTGGGCGCTCAGTGCCGGCAACGTCACACGCCCATCCTTCAACAGGGCACGAAGCAACTCGGCCTGCCGCGGGTGTTCGAGGATGCCTTGACGCCATTTCTGGGCCAGCTGCCAACGAAGCCGGGCCGCGCCACTGGCGATGTGGGCCTGGTCCGCGAGGCGGTATTCGGCCTCGAGGCGGCGCAGCGAATCGCCATCGGACATAGCAAGGTAGTCGTCGCCGCTGATCATGGCTTCCAGCGCAGACTGCCACCAGGCAAGGTCCAGCTCCGCGGCCACCGAGGGTGCCGGGACTTCGCGGGCAGCAAGGTCAGCGAGCAACTCACCAAGACCGTGCTCGCGCATCTCTTCAATCAACAGCGTCCGCTCGGGCAGGGTCTCCAGGGTGGCTGTGTCCGCTACAAGGCGTTCCAACCGCTCCATGAGCTCCGGGTACGGCGTCTGGTGCAGGGAGCCTCCGGCAGCAGTGTGCTTGAGGGCTTCGCCGAGCCGGTGCAGTTCGCCGTCCAATTCCCGGTAAAGAGCACCGAGGTCGGCAAGGCCGGACGGCACAGCCGGGTGACGCTGCGTCGTCGCGTAGCCGGCCCACAAGGCTCGCTGTTCCTGGACGAGTACCAGCGAACTGTGGAGGTCCGCGATGTGGACGCCGGGCCGTACGTATTCCTTGGCTACGCGCCGCAGCCTGGAGCGCTGCATGGACGGCATTTCCAGGTTCCGTTCACGTCGCCATGCGGAGCTGGCTGTCGCGGAGATGAGGTCATGGACAGGCCGGTCAAAGATGTCCGGGGTGAATTTGTCCAGGCTTTCCCGCACGGCAATCAGCAGTTCAAGCTGGGCTCCCCATTCGGTGAACGTTTCGCCCAACCTGATTTCGGCGTGGTCGGAAACCTGCTTCATGCGGTCACGCAGGATGGGGAGTTTCTCCTCAGCCAAAAGAACCAGTTGCTGGGCTTCTTCTGTCTCCTTGCGGGTCACCAGGCGTGCGCCATACCAGGGGCTGGAAGTCGAGGCTCGGCTAAAGCTGCCCAGTTCGGCCGCACGGCGCAACCGGCCGGCAAGTTCCTCGCGGTCCTTGATGTTGTCCAGGACGCTGCGCTTCAACCGCACCGTCGTGGATGGCGCAGGGTGGATGGACGTCAATTCGGCGAGCGATTGCATAGCCTGGTACGGCGAGCAACCCCAACGCTCACGGACATTGTGCAGGGATGCCACGTGGTCCATCAGGGCATGCCGGTGCTCGATCAACGTCTGGTGAAGGTTACCCTGCTGAGGCTCCAGGGCCTTCTCGCTGCGCATGATGGCACGGACCAGTTGGCCCTTAAGCTGCTGCGGCGTAGTTCCATTGCCCGGCCGGAAGAACATCGAATCAAGGCCCAGCGACTCCAGGTGCGCGGACAAACCAGCAAGGCTGGACTGCCTGTCCCCCACCACCAGTACGGACTTGCCTTCGCTGACCAAGGCACCGATGACGTTGATCGCGGTCTGTGTTTGCCCACTCCCCGGCGGAGTGCTGACAACAAGGGAATCTCCAGCCCGCACTGCGTCCACCACGTACTGCTGGTCCGTGTCGGCGTCGAGCAAGAGGAGCTCATCGGCGGGATTCCGCTGGTCAAGATCGGGGAACCTGCCCGCTTTGATGGGTTCAGGCTCAATGTCGCCACCGTTGGCTGCACTGGCCAAAGCGGCCACAGTGGGGTTGTTCATGTTGATCCACGGATCATCCAGGTTCCCGGAAAGGTCAGCCAAGGTGGTGACGAGCAGGTTGAACTCCACCTCCGCGCCGTGAATGGGCTGGACCAAGGTAGCCAAGCGGTCCAAAACCGGCTGGGGGTCGAGCCTTGCGGTGTTGTAGGCCATGCGTGCGACCGCATTGACGTCAAAGACGATGCCGTGCACCGTTTTCAGGTGCCGAACCAGGGCCGGGTTCATACGGGCCTGTTCGGTGAGCTGGAGTTCGAAGTCGTCCTCGCCCGGCCGAACGGTGAGGACAATGGACGTAAGCATGACCGGCGCGGAAACGCGCTGGGGCTTCCCACCTACTGCCGATGTCCACACCACGGTACCGGCGGACAAGTATCCGGCTTCGATACCGCGGTCGTTGCTGAGCTCGAAAATTTTGGACCGGATATTCCGGGCTGCCCGGGCAGCGACCAAATACTGTTGCCTGTCCCTGATCAGAGTTGACAGGCGCGTCCTGCGGCCCGCGAGCAGCTGGGCGAGGCCCGACGGGTGCGCATTGCTGAGGTCAATGGCGCCTTCCGGGGTCTTAACGAAACGCAGCATCGTATCTGCCCCGGTAACGGGCTTAAGACCAGACAGCCATTTCCTGAGCTCCTCGGAGCCCTCTTCCTGGCCTAGACCTAATGACACAACTTCTGCCTTCTTTTCTGTACTAGCTTTAGACGCCCTGGACCATACCGGCATACTTTCGAGGGTAGCCGGAATACCCCGCCAGCCCACTTCGCAACGCTGTTCCGACGCGAAATTCGCCGCCAGTTCGCAACCAACTGGCCCTTGGAGGCTCACGATGCCCCCGGTTTGAGCACAATGGCCGGCCTCCCAAGGGAGGCCGGCCATTCAGAATGCTATTCCCACTCGATGGTTCCCGGTGGCTTGCTTGTGACGTCCAGCACCACGCGGTTCACGCCATCCACCTCATTGGTGATGCGGTTGGAGATGCGGGCCAGGAGGTCATAAGGCAACCTGGACCAGTCAGCCGTCATGGCGTCCTCGGAGGACACCGGACGGAGCACGATCGGGTGCCCGTAAGTGCGACCGTCGCCCTGTACGCCAACGCTGCGGACGTCTGCGAGCAGGACGACCGGCATCTGCCAGACGTCGTTGTCCAAACCGGCGGCCGTCAGCTCCGCACGGGCAATGGCGTCAGCCTTGCGCAGCAGGTCCAGGCGCTCTTTGTTCACTTCGCCAACGATGCGGATACCCAGGCCGGGGCCGGGGAACGGCTGGCGTCCAACGATTTCCTGCGGCAGGCCAAGCTGAGCGCCGACGGCACGGACTTCGTCCTTGAACAGGGCGCGCAGCGGCTCGACAAGCTCGAACTGCAGGTCCTCGGGAAGCCCACCCACGTTGTGGTGGCTCTTGATGTTCGCAGCACCTTCGCCGCCGCCGGATTCGACGACGTCGGGGTACAAGGTGCCCTGGACCAGGAACTTGATCTTCTCACCGTCGGCTGCGGCCTGGGCGATGATGGCCCGTTCCGCTTCCTCGAAGGCGCGAATGAACTCACGGCCGATGATCTTGCGCTTGGTTTCGGGATCGCTCACGCCGGCAAGAGCCGAGAGGAAGCGTTCCTGCTCATTGGCAACGTACAGGTTGACACCCGTAGCGGCAACGAAGTCCCGTTCAACCTGCTCGGCTTCGCCTTCACGCAGGAGGCCGTGGTCCACGAAGACACAGGTCAACTGGTCGCCGACAGCACGCTGGACCAATGCAGCTGCGACGGCGGAGTCAACGCCACCGGAGAGACCGCAAATGACCTTGGAATCGCCGATTTGCTCGCGGATACGATCCACTTGCTCTTCGAGGATGTTCCCGGTTGTCCAGTTCGGGGTAAGGCCCGCGCCCTTGAAGAGGAAGTTTTCCAGGACGTGCTGGCCCAGGACCGAGTGCTTCACTTCGGGGTGCCACTGCACACCGTAAAGGCGCTTCTCGTCGTTGGCGAAGGCCGCTACCGGGGCACCGGCCGTAGTAGCCAGTACCTCGAAGCCCTCGGGAGCTTCGTGTACGGAGTCGCCGTGGCTCATCCAGGTGTTCTGCGACGCCGGGACGCCATCAAGGATGGAACGTGCGTCACCCACGAGGAGCGCTTCGGTTGCACCGTATTCCCTCAAACCGGTCTGGGCCACTTTGCCACCCAAGGCATTTGCCATGGCCTGGAATCCGTAGCAGATGCCGAAAACCGGAACGCCGGCCTCGAAGAGGTCCGGGCCCACGAACGGCGCGCCCTCGGCGTAGACGCTGGAGGGTCCGCCGGAAAGAATGATGGCTGCCGGGTTCTTGGCCAGAAGCTGCTCGGTGGTGAAGGTATGCGGAACGATTTCCGAATACACATTCGCTTCACGGACGCGGCGGGCAATCAGCTGCGCGTACTGGGCACCGTAGTCAACAACCAGCACCGGCTTCTGGGAAGTCTGGGGTGCGGTGGGAGTAGTCACCCACCAAGACTACTTTGCCGGACCGCCCCGGTGCACCTTGACGATGGCGCGGAAGGGCCAAAACCGGGCCGGTCGTTAGGCATCTCACACCCGCGGCGCCCAGTGGTGCCTAGTAGCGCTTGGAGGCCTGGGGGTTCGCGGCCAACTCGGCCTCAACCTCTGCGTGGAATTTCTTCTCGACAAAGAACGACAGCAACGGAATGACGCCACCGAGTGCCAGCAGGACCATCTTGGAGAACGGCCACCGCATCAGGGACCACAGCCGGAAGTTCGAGACCAGGTAGACCACGTACATCCAGCCATGCACGATCAGCACCGACGTGGAGATGTTGAAGCCGCCAAGGACTCCCTTCGGCTCAGACTCGGCAAAACCGAAACCGAACGGCTGTCCGGTGACCGCATCGGTACCGCCAGCGTAGAGCGAAACACCGAAGGCGTAGCGGGCAATCAACTCCGCGCACAGCAGAAGAAGCATCGCACCCGTGAGGTAGGCCATCACCTTGTAGAACTTCAGCGCAGAACGGATCTGGGCTTCCGTTCCGCCAAACCGCCGCTTCTTGGGCTTGTTTCCGGATTGCTCGGGCTGGATGGCCGGTTTGGGCTCAATCATTGCTGCACCTTTTGTTGTTGCTCTGGGCTTGTCGAATCTGTGCTGGTGGGCTCTTCAGCGCCGTTTTCGCTGACTGTACCGTTTTCGCCGTCGAACTCGTCGTCCTCATCCTCTTCCAGGTCCCGGCGGTAGTCGTCCTTGACCAGCCGCCACCAGATGAAGATCGAGAAGCCGGCAAAGACTACCCACTCCACCGCGTAGAAGAGGTTCAGCCAGTTGACCTGCTCGGCAGGCGGCTGCGCGGGGATATTGAGGGGCTTCATCGTGTCGGAGGCCGGCACAGCTACCCCACCGGCCATCTCCGACGTCGCGGCGACGAAGCCGGGATAGCTGGAGACTTGCCAGTCGTTGATGAGTTCCGCGGTAGACACTGCCGACGCGCGTCCTGGACCGGCGTCGACGTTCGGTACGGGGGCTTCAGACGGGATGAGGCGACCGGTCAAGGTGATAGTGCCCGACGGCGGCGGCCCGGCTTGGGAGGCGTCGGCCACCCAGCCGCGGGCTACCGGAATCCAGGTCCGGGGCGAGGCGGCAACGCCGCTGAGCTTTGGGGCGTCATTGACCGCGAAGGCGGAGACGATCCAGTAACCCTTTTGGTTGTTGTACAGGCGGCCCTCCACAAGGACCTGCTTGTCGGGGTCATAGCTTCCGGTCGCGCTGACCATCTGGTCGGAGACGGATCCATGGAAGAACTCGCCCGGCTTGAGGACGTCCACAAGGGGTTTTACTTCCTCGATGCTGGACGGCGCGGGAGGCTCGTGCTGGGTGGACCGGCTGAGCTGCCATTGGCTGAGCAGCACAAACACCCCGGACAGCACAAGCGCAAAGACCAGTCCTGCGATCCAGCGGGGTTTCAACGCGGTTTTTAACACCCCTTAACCGTACTTCGTCCAGCTGTAGAACAACGAAACGGGTGTTCAGTGCACAAGACTTCAGTGGTCGAAGAACACCAAGCTGGAGTTGATGAGCTCTGAGATGACTTCGGGATCGTGCGCCCGGCGGAGTGATTCCCGGAAAGATTCCTTCGACAGGGACCGGGCAAGGGTGGCCAGCACCTCAAGGTGGTCCGAGAAGGAGCTTGCCGGGGTGGCGATGAGGAGGATCAGGGTTGCAGGCCCATCGGTTGCGCCGAAATCCAGGGCGTGGCCGAATTTGGTCACGCCCACCGCGATGGAGATCCTGTCCACGTACTCGCTGCGGGCGTGCGGAAGGCCTATTCCCCCGGGAAGCCCCGTTGCCAGTTGGTGTTCACGTGAATGTACCTGCTCCAGGAAGCCCTCGAGGTTGGTGATCCGGCCAGCCGCGTGGAGCTTCGTGGCCAGTTGGGCCGCAGCATCGATCTTGTCCTGGGCGACGAGTTCGAGGATGACAGTGTCCGGGGTTGTCAGTTCCGCGTCATACCGGTCAAGTGGTTCAGCCAAGTCGTGTTCCCTCCAGTGTGGCCCTGGGACCGCATTTCCCTGAACTGGTCAGCGAAGGGGAACGATGTCATCCACCCCCATGCGTGCGGCATCGGCCGATTCGTCATCGGGTTGCTGCTGACTAAGTCGTTCAGCTTCCACCCGCGCCAGGTAGTGCTTGATCTCGCTTTCGCGCTGGGTCTCGC
This sequence comes from Paenarthrobacter sp. UW852, assembly GCF_024608385.1. Taxonomy (NCBI): domain Bacteria; kingdom Bacillati; phylum Actinomycetota; class Actinomycetes; order Micrococcales; family Micrococcaceae; genus Paenarthrobacter; species Paenarthrobacter sp. UW852. The sequence continues at coordinate 68,692 of NZ_JAMSGY010000013.1, forward strand.
TCCAGCCAAGGATTTCTCCCATCAGCTTAGCTACTACGGGCGCGGCAGACACACCGCGGTCCCAGGCTTCGATGGAAATACGGGTGCGGCGGGTCAAAACGTCATCAACGTGACGGGCGCCTTCGTGGGTTGTTGCATATACGACTTCTGCGGCGAGATAGTCGTCTGCACCTGGAAGGGGCTCTGCCAATTCCGGTCGGTTGGAGATGATGTCCAGGACTTCCGGGGTCATTGAGCCGAAACGGTTGAGCAGGTGCTCGACGCGGGCAACGTGGACACCGGCCTGCTCGGCGGACCTGCCACGCCGGTTCCACGCGGCCTTGAATCCTTCGGCGCCGAGCAGCGGAATGGTTTCCGTGCAGCTGGAGGGAACACGCTCGTCCATGGCCCTGGTCGCCTCGTCCACTGCATCTTTGGCCATGATCCGGTAGGTGGTGTACTTTCCACCGGCCACTACTACCAAGCCCGGCACGGGATGCGCCACAACGTGTTCGCGGGACAACTTGGCCGTGGAATCGTTGTCGCCGGCCAGGAGCGGACGGAGCCCTGCGTAGACTCCCTCCACGTCTTCCCGTGTCAATGGACGCTTCAGGACCTTGTTGACATGGTCCAGCACATAGTCAATGTCCTTGCTGGAAGCCGCCGGGTGCGCCTTGTCCAGCTTCCAGTCGGTATCCGTAGTCCCAATGATCCAGTGCCGCCCCCAGGGAATGACGAACAGCACTGACTTTTCCGTACGCAGAATTAACCCCACGGTGGACTGGAAACGGTCGCGGGGCACAACGAGGTGTATGCCCTTGGAAGCCCTGACTTTGAGCTGCCCACGATCTGTGACCATTGCCTGGGTTTCATCCGTCCAGACGCCGGTGGCGTTGACTACCTGCTTGGCCCTGATCTCAAAGACACTGCCGTCCTCTTGGTTTTCGACCTTGGCGCCCACCACGCGTTCACCTTCCCGGAGGAAGTCGACCACCCGGACACGGTTGGCTGCGTGCGCACCGTAATGGGCGGCAGTCCTGACCAGGTTGACCACCAGCCGGGCGTCATCGACCTGGGCGTCGTAGTAGCGGATGGACCCAACGAAGGCGTCGTCCTTGAGACTCGGAGCAGCGCGCAGGGTGCCGCGCCGGAAGAGGTGCTTATGCATGGGCACGCCTCGGCTGTGACCGGATGTCAGGCCCAGGGTGTCATACAGCATGATGCCGGCGCCCACGTAGGGGCGCTCCCAGAAGCGGCGGGTCAGCGGATACAGGAAAGGAACGGGGCGGACCAGGTGGGGTGCGATCTGCTGGATCAGCAGCCCGCGTTCCTGCAGTGCTTCCTGGACCAGTCCGAAATCGAGCATCTCCAAATAGCGGAGTCCCCCGTGGATGAGCTTGGACGAGCGGGACGAAGTTCCTGAGGCCCAATCCCTGGCTTCGACGATCCCTACGGTCAGGCCGCGGGTCACGGCATCCAAGGCTGCGCCGGCTCCCACCACCCCGCCGCCCACGATCAGGATGTCGAGTTCCTTGCCGGCTTCGGCCGTGGCTTTCAGGACTTCGATCGACGCGGCGCGGGATTCCGGGCTCAAAGCTCCCTGCGAATTTCCCTGCGGACCGCCTGCGATATTGCTCATCGGACCCCTCCTCAAACGCAACAGCTGGTAGTTCCCTACCCTACTTGCTGGGTGCTTCCTTGGGCAGGGCACCGGAACGCAAAAACCCCTGCTTCCGGATGCTATCCGGAAGCAGGGGCTTCAAAGCAGAATCAGTTGCCCGAGTACGGTGACACGACGACGTCAACGCGCTGGAACTCCTTGAGGTCCGAGTACCCGGTGGTGGCCATCGAGCGCCTCAGCGCACCAATCAGGTTGGACGTGCCGTCCGTGTGGTGGCCCGGTCCGAAAAGTACCTCTTCCAAGGGACCGACCGTACCGACGTTGACGCGGTCCCCGCGGGGTGTTTCAAGGTGGTGCGCTTCCGGGCCCCAGTGCCAGCCGCGACCGGGGGCTTCCTCGGCGCGGGCCAAAGCGCTGCCGAGCATGACGGCGTCGGCTCCCATGGCGATGGCTTTGACAATGTCGCCCGAGCTGCCCATGCCGCCGTCGGCAATGACGTGGACGTAACGGCCGCCGGACTCGTCCATGTAATCGCGGCGGGCGGCCGCGACGTCGGAGATTGCCGAAGCCATGGGCGAGTGGATCCCCAGGGCGCGGCGGGTGGTGGTTGTTGCGCCGCCGCCGAAGCCAACCAGCACACCGGCAGCTCCCGTGCGCATAAGGTGCAGGGCTGGTGTGTAGCCGGCGGCTCCGCCCACGATTACGGGTACATCGAGCTCGTAGATGAACTGCTTGAGGTTCAACGGCTCGTGGTTCTTGGAGACGTGTTCCGCCGAAACGGTGGTACCGCGGATGACGAAGATGTCGACGCCGGCCGCCACCACGGTCTTGTAGTGTTCCTGGGTCCGCTGCGGTGTCAGGGAGCCAGCCACAGTAACGCCAGCGGCGCGGATCTCGGCGAGGCGGGAGCTGATGAGCTCAGGCTGGATGGGTGCCATGTACAGGTCCTGCATGCGCCGGGTGACGGCCGGGCTGCTGGTCTCGTCCGCCAGTCCTGCGATCTCGTCGAGGACCTTCTGCGGGTCCTCATAGCGCGTCCAAAGGCCCTCAAGGTCAAGGACGCCAAGACCACCGAGACGGCCAAAAGCGATGGCGGTATCGGGGGACATCACGGAGTCCATGGGGGCTGCGATGACCGGAGTCTCAAACTTGTAGGCATCGATCTGCCAGGAAACAGAGACGTCCTTCGGGTCACGTGTCCGGCGGTTCGGAACGATCGCAATGTCATCCAGGGAGTAGGCACGACGCCCACGCTTGCCACGGCCAATCTCAATCTCATAAGTCACTGCTCGAGTTTATCCCACCAACCCCACGCCACCGGCCCGGCCCCGCCACGCGGCGCCACGAGACACCGTGACTAAGGAACGTTCCGACTGGTTTCGTCCACGGACAGCTGGGATTCGAACATCCGGAAATACCGGCCACGCAACGCAACAAGCTCCTTATGCGTCCCCTGCTCGGCGATCCGGCCGTCTTCGAGCATGTACACGATGTCCGCCTTTTCGATGGTGGCCAAGCGGTGGCTGATGGCAATGATGGTGCTGCTGCGGTCGGCGAAGAGGCGGGTGAAGATGCGGTGCTCGGCCAGCGCATCAATGGCGGATGTGGGTTCGTCCATGACCATGAACGAAGCGTCGCGGTAGAAGTTGCGCGCCATGGCCAGCCGCTGCCACTGGCCTCCGGATAGTCCGCTTCCCTTCCGGCCCCGGGGGTCTTCCATCCAGTTGCTGACGTGGTTCTCCAGGCCGTTGGGAAGCTTGTTGATGAACTCCATGGCCTCGGCGTCGGAGGCAGCACGCCGGACGCGGGCATCATCGCGTGGCGCATCGACATCGCCCAGGTAGATGTTGTCGGCCGCCGTGGCGAACTCGTACTTGAGGAACTCCTGGCTCAGGACCGCGAGGCGCCTATGCCAGCTGGTGACATCAATCCCGGCCAGGTCCACGCCGTCGAGCAGGACCTGGCCCGAATCAGGCCGGTACAGTCCGGCCAGGATGCGGATCAAGGTGGACTTTCCTGCACCGTTTTCACCGACAATGGCAATATGCTGGCCCGCTGTGATGGTCATCGAAATGCCTTTGATGACTTCGATGTCACTGCCGGTGTAGCTGAAACGGATGTCCCTCAGTTCCACTGTCGAGGGAGATACGGCCAGGGGCTTCTCCTTGCCACTTGGAACCGGCAGCGCCATGAAGAGCTCATAGTCCTTGAGGTTGGCCAGGTCCTCATCAATGGAACTCAGCGAGGAAACGAGGTTGTTGGCTGTGGACAAGGCACGGCTGACGATCTGCTGGACGTAGAGGAACTGACCTACCGGCTGCGCCCTGGCGATGATCTGACCCACCACCCAGATCAGCGACACGACCTCGGCACCGTACTGCAGGGAGTCTGCTGCCAGTTGCTTGGGGATATAGCGCTTTTGGAAATCCAGGCGCCTTTTCTCGTCCGCGTCCCGCAACCGGGAGCGCAGGTCCATCAGGTACCCCACGATTCCATAGAGCCGCATTTCCGCAATGTGCTGCGGCCGGAGCAGGTTTTGCTCGATCATCCGCCGTTGCCGGCGCGAATCCACCTGGGTGTTCCAGTGCGCGATCTGCTCACGGGAGAGCTTGAACTGCAAATACACGCTGGGCACAATCGCCACCAGCACGATCACTGCGATCCACCAACTGACAAGCAGCAACGCACCGATAGCGAGGATCACGGACACCAGCTGCGTAAAGATGGCAGCGATACGGTCCAGTACCCGGGCATACGAATCGGAAAACCGTTTGGCGCGATCGTAGAGGTCCACCGTCTCTTTGTCGTCATAGCGCCAGAAATCCAAGGCCAGGAAGCGTTCGTACATCATGTCGCCCACGATCGCGCCAACCCGGAAGCTCATCAATTGCTGGATGTACCGGTCAACGCTGCTGAACGCACCCCAAAACAACCCCAGGGCCGCGGTGACGACCACGTAGAGGACTGCCCGCGGACCGGCGTCGGGATCCCCCGCGTAACCGGCCGCCAGGGCGGTGGTGGTCAGCGCGGCAAAGTAGGTGGTGACCAGCGGCAACGTGGCCGAGATCAGTGAACCTAGAACCTTCATGACCACCGCTGCAGGTGAAGCCTTGAAGCTCACCTTGAGGACCTGCCCGACGGCGCGCGCGTACGGACGCAGCGCCAGCTTGCGGGGCGGGGCCTTGCCAGGTTGAAGTGGGTTCAGCCGGACCGACTCCGGGTGCCGCGGTTCCGCGGGCTTTTCAGACATATGCCCAGCCTATGCTTCCGGACCGACATTTCAGCCGCCCCGGCTTAAACAGCTGGTCCCCGTGGATTACTCCACGGGGACCAGCAGATCAGATCAGCGGGAGCCGTAGTTCGGCGCCTCGACAGTCATCTGGATGTCGTGCGGGTGTGATTCCTTAAGACCCGCCGGCGTGATTCGGACGAACTTACCGCGCGCCTTGAGCTCGGGAATGGTGGGAGCGCCGGTGTAGAACATGGTCTGGCGGAGGCCACCGACCAGCTGGTAAGCCACCGAAGCCAGCGGGCCACGGAATGCCACACGGCCTTCGATGCCCTCAGGGATGAGCTTGTCATCACCGGAGACGTCTGCCTGGAAGTAGCGGTCCTTCGAGTAGGACGTGTTCTTGCCGCGGGACTGCATGGCACCCAGCGAACCCATGCCCCTGTAGCTCTTGAACTGCTTCCCGTTAACAAAGATGAGGTCACCCGGGGATTCCTCACAACCGGCCAGAAGGGAGCCGAGCATGACGGTGTCCGCACCTGCAACCAGGGCCTTGCCGATGTCACCGGAGTACTGCAATCCGCCGTCGGCGATCAGCGGAACACCTGCCGGAATGGCAGCCTTGGCCGACTCGTAGATGGCGGTGATCTGCGGAACGCCGACACCTGCCACCACGCGGGTGGTGCAGATGGAACCCGGGCCAACGCCGACCTTGATGCCATCGGCACCCGCGTCGATCAGTGCCTGGGCGCCTTCACGGGTTGCCGCCTGGCCGCCAATGACGTCCACGTGCGCAGCAACCGGATCGGACTTAAGCCGCGAAATCATGTCGAGCACGCCCTGGGAGTGACCGTTGGCCGTGTCAACGAACAATGCGTCCACGCCTGCGTCGATGAGCTTCATCGCGCGCTCCCACCCGTCACCAAAGAAACCAATGGCTGCGCCAACGCGGAGCCGGCCCTCATCGTCCTTGGTAGCCAGCGGGTACTGCTCGGCTTTGGTGAAGTCCTTGGTAGTGATGAGGCCCTTGAGGCGGCCCTGCTCGTCTACCAGTGGGAGCTTCTCGATCTTGTTGGTGGCCAGCTTGTGCGAAGCTTCCTCACGGCTGATGCCCACGTGACCGGTGATCAGCGGCATCTTGGTCATGGTGTCGGCGACACTGCGGAGCGGGAAGTCGGACTCCGGAATGAACCGGGTGTCGCGGTTGGTGACGATACCCAGGAGCCTGCCATCGGTGTCGACAACGGGCAGGCCCGATACGCGGTAACGGGAGCAAAGCTCGTCCAGTTCCTGCAGGGTGGCTGACGGGCCAATGGTCAACGGGTTGGTGATCATGCCCGATTCGCTGCGCTTGACGCGGTCCACGTGCTCGGCCTGGTCATCAATGGACAGGTTGCGGTGGACAACACCCAAGCCACCCTGGCGGGCCATGGCAATCGCCATGCGGGACTCGGTGACCGTGTCCATCGCGGCGGAAAGCAGCGGGGTCTGCACGGTGATGCGCTTGGAAATGCGTGATGTGGTGTCTGCCTCGGACGGAATAACATCGGTGTGTCCGGGGAGCAGCAGGACGTCGTCGTACGTCAGGCCAATGAAGCCAAACGGATTGTGTTCGGGCTGGGTCATGAGTGTGCGCCTCTTACCTGGGTTCTTGGGGGCTTAACTGGTAGGGGTTGCAACTGATGACCAGCCCGTCATTACGGGACTGGCCTGTGCATAGGTACTGCATGGCAGAAGGTGCTGCCGGTATTGAATAAATAGTAGAACCTCCGCGGCGATCGCCATATTCCGCGACGCCTGACTGTGAGCAACAGCACTGGCGGCAGGCCGCCGTCGTACGTTGTCCAAGCCGCCGGCCGGTGCCAAAGCTAGCTGTCAGACCAGCCCGTAGCGGCCAGCAACCGTTGCTCGAACATCGGGATCATGGTCTGCACATACGTCTTGCTGAGGTGGTTGTCATCCTTGTAGACGTACACATTGCCCACGACTGCCGGGCATGTTCCCTGCTCACAAATGAAGTCGCTCATGTCCATCAGGAACAAGCGGTCGACTTTGCCAACGTAGTCGTCCAACGGCGAGGATGCTGCCAAAGATTCCTCCAGCGGAACATTGCAGTCGGGCGAATCCTTGCCCTTTTTCTGGACGCACTCCGGCATGTTGAAACTGAATCGCGGGTTATCCCGGACGCCCACCACGTCAATGCCAAGGTCCGTGAAAGGTTTGATGCCCTCAAGGTAGCCCGGTACTTCAGTTTCGAACGGCGCGTCCACGTGCGTCAGCGACGCCACCGTGAACACGGCATCAGGCTTGTGCTCCAGGACGTAAGCGGAGCTTGCCCTGTTGAAGTCGTTGCAAAAATCGGCCCGCTCCGACGATTGCGCTCCGAACCGGCAGCCGCCTTTAAGGAGCGTCACCACCTCCCAGCCATGCTGCTTGGCGATGGGGCCCAGGGCAGCCATGTACTGCTGGGAATGCGAGTCCCCCAGCACGACAATTCTCTTGGTGACCACCTCAGGCTCCCCGTTCTGGAGGCAGCCCTCCAGCACAGGATCACTGGGCACGTTGTCCCCGGTGCACTCACCATCAACGTTCGCCCACTCATCCTTCATGGCCGCCGGCGCAGGGATGACCAGGGCCTCCGCCGACGGCTCCCCCGCATAATCCGGGGACAGCGCGGCCGCGCCCGGGGTCAGCTCATGGGGCTGGGAGGCAATTGCCGTTGCCTCTGCAGTAATGGCGCCCTGCCAGGCAGTGACCGGCAACGCCAACAGCGCGCCGCAGGAGGCAATCACGACGGCGGCACGCCAGGACCGCACGTCCGGCCACTTCCAGCGCCGCAACGGTTGCTCGACGTACCTGGTAGTGGCCACCGCAAGCACTGCGGCGGCGGCCATAATGCCCATACCTTCCAGGATGTTCGGCGTGGTGGTCCCGGAAGCGAGCAGGAAGAACACCAGGATGGGCCAGTGCCACAGGTACAGGGCGTAGGAAATACCTCCCACAGCGACCAACGGGCGGGAACTGAGGAGCCGGTCAACACCCCACCTGCTGCCGCTCTGCCCCGCGACGATGACAGCCGCCGCAGCCAGGGTGGGCCACAGTGCCACGAAGCCCGGGAATGAACGGTCAACCGTGAGCAGCAGCCCACAGGAGAGCATGGCTGCGATGCCGGCCCAGCCCAGGAAAACCCGGAGTCTCCGCCCCGGTTTCAGGTATGGCAGGGCCAGCGCAAGCAAGGAACCCAGGGCGAACTCCCACAGTCGGGCGCGGGTGTCGAAGTAGGCGTAGGCCTGGTTGCTGTAGGTCTCCTGGATCGAGAACAGCAGTGACGCCACGAACACCACAGCGAACGCCACGAAAAGCAGCTGCCGGTGACCAACGGCTTTCCGCCCCGGAAACCGTTTGGCAAGGTGCGGCTGCAACAGTGCAATGCCGGCAAAGATCAGCGGCCAAAGAATGAACACCTGGCCCTGCACGGACAGCGACCAGAAGTGCTGGAACGGGCTGGCATCCACGTGCTGCTGGGCGTAGTAGTCCACCGCGAAGGCAGCAAGCTGCCAGTTTTGCCGGTACAGGAGGGAAGCCCACGCTTCAGTGAGGACATCGGGCCAACGGCTCTGCGGGATAAGTGCCCAGGTCCCGGCGAGGATCGCCAGCAACACCACGACGACGGCCGGCAGCAAACGCTTGAAAACGTGCAGCCAGTGCCCCACAAGGCGCAAGGGCCGGTTAGCCTCAAGTTTGCGGGTGAAGGACAACGTCAACAGGAACGCCGAGATCAACAGGAAAGCGTCTACCCCGCCGGAAACCTTGCCGAGCCAGATATGGTAGGCCGCCACCATGACCACAGCCAAGGCACGCAGGCCCTGGACTTCCGGACGGAAGCGGCGTTCCGACGTCGTGGTTGCCGGGGTTCCTGACGCAGCCGTGGCGCTCTGGGTTTCCATCATTCTTGCCACCCGGTCGCGGCAAACCACCTCTCGTCGAGCATGTCAGCCATGCTCTTTACATACGTTTTGGTCATGTGGTTGTCGTCCAGGTATACGAAGGTGTTTCCCACGATGGGAGGGCAGTAGGTTCCGTCGCAGATGAGGTCGGTCATGTCCAACACGAAAAGATCCTGGTACTTGCCCATGACGGCGTCGAAGGGACTCTGTGCCGCGAGCACATCCGATTCCAACGGTCGGCAGTCAGGGCTGTCCGGTCCCTTGGAAAGCGTACAATCCGTCAGGCTATAGGTGAACCGGGGGTTGTCGCGCATAGCGATCACCTGGGTACCAACGGCGTTGACTTCGGGGATGAGTTCCTCAAACCCGTGCGTGAGCTGCTCATCCGGTGTTGAGGGAGTCGCCGCGGTCCCCACCATGAAAACGGCGTCCGGTGGGTGGGCCGCAATGTGGCTGCGAACCTCACGGTTGAACTCATTGCACACCGGGTCCGCATCCGGATTATCCGTCATGAAGGGGCAGGCGCCGTAAAGCATGGCGTAAAGCCGCCAATGGTGTTGCTCAGCCAGCACCCCAACAGCCTCCAGCCATTGCTGGGAATGCGAATTGCCAAGAACCAGCACGGTCTTGGTCGCGTCATCGCCCACGTTGTTTTGCTGGCAGTTCTCCAGCAGCAGCGACGATTCCGGTTTGGTCTCGCCGGAGCACGACTCCGTCAGGTGCGCCCAGTCCGAAGGAAGCTGCTCAGCGGTGGGCAGCGTCATCGCGTTTTCGCCCACCTGGTTCACATATCCGGGAAGGAGAGCCTGGGCTCCGGGGTTATCGAAAGCGGCCTGCGCCTGGGCGGCCTTCAAGTCCAGGTCCTGCTTGTACTGGAATCCCAGGAGGGGCGCGCACGCCACGGCCAGGCAGGCAGCGATAGCAATGGCGGAGCGACGGCGGTTCACCTCCGGCCACTTCCATTCCCGGAACGGCTTCTCAACGTACTTGGTGGTGAGGAAGGCCAGGACCAAAGCCAGGGCGATGATCAGTGTTCCGGAGAGCCAGCCCGCATGGTCCTTGCCACTCCAAGCCAAGGCGATCACCAAAATGGGCCAGTGCCAAAGGTAGAGGGCGTAGGAGTTGTCGCCAAGCCGGACCAGGAAGCGTGAGCTCAGGATCCTGTCAACGCCCAGCCGGCTGCCTGTCTGGCCAGCGGCGATCACCGCGACTGCAGCAAGCGTTGGCCACAAAGCAACGAAACCCGGGAAGGCAGTCTGGACCTGCAGCAGGATCCCGCAACTGAGCATCGAGGCCACTCCGATCCAGCCCATGACGACGCGGACCGGCTTGGCGAAGTTCAGGCCAGGCAAAACCAGCGCGAGCAACGTTCCCAGCGCGAACTCCCACAGTCGGGCAAAGGTATCGAAGTACGCCACAGCCTGGTTATTGGCCGTGAATATGATCGAGTAAGCCAGGGAGACAACGAAGATGATCGCAAAGACATAGGCGAGCGTCGCCCGGTATTTCAGGCTGAAGCGCCGGCACAGGAGCGCTACGGAGGCGAAGATCGCGGGCCACAAAATGAAGACCTGGCCCTGAATGGACAGCGACCAGAAGTGCTGCAGCGGACTCGCCAGGCTATGGTCCGCAGCGTAGTAGTCAACCGCGAGGCCCTGCAGGAGCCAGTTTTCGTAGTAGAACAGCGAGGCCCACCCTTGGTTGACCACCTCGACCCAGCGGGTGGCCGGCAGGAAGACAAAGCTGGCCGCGAGTGTCGCGAGGAGGACCACCACGACGGCGGGGAGCAGTCGGCGGAACAGGTGCAGCCAGTGCCGCAGCAGATCCATCGGCCGGCGTTGTTTATAGCGTCCGGTGAACTGCAGGGTCATGAGGAACGCCGAGATGAGGAGGAAGACATCCACACCCCCGGAGACCCGCCCGATCCAGACGTGATAGCTCACCACCATCAAGACAGCAAGCGACCTCAGACCTTGGATTTCAGGGCGGAACTTCGACTTTCCAACGGGTCCCGAAGCCCGCCTGCCGGGTCGGGCAGGGGCTGGGATCGTTGGCGTAGTCACGTTAGGCAGTTCCTCAAAAGCTGTGGCACAAAGCATCCATCATACGCGGTCCGGCCGCGCCAACCCACTTGGGTCCGTCATCCGGGCTGCGTTCCAAGGCCCTCATTAGCTCAGGTTCAACTATGGATTATCCCAGTCTTGGCTGTGCGTCGCCTGTGCCCGTTGCGCCCCCCGGACCGTCCCGGGAACTACGCTGAAGCCTGAAGCAACGGAGGGAGCACCATGATAGTCCAGCTGCGCCTATGCGTGCCGGCGGAATTGTCTGAGTCGGTTCTGGAATGCTGCCTTGAGCAGAACGGAGCGGCCGAAACGGCGGTACACAAGGGAGCCTCCGTGGAGCCGCCCGGGGACGTCATAACAGTCCAAATCGCACGGGAATCCGCCGAAGAGCTGATACAAAGGCTGCACAATTTGAAGCTTCCGGAACTCGGCTCCATCTCAGTTTCCTCGCCGGATCTGGTCCTGTCCGCACGCGCGGATGAGGCCGAGGCGTCCGCCCCAGGGGAATCCGCCGATTCCGTCATCTGGGACGAGGTATCCCGGCAAACCGGGGAGGACTCGAAACTGACGTGGAGTTTCCTCGCGTTCCTCATCATTGCCGCTCAGTTGGCAGCGATCGGAATTGTGACCGATTCCACCATCGCCATAGTGGGTGCCATGGTGGTTGGCCCGGAGTTCGGCCCGCTCGCTGCGTTGTCCGTGGGATTGGTGGAACGGAAGTGGCGCCTGGTACGGAGTTCCTGTCTGGCTCTTGGAGTCGGGTTCCCCGTGGCGATGGCCGTGACTGCAGCAGCAGCATGGTTGTCGGTACCGCTGGGTTTGTTTCCCGCCGACGCTTTGGACCAGGGATCCGCGGTGGAGTTCATCTACCACCCTGGGCCGTACTCGCTGATTGTGGCCGCACTCGCCGGCGCTGCGGGGATGCTGTCCATGATCAGCCACAGGTCTTCCGCCCTGGTGGGAGTCTTTATCTCCGTCACCACTGTGCCAGCGGCCGGTTATGTTGCTGTGGCCCTCGTCCTGGGTGAGTACAGCAAGGCTGCGGGATCGGCGATGCAACTGGCCCTGAACCTTGTGGGCATCGTGGCAGCTGCCGCCGCGGTGCTGGTGTTTTACCGGCTCATAGGCAAACGCACACCCTCAAGCCGCCGACCGGCTTCTCCCCCGCGACAGCTCGGTGCCATCCGGCGGCCCGGGTAGCCGGTTCCTTGCGCAAACCCTCACTCACAACCCACCCCCATCAACCCAACCCTCACTCACAACCCACCCCCTTCAGCCCGACGCTGCCCCACACCTAGGACGTAAGAGAGCGTCCCTGCCAAACAGGCGGGACGTGAGAGAGCGTCGCCGCCAAACAGGCAGAACCTGAGAGAGCGTCCCTGCCAAACAGGCGGGACGTGAGAGAGCGTCGCCGCCAAACAGGCAGAACCTGAGAGAGCGTCCCTGCCAAACAGGCGGGACGTGAGAGAGCGTCGCCGCCAAACAGGTGGGACGTGAGAGAGCGTCCCTGCCAAACAGGCGGGACGTGAGAGAGCGTCGCCGCCAAAAGGGTGGAACGTGAGAGAGCGCGCACAGCAAAAAACCCCGGCCACGAATCAACGTGGCCGGGGTTTTTGGCGCAGACAGCTTAGTGCTGGTGACCTGCGTGTGCGTCTTCGTCCTCAGCCGGCTTTTCGGCAACCAGGGTCTCGGTGGTGAGAACCAGGGCAGCGATGGAAGCGGCGTTGCGGAGTGCGGAGCGGGTGACCTTGACGGGGTCGATCACGCCAGCGGCGATCAGGTCCTCGTACTCGCCGGACTTGGCGTTGAAGCCGTGGTTGGCTTCGAGCTCGGAGACCTTGGCCGTCACTACGAAGCCGTCGAAGCCGGCGTTCTGTGCGATCCAGCGGAGCGGCTGAACCAGTGCGCGGCGGACAATGCCAACAGCTGCTGCCGCGTCACCTTCCAGTGCCTTGACGGCCGGGGACTCGTCCAGCGCCTTGAGGGCGTGGATGAGTGCGGAACCGCCACCGGAAACGATGCCTTCTTCAAGGGCTGCACGCGTGGAGGAAACGGCGTCCTCAATGCGGTGCTTCTTTTCCTTCAGCTCGACCTCGGTGGCTGCGCCAACCTTGATCACGCCGATGCCGCCGGCGAGCTTGGCGAGGCGTTCCTGCAGCTTTTCCTTGTCCCAGTCGGAGTCCGTCCGGGTCAGTTCGGCACGCAGCTGTGCAACGCGGTCGGCCACGTCCTGGGCGGAGCCAGCGCCGTCCACGATGGTGGTGTTGTCCTTGGTGACCGTGATGCGGCGTGCGGTACCGAGTACCTCGAGGCCAACGGAGTCCAAGGTCAGGCCGAGGTCCGGGGAAACAACCTGCGCGCCGGTGAGCGTGGCGATGTCCTGGAGCATGGCCTTGCGGCGGTCGCCGAAGCCCGGGGCCTTGACGGCCACAACGTTGAGCGTGCCGCGGATGCGGTTGACGATCAGCGTGGAAAGGGCTTCGCCTTCGATGTCTTCAGCAATGATGAAGAGCGGCTTGTTGGCCTGCAGAGCCTTCTCCAGAAGCGGCAGGAAGTCCTGCAGCGAGGAGATCTTGCCCTGGTTGATCAGGATGAGGGCGTCCTCGAGGACGGCTTCCTGGCGCTCAGCGTCGGTGACGAAGTACGGGGACAGGTAGCCCTTGTCGAACTGCATGCCCTCAGTGAGGACCAGCTCGGTCTGCGTGGTGGAGGACTCTTCAATGGTGATGACACCGTCTTTGCCCACCTTGCCGAAAGCTTCGGCCAGCAGTTCGCCAACCTCGTCGCTCTGGGCAGAGATAGCGGCAACGTTGGCAACCTGGGTGCCTTCGACTTCGCGGGCGTTCTCCAGGAGGCGGGCAGCCACGGCTTCAACCGCAACCTCAATGCCACGCTTGATCTCGCCGGGAGCGGCGCCGGCTGCAACGTTGCGCAGGCCTTCCTTGACCAAGGCCTGGGCCAGCACGGTAGCCGTGGTGGTGCCGTCGCCTGCGACGTCGTTGGTCTTGGTGGCTACTTCCTTGGCCAGCTGTGCGCCAAGGTTCTCGTAGGGGTCGTCAAGCTCGACTTCGCGGGCGATGGTGACGCCGTCGTTGGTGATCGTGGGAGCGCCCCACTTCTTGTCCAGCACGACGTTGCGGCCGCGCGGACCAAGCGTCACCTTGACAGTGTTGGCGAGCTTGTCGATACCGGCCTCAAGAGACCGGCGGGCAGCATCGTTAAAAGCAAGCTGCTTTGCCATGGTTGTGTCCTTTCAAGACAGAAAACCCGCACCGCTGACGGGTCGGAATGATTCCAACGCGGCGGCGGTGCGGGCTCCGGGAAGTTACTTTACGACGATCGCGAGGACGTCGCGGGCGGACAGAACGAGGTACTCGTTGCCACCGGTCTTGACTTCGGTTCCACCGTACTTGGAGTAGATGACGACGTCGCCAACAGCTACGTCAACCGGTACGCGGTTTCCGTTGTCATCGAAGCGGCCGGGGCCGATTGCAACAACTTCGCCTTCCTGCGGCTTCTCCTGTGCGGAGTCCGGAATAACCAGGCCGGAAGCCGTGGTCTGCTCTGCTTCGAGCGGGCGAACAACAATACGATCCTCAAGAGGCTTAATCGAGACCGACACTCGGACTCTCCTTTTCATGAGCTGATTCATGGACTAAGAACTGGGGTGCCGGGGCGTGCAACCGTCGTCGCGGTGCCGGAGGAACGCCTGGCGTGGTTAGCACCCTCCGGGGGAGAGTGCTAATAAGACTCTATGTAAGCGTTAGCACTCGGTCAAGGTGAGTGCCAGCATTTCGTCATGGGTGAACTCCGGTCACCTGCCGGTGAGGTCGTCCAGGCCGTAGTCCTCGCCGTCGTCGTCCCCATCCACGGGGGCATTGCCGCGGTTCCGGTACAGCACCACTGCGGACAGGACAGCCACGACGCCGGAAATCACCAAGCCGATGATCCCGCCCATCCAGGCGCCGCTGTAGAGGTCACGGATCTCCCGCGCCTCGTCAGTGGCATCGTTGACACTCTTGCCGGTGACGGAGTACGCGGCAGCATTGAAGGAGTCCAGGGCAAGGATGATGATGAGCAGGGCTATGCAGACCACGGCTATCACGATGCCCGCAATAAGTGCGGGACGGGCATATCTGGTGATGCGGGACGGCTGTGCGGCTGCGTTGTCTTCCATGAAAACAACCCTATCTGGCTGATTCCCAAGTCACGCTGTCATATCCTGCGACGTTAGGCTTGATCCCATGCCTCACGCACCGCAGGAACAGATCGCGCCCTTGCTGACCACCGAAGGATGGGAACTTCTTGCCTCACTTGGGCCTTACAAAGAAGCCGCCGCTTTCAGCGTCAACGCCGACCTCCGGAAAGCGGGCCACTCCCCCGAAATCGTCGCTGCCGTCCTGACGCAGTCCCGCCTCCGGACCCGGGCAGAGGCCAAGTTCGGCGAATTTGCCCGCCAAATGCTGTTCACCCAGGCCGGGTTGGAGCAGGCGACCCGGTTGAACGTCGCCGCCCGGCACGCCGAGCGCTTTGCACAAGCCGGCGTTTCGCATGTCGCGGACCTCGGTTGCGGCCTGGGAGCTGACTCGATGGCCATGGCGTCCATGGACATCGCCGTGACTGCCGTGGAGATGGACGAGACGACTGCTGCCTGCGCCACGATCAACCTGATCCCCTTCCCGCACGCCACAGTGGTCCATGCGGACGCTACCTCCGTTGAGCTGGACGGTATCGATGGAGTGTGGCTGGATCCCGCCCGACGCACCACCTCCACCTCCGGAACAAAGCGGATCTGGGACCCCGAGGCCTTCTCTCCCCCTTTGTCGTTCGTGGAAAACCTGGCTGCCACGGGCCGCGCCGTTGGCGTCAAGATGGGTCCGGGCATCCCGCACGATTCGGTGCCCGCAGGTTGCGAAGCTCAGTGGGTTTCCGTCGGCGGCGATGTCACCGAGGTCACGCTGTGGTTCAACGCGGTGGCGCGCCCCGGGGTACGGCGCGCAGCGCTGGTCCTCGGCAGCCAGGGCGCTGCCGAAATCACCAGCGGCGAGGATTTCGACGGCGGTCCGGTAGCCGCCGTCGGTCCGGTGGAAGGATTCCTGTACGAACCGGATGGGGCGGTGATCCGCGCGGGCCTGGTGGCCGATGTCGCTGAACGCCTCGGCGGTCACTTGGTGGACGAGCACATCGCCTACATCTGCGCCCCGGCGTTACACGACACCCCGTTCGCCCGCGCCTACAAAGTGCTTGAAGTCATGCCGTACAACGTCAAGGCCCTGAAAGCCTGGGTGAAGACCAACGGCATCACTGTGCTGGACATCAAGAAACGCGGTACGGCAGTCACCCCAGAAGAGCTGCGGAAGCAGTTGCTTCCCGCCAAGCCCGGCAAGGGCCAAGCGAAAACAGCCACCCTGGTCCTCACCAGGATCGGCGAGGAGCGAGTGGCTGTCGTGGTGGAGCCGGTCACTGCATAGCAGTCAGCGGCGCGAGAATTCAGAAGCTTCGCGCACCTGGCCGGGGGTCGGACGCACCCCTGTGTAGAGGACGAATTGTTCTTCGGCCTGGATGGCGATGACTTCGGCGCCCGTGATCACCGGTTTGCCGGCTGAACGCGCAGCGGTGATAAGCGGCGTCTCGGAAGGCAGCGCAACGACGTCGAATACCACCTGCGCGGCGGCGATGGTGGCATCGTCAAAGGACTGGGCGGTTTCATCCGCGCCGGCCATCCCCAAGGGTGTGACGTTGATGATGAGATCCGCGGTGGCTCCGTTGACGTCGTCCTGCCAGCCGAAACCGTAGAGGTCGGCGAGGGCGCGGCCGGCGGTTTCATTACGGGCCACGATGGTGACGGCGGTGAAGCCCGCGTCGCGTAGCGCTGCCGCTACGGCCTTGGCCATGCCGCCCGCTCCACGGAGGAGCACGGTGTGGCTGCTGGGGACCTCATGGTCCTTCAAGAGCCGCGCTATGGCGATGTAGTCGGTGTTGTAGGCGGTGAGGACACCGTCGTCGTTCACGATGGTGTTCACCGAATCAATGGCTTTGGCCGACGGATCCATCACGTCAACCAGCGGGATGACGGCTTCCTTGTAGGGCATGGACACCGCGGCGCCCCGGATGGGGAGGCCGCGGATGCCCGCCACCGCGAGGGTGATGTCAGCTGGCGCGAATGCCTTATAGACAAAGTTCAAGCCGAGCAGATCGTACAGATAGTTGTGGAACCGGGTACCGATGTTGCTGGGCCGGGCCGCGAGCGAAATGCACAGGGACATGTCTTTGTTCAGGATGGGCATCCACCCATTAAACAACGCCCGATGGATGCAGCACCGGGATCAGCCCTGCCGCGCCTTCATCCGCGGGTTGTTCTTGTTGATGACGAACGTGCGTCCACGCCTCCGGACGATCTGCGCTCCGGGGATCTTCTTGAGCGCACGCAGTGAGTTCCTGACCTTCATGGTGTTTCTCCTTTTGTTGGTGGTGCGGCTTAGAGGGCGTCGCTGAGTTCCAGGGGATCGTCCCAGACGCCAAAGTCCAGTTCCATTTCCGCCTCCGTCAGTTGGCATTCGTCCAGGATCCCGCGGATTACGCGGGCATCAATATCTTCCGAGCGCCCGGTCATCGCCAATACCGTGCCGCGGTCGCCGTGGCTCGGATGCCAGTCAAGGACGGAGTCGACGTCGGGACCCGGCTTGCCTGCCGATGCGCCGCTGGGTGCCGTGTCAGCCGAGTCGGCGAGCCATTTCCCGGTACTTTCGAGCCAAACCCTGGGCCCGATTCCCTGGACGGCGATCCGTGTGGCGGGAGCAGAGGCAATCCATAGCCGGCCACGCATCCAATGCGTACCCGCGGCCAACCGTGGCAGTGCATCACGGAAGCGGCCCGGATGCAGTGGGCGGCTCGCTTTGTGAAGCACCGTGCGGAAGGAACCTGGTGTTTCGCTCGCCGCCACATGGACGACGCCGGGCCGGTTACGTGCCGCGGTTTCGGCCTGGTCGAAGCAGCCCGGACGGTAGGGGTCGGCCGTACCGACGGCAGCGGCATGCGGTGCCAATTCGACGAGCAATTCCATGCCGGTCGCCCATGACGCCGATCCTTCAGGGTGGGCGCCTGTCAACGTTGCGCCCAGGCCCGGATACACCATGACCGTGTCCACGTGGCCGAACTCCCCGATAAGGAACTCACCGCTGGTGCGGTCATCCTGCGGCATGGACGTGAAGCCGGACTCGAACAAGGTATGGCGGTCCCAGATGTGGTCATCGAGGTCTGCGGGATCCAGCGCCAACACGGCATTGTCGATGACAGCCGGGCGGCTGAGCCCCTGGCGAAGCCCGGCAACTGCCATCCCGGCGGCGACGCCCGGCGGCAAGCCAAGCACAACATGGTCGAACCCGTATGCGGCGAGGCGTTCCGCCGTCGGTACGACGTCGAGCCGAACGGTGCAGCTGAGGCAGCCGTGCTCCAGGACTGTCGTTTCGCGTTCAACCAGGCGTCCATCCCGGTAAACCCTGCGCAGGACCAGCAAACCATCCAGCAGGTCATGGAGAACCACTGCCGAGTTGGCGTGGGTTCGACCCAACCTCCCCGTGGCTGCTTCCCGGCATTGGCTGTCGAGGGAACTGACGACTGTGAGATGCATGCGTTCATACTAATGAGAATCATTCTATTTAGCAAATGACGACTCATTGCGGGCCTGAGCCCCTCGATATCACGGGTGTTCCGGCTGCATTAGACTTGATTCGACCGCTGGCGGCCCCGCAGCGGGGAATCGTGTCCGGCTGACACAACACAAGGCCGGAAAGTACAAATTGAGGGGACTACGTGCAGATTGATTTTGCGCCATCCAGGCAGTCGACACTGGGTGTGGAATGGGAGTTGGCGCTCGTCAATGCACGCACCGGGGAACTGGTATCGGTCGCAAACGATGTCCTGAAGGGCGTCGCCGCGAACCACCCGGACCTCAACGAGGACGACGAACACCCCCATATCAAGCGCGAACTGCTGCTGAATACCGTGGAGCTTGTCACCGGGATCTGCGAAACGGTCAAGGACGCCAAAGAGGACCTCAGCCGCTCCCTTGCAGCTGTCCGCGAAGTCACCGACCCCATGGGCGTTGAGGTGTTCTGCGCAGGCAGCCACCCCTTCAGCCCTCCCCTGCTCCAGCCTGTCACCGACAAAGAGCGCTACGCCAAGCTCATTGAGCGGACCCAGTGGTGGGGACGCCAAATGGTCATCTACGGCGTCCACGTCCACGTGGGCATCGATCGCCGGGACAAAGTCCTGCCCGTCCTCGATGGCCTGGTCAATTACTTCCCGCATTTCCAGGCATTGTCTGCCTCCAGCCCCTACTGGGCAGGCGAGGAAACCGGCTACGCTTCCCAGCGGGCCCTGATGTTCCAGCAGCTTCCCACGGCCGGGTTGCCCTTCCAGTTCGAAACCTGGGAGGCCTACGAGTCCTACGTCCAGGACATGTTCACCACCGGCGTTATCGACGCCACCTCGGAAATCCGATGGGATATCCGGCCGGTAGCCAACCTGGGCACCATCGAAATGCGCATCTGCGATGGCCTTGCCACCCTCGAAGAAGTTGGAGCCATAGCTGCACTGACCCAGTGCCTGGTGGACGAATTTTCCTCCATCCTGGACGCCGGTGGCAGCATCCCCACCATGCCACCCTGGCATGTGCAGGAGAATAAATGGCGCGCCGCCCGCTACGGCATGGAAGCCATCATCATCCTGGACGCAGACGGCAACGAACAGCTCGTCACCGAGCACCTCGCGGAAACAGTAGCCCGGCTGGAACCGGTAGCTGCCAAGCTGGGCTGCTCCGAGGAGCTGGCCGACGTCCTCCGGATCATCGAGCGCGGCGCCAGCTACCAGCGCCAACGCCGCGTCGCAGCCGAGCATGACGGCGACTTGAAAGCAGTGGTGATGGACCTGGTGCAGCAAATGCGCAAAGGCCCCGACGCCTAGCTTCCGGCTGGGTGGCATGCCCGGGTTAACACCCGGGAGTTAATACCCTTTGGGCTGGATTACGCCTGGGCAGGCAGTGACACCGAAGTGACCGGCATGGACGAGTCCGGCGCGAAGGCAAGACCGCTCGGCCCGATGCCCGCCATGATCAACTGCGAACCCAATGCCGCCACCATGGCCCCGTTGTCAGTACACAGGTCCAAGGGCGGGACGTGGAGGGTGATCCCGGCTGAGGTACAGCGCTGCCAAGTCAATTCGCGCAGCCGCGAGTTCGCCGCGACGCCGCCGCCCAACAGGACATCGGTGATGCCGTTCTCCTTGCAGGCAAGGACCGCCTTGGAACTGATGACATCCACCACGGCTTCCTGGAAGGCCGCCGCAATGTCGGCCACGGGCACTTCCTCGCCGCGGGCCTCGAACTGCTCCACACAGCGGGCCACGGCTGTCTTCAGTCCACTGAACGACCAGTCGTAGCGGTGTGGGCCCTTGTCCCCGGCGGTCCCCATGTACTTGGGCTGCGTCAGTCCCCGCGGGAAACGGATGGATTTCGGATTACCCTGGCGGGCCAGCTTGTCGATGGCGGGGCCACCGGGATAGCCAAGGCCAAGGATGCGGGCCACTTTGTCGTAGGCCTCGCCGGCCGCGTCATCGATGGTTGAGCCCAGCAGCTCAACGTCGTCCGTGATGCTCCTGATCCTGAGGATCTCCGTGTGGCCGCCCGACACCAGGAGCGCGCCAAGGTTCTCCGGCAACTGACCGGCGCCCAAGCCGGCGGCAGCACCGGCGTCGGGCTTTCCATCCAGCAGGCCGACGCCCACGTGGGCCACCAGGTGGTTGATCGCGTACAGCGGCTTGCCGGTGGCCAAAGCCAGGGCCTTCGCGGCACAAACGCCCACCATCAGGGCGCCGGCAAGGCCAGGTCCTGACGTGACTGCAATGGCGTCGATGTCCTCCAGGGTGACACCGGCTTCATGCAATGATTCCTGCAGCGTGGGAACAAAGGCATCCAGGTGGGCCCGGGAAGCGATCTCGGGGATGACACCACCGAAGCGCACATGCTCGTCCATGGATGAAGACACCGTGTTGGTCAGCAACGTGGTCCCCCGGACGATCCCGACACCGGTCTCATCACACGAAGACTCAATGCCGAGCACCAGCGGCTGCTTCAGTTCCTGCGGAAAAGTCGCGGTCATGCCGGAGCTCCTTCAGAAGAAGTGGAATCGGTCAGCGGGAGGCGCATGATCAGGGCGTCGGTGCCATCCCGGTAATAGCGCGGGCGGACGTGGATCTGTTCGAACCCGAAACGTACGTACAGCCTCTGGGCGCGCGGGTTGTCCGCGCGGACCTCCAGGAGTACGTCCGCGGCCCGCCTGCGCCGCGCCTCTTCGATGAGTTCGGTCAGGACCGCCGAGCCGATGCCCTGGCCTTCGAATTCAGGCACGACGGCGATCGTCTGGACATCCGCGATGGGCTCGATGCACATCAGCCCGGCATAGGCCACGATCTCCCCAGCGACCTCTGCAACCACGTAGCGGCGGGTTTCGGGCTGGGCCAATTCATCAAAGAACATCTGCAGCGGCCAGGCATCCACGGGGAACAACCGACGTTCCAACGCCTCGACCACGGGAATATCGGCCTCGGTCATGTCGCGCAGCAACATCTCAGCGGCCCCGGTCACAGCGCACGCTTCCGTGGGCCCGGGACCTGGGCGTCCGATTCCCGCAAATAGAGGGGCGTTGAGTCGAGGAGTGCCTGTCCCGCGGCGAGCCGGGCCAAGGCGAACTGACCCAGGGATGCCGCATTGGGTTGTGTTCCGGCGAAGTCCGGGTCCGCGCTGAGGACGTCCGCGTACAGACCTGCGCCTGCCCCAAAGACGGGCAAGTCCGGCAGCTCAGAAGCGAAACCCACATGCGGGCCATCCACGAGTTCCGGGAGCCGGCCATCGGACACGGTGTACCGGGCCCAATAGACCTCTTTGCGCCGGGCATCGGTAGCCACAAGGAACTCGGAAGCCGACACCGTGGATTCCGCAACTTCCAGGGCAATCGCGTCCAGGCTCATCAGTCCGTGCAGCGGCTTGTTCCACACGAATGCGAGGGTGCGGGCCGTGGCAATACCGGAACGCAGCCCGGTGAAAGGACCAGGACCTACCCCGGTGACGATCGCATCGATGTCAGCTCCGGTAACACCCGCCCCCGCCAAGAGCTTCTCAATGCCCGGTGCAAGGACCTCGGCGTGGCTGCGGGTGTCCTCGGTGGCGAAGGAATCCACCACGCCTTCCATGGCGTCATCGGAGATCAGGGCCGCGCTGGCAACAGCGGAGGTGTCAATGGCCAGGATCAGCATCAGTTGCCTCCTTCTTCGGCAGGGCGGGATCCCGTTTCGTCCAGCAGGCGGGGTGCTACGGCCCAGCGGGGACCAAAGCCCCGGAACACAATGGTGCGGGGCTCGTCGTCGTCCTCGGTATCAAAATCCAGGACGCCGCCGGTCCCTGCGGCACTGTTGCCGCCCACGGACCTGTGCAAATCGACTTCCAGGCGGCTCTCGGAGAGATGCTCCACCCGGTCCCTGCCCCACTCCACCACTGTCACAGCGGAGTCCATGGTGTTCTCAAGATCGATATCGTCCACCTCCGCGGCCGAGTCGAGCCTGTAAGCATCCACGTGGACCAGATCCGGGCCACCGGGCCTGGGACCATCAGGGAGGTTCGGGTGGATCCGGACCAGGACGAAAGTGGGCGAGATGATTCCTGCGCGGACGCCCAGCCCTTCCCCGAGTCCCTGGGTAAACGTGGTTTTGCCCGCACCCAGTTCCCCGGTCAGCACCAGGAGGTCCCCCGCTTCAAGCACCCCACCAAGGGCCGCCGCGAGAGCGTGGGTCTGGTCCGCCGTCGTTACCGTGACTGTGCGTTCCCACTGGGATTGGTTCACAGCGCCGCCGTTTCGGCGTCGGCGGCACCGGCAGGCGCCGCTGGACCGGTGGCGAGCTCGTTGACGTAGCTGCGCGGAACCCGGGAACTGATGCGGGTGACAATCTCGTAGTTGTTGGTGCTTGCTGCGGCTGCCCAATCATCCGCGGTCGGACCACCGTCGGCACCGTCACCGAACATGACAGCTTCCGCGCCCTTGAGGGCATTGGCGGCCTCGACTGTCATGGGGCCAAGGTCGATCACCATCTGGTCCATGGCGATCCTGCCCACCACGGGGTAGTTGGTACCGTTGACGCGCACAGGGCCGCCAGTGGCAATCCGAGGGACACCGTCTGCGTAGCCCAGCGGCACCAGGCCCAGCGTGCTCTCCCCGGTGGTGCGGTAGTTCAGCCCGTAGGAAACTCCCTGGCCTTCGGGGACCTTTTTGCAATTGGACAGCAGCGTGCGGACCGTCATTGCCGGATGCAATCCAAGGTCAGCGGACGTGGCGCCCTCGAACGGCGAGAGCCCGTACACGCCAAGACCCACACGGACAAGGTCGAAATGCGAGTCGGGGCGGGACAGCGTGGCGGGCGTGTTGGCGATGTGGCGGACCTCGGTGTCCACGCCTGCGTCCTCGGCCATGGCGATGGCCTCACGGAAGACAGTGAGTTGCTCGTCGGTTTCAGGACGGTGCGGTTCGTCGGCCACGGCGAGGTGCGAGAAAATACCCACAACGCGCAGAAGCCCCTGGTCCTGGTAGTCCATTGCCTGGCCCACCAACTGGTCCCAGTCCTCGATGGTGCAGCCGTTGCGGCCAAGCCCGGTGTCCACCTTCAGGTGCACCCGCGCCGGCCGTTCCTGTTCCCGGGCAGCAGCTACCACTGCGTCGAGTTCCCAACCGGAAATTCCGACGTCGACGCCTGCGGCGACTGCCGCTTGGAAGTTGCTTTCGCGGGTGTGCAGCCAAGCCAGCAGCGGCGCATCCACCCCGGCAGCGCGCAAGGCGAGCGCCTCGGAAATGTGCGCCACACCGAGCCAGGCAGCTCCGGCGTCGAGGGCGGCGCGGGCCACTTGGACGGCACCGTGGCCGTAGGCGTCAGCCTTGACCACCGCCATCACGGAGGCCGGCGAGGCGATGGCGACGAACTGGCGGACATTGTGCCGCACAGCGTCGAGATCGATCACAGCCGAACGTTCCAGCAGGGCCGACCTTGTTATGGAGGCCTTGGATCCGATCCCGATATCTGCTGCTGCTTCGTAAGTCACCCTAGAGATTCTAGTGGTGCCAGTGAATTCGGGTTAACTGCGGTGGGCCGCGGACGGTGGCCGCGCGCGTTACTGTGCGTCGGAGAGGTGCGCGATGGTGGCGCGTGCCCGCCGCTGCGCCTCTGCCGGGATGTCCTTGACGATCGGTTCCAGGAACGCGAAGCGACGGACCCACTGGCTGGATTGGCGCTCCTTGCGCGCATTTGCCCGGTGCCACCAATCGGCGATGTCACCCCATCCGGGCGCAGCCAGTGATCCGCCGACTTCCTGGACTGCCAGCGAGGCACAGAGGTTCGCAAAGCGCAGCCTGTCCCCCAGCGTCCATCCCGCCAGGCAGCCCACAATGAAGGCCGCCCCAAAACAATCCCCGGCGCCCGTAGGGTCGGACGCAGAAACCGGCAGGGACGGAACCCACTCCTCTTCCCCGGTTTCCGAATCCACTGCCACAGCTCCTTGCGGGCCAAGGGTCACCACCGCGACGGGCACCCGGTCGGCCAGCGAGTACAGGGCAGCCCACGGGTCTGCTTTGCCGGTGAACGCCATCGCTTCGGGCGCGTTGGGCAGGAAGGCATGGAAGTTCCCGAGTTGTTCGAGCCGACGCTCGGACCATTTGCCGGTGGGGTCCCACCCCACGACGCCGAAGAGTTTGGTTCCCGCTGTCTTCGCGGCCATCATCCACGGCTCCAGTTCCTCACCCAGGTCCGCGACGGCGGCGAGCGCCTTGGGTGGCTGCCCCATCAGTTCGGATGCACTGATGGGAGCCGGGTGGCCGTGGGTCACCATGGACCTGTCCTGGTTCACGCACATGGACACCGTGACCGGAGAGTGCCAGCCTGGAATCCTCCTGGACAGGGACAGGTCCACGTGTTCCTGGCTCTCCAATATCTGCCAGTTGTAGTCGCCGTAGCCGTCGTCCCCGAACGTTGCTGCCAGATTGGTCCGCAGTCCCAGCCTTGCGGCGGCGATGGCCTGGTTGGCCACGCCGCCCGGGCAGCTTCCCATGCCTTCGCTCCAGACTTCCGTGCCGGGTTCAGGTGCGTGCGGCAAGCCCGTGAAAATAATGTCCTGGAACACCGTGCCGGTCAGGAGGAGGTCGCATTGGTGATCGCCGTCAGACCTGACGGCGGCAAGAGGATCGTAACGTCGCTGGGGCATAGCGTCCATGCACGGCACACTACGCTGCACCCTCCGGGCTGCATAGACTCGGACCATGCGGCTCATGATCGCCGGTGGCGGCGGATTCCGGGTTCCCCTTGTGTACCGGGCTTTGTGCGCGGGCCCCTTCGCGGGGTTGGTGGACTCACTGGTGCTTTACGACGTCGACGCGTTGCGGGTTGCGGCCATTGAGGCTGTGCTCCGCGATATGCCTACCGCGGCAGGTTCCCGGCCCGACGTCGTGGTTTCGACGGACCTGGCACAGGCCCTTGAAGGTACGGATGTGGTGTTCGCGGCGATGCGCCCCGGTGGAACGGCGGGCCGCATTGAAGACGAGCGCGTCGCCCTGGACTTAGGCCTGTTGGGACAGGAGACAACCGGGGCGGGTGGGATTTCCTATGCGCTGCGCTCCATTCCCCGGATGCTTGAACTGGCAGAGGCCATGCGTCGCCACTGCCCGGATGCGTGGCTGATCAATTTCACCAACCCCGCCGGAATGGTCACCGAGGCGCTGCGTCCAGTGCTGGGCGGGCACGTGATCGGGATCTGCGATTCCGCAGGCGGACTGGTGCAGCGGGCGGCCCGCGCCGCAGGGGCGCCGCTGAAGGACGGAATGCTCGACGGCGTGGGCTACTTTGGGCTGAACCACCTCGGCTGGCTATACCGGCTGGCTCCGGGTGGGACTGACCTGTTGCCCGGCCTGCTCGAGGACGAGAGGGCCCTTGGGTCCATGGAAGAGGGTCGGCTGTTCGGCCGCAAGCTCCTGAAGAGGCTCGGCTGCCTTCCCAACGAATACCTTTACTACTACTACCAAACCGCGCAGGCAACTGACGCCATCAGGGCCCAACAGGAAACCCGGGGCACCTCCATCCACCAGCAGCAACGCTCGCTGTACCCGGCGTTGGTGGACTCTGACCACGCCTATGCGCTGTGGGATGCCGCTCGACGGTCCCGGGAGGAAGGCTATTTGGCCGAAGCCCGCACCCACGGCGAACAACGGGATGAGGAAGACCTGGCCGGTGGCGGCTACGAGCGGGTGGCGTTGGCCCTCATGAAAGCCCTTTTCGGGGGCGGGAGGACCCAGTTGATCCTGAACGTTCCCAATTCTCCGGTGTCTGCCGCCGGCGGCCCGGCCACAGCGGATGGTGCGGTGCCCGGCCTTCCCGGGGACGCCGTCGTCGAGGTTCCCTGCGAGATAACGCCCGACGGCGCCCTGCCGCTTGCGCAGGAGCGTCCCGGCAGGCAGTTCCTCACTTTGATGAAACGCGTTAAGGAGGTGGAGAAACTGACCATTCGTGCTGTCAGGGAGGGCGACCGGGAATCCGCCGTACGGGCCTTCGCCGCGCATCCGCTGGCGGGTTCCGCATCGCTGGGGAAGGAACTGTTGGATCGGTACGAGCAGGCTTTCCCCGAACTGCGCAGGCTGTGGTCCTAGAGTTTCCGGTACATCACGTGCAGTCCGACGTACCCGATCTCAGGATGGTTGAACGCTTCAGGCACGGTGGCGAGGATGGTGAATCCCATGGATTGCCAGAGCCAGACCGCGCGGACGTTGCTCTCCACCACGGCGTTGTACTGCATGGCGTAGAAGCCGGCTGCCTTGGCTTCCGCCAAGGAGTACGCACACAGGGCCCGGGCAATGCCCTTGCCGGAGTGCTTGGCCCCCACCATGTACCCGGCGTTGGCCACGTGGCTGCCACCACCGCCCTGGTTCGCATGGAATTCGCCGGTTCCCAGCACCTCACCGCTCCCCCGGTCGACGGCCACGAAGGTCTGTCCCGGAGCCTCCTTGAACCACTTGGCCCGCGCTGTCCCTTCCGTGGTGTCACGGTCCCAGGTGAACGTTTCACCCTCCCGGATCACGGGTTCCAGCACGGCCCAGATGCCGGGCCAGTCCGCGGTTGTTGCTTGTCGAATGTCGAAAGTCTTTTCGTCGGTCACAGCGGCCACGGTAGCAGCGTTGTCCACATAGCGGGTTTGCTTCGGCCAGGCGATGCCCGGCAGGAGTAGTGTTTTCTGCAGGGCAAACAGCCTTTGCCCCGTCTTGTCAGGAGGAACGCCATGCCATTGATTCGTCGCGTGGCATTCCTGTCCTTGCACACCTCCCCCATGGAGCAACCGGGTGCCGGGGACGCCGGCGGAATGAACGTCTACGTGCGAGCCCTCGCCATGGCATTGGCTGAGACCGGCGTGGAAGTGGAAATCTTCACGCGCTCCACCAAAGCCAACCAGCCCGCCGTCGAGCATCCCGGGCCAGGTGTCTGCGTCCACAACGTCATGGCGGGGCCCCGCCGGAAAATTCCCAAAGAAGAGCTGCCGGAGCTCCTCCACCAGATGGTGGGCGAGATAGACCGGATCCGCCATGAACAACTGCACGGCCGCTACGATGCCATCCACTCGCACTACTGGGTTTCGGGGGTGGCAGGGCTGGAACTGTCGGAGCTTTGGGGCGTTCCCATGGTTCACACCATGCACACCATGGCCAAGGTCAAGAACCTGGTGCTGCAATCCGGCGAGCGCCCCGAACCCCGTAGACGGGAAGAAGGCGAGCAAAAGATCGTCGACGGCGCAGCCCGCCTGGTCGCCAACACCCCCGCAGAGGCCGAGGAACTCGTCTCCCACTACGGGGCGGACCGCGACCGCATCGACATTGCACCGCCCGGGGTCGACCTGAACGTCTTCACACCGTCCTTCCGCAAGAAATCCCGCGCCCTCCGGGGAGTGCGCCCGGACAGTTTCCATATCCTCTTCGCCGGCCGGATCCAGCGGCTCAAAGGTCCGCAGGTGTTCGTGAAAGCCGCCGGAATCCTGCGTAGGCGTCGGCCCGACATCGACCTCGAAATGACCATCCTGGGATCCCTCAGCGGATCGAAGGACTTCAACCTCAAGCAGATCATCCACGACGCCGGGCTCGACGACGTCGTCACCCACCGCCCGCCGGTCGTGGCTCCCGAGTTGGCCAGCTGGTTCCGCTCCGCCGATGTCGTGGTCATGCCCTCCTTCAGCGAGTCGTTCGGCCTGGTCGCCTTGGAAGCACAGGCGTGTGGCACACCCGTCGTTGCCACCAACGTCGGTGGCCTCTCCCGCGCCATTTCCGACGGCCGCACCGGACTCCTGGTGGATGGGCACGACCCCTTGGACTGGGCGGACGCCCTGGAAGACCTCTACGACGACGTCCAGACCCGCGAAGGCATGGGACGGCTTGCCGCCACCCATGCGGAGTCATTCGGGTGGCAGCGAACGGCCGCGATCACCCTGGAGAGCTACCGGGAAGCAGTCAGCGGCTTGTTGGTCCCCAGGCGCTGAGTCCTCGCCTGTTTGGCTCAACGGTGCTGGTAGATTGTCGCGCACAGCGCAAGTACGCCCGGCCCGCAGCACCCTGTATGGCCACAGCCAAAGGACAACGATGTCTGAACAGAAGGTCCTGAGTGACCTGGAAATCGCCCACAAAGCCACCATGCTGCCCATCGAGCAGATCGCCGAACGGGCAGGAATCCCTGTGGCCGCCCTTGAGTTGTACGGGCTCTACAAGGCCAAAATCAATCCGGCCAAGCTGCAACTCCCCCAAGGC
Organism: Paenarthrobacter sp. UW852; assembly: GCF_024608385.1. NCBI lineage: Bacteria > Bacillati > Actinomycetota > Actinomycetes > Micrococcales > Micrococcaceae > Paenarthrobacter > Paenarthrobacter sp. UW852. The sequence continues at coordinate 97,398 of NZ_JAMSGY010000013.1, forward strand.
AGGAAACCGGGCAAAGTGGTGCTGGTATCGGCCATGTCACCCACCCCGGCGGGCGAAGGCAAATCAACGACCACCGTGGGGCTCGCCGATTCCCTGGCACGGGCCGGGAACAACGTGATGATCGCCCTGCGTGAGCCCTCGCTTGGCCCAATCCTGGGGATGAAAGGCGGAGCCACGGGAGGCGGTTACTCCCAGGTCCTGCCCATGGACGACATCAACCTGCATTTCACCGGGGATTTCCATGCCGTGACGTCGGCCAACAACGCCCTCATGGCATTGGTGGACAACCACATCTTCCAGGGAAACGCCCTGGGCATCGATCCTCGCCGGATGACCTTCAAACGGGTGCTGGACATGAACGACCGCGCGCTGAGGGAGGTCGTTATCGGGCTTGGCGGACCGGCACAAGGAGTGCCCCGACAAGACGGCTTCGACATCACCGTCGCCTCCGAAATCATGGCAGTGTTCTGCCTTTCCACGGATCTGGATGACCTGCGAAGCAGGCTCGGTCGCATTACGTTCGGCTACACCTTCGACCGGTCCCCGGTGACCGTCGCCGACCTCGGTGTCGAGGGAGCCCTCACCATGCTGCTCAAGGACGCCATCAAGCCCAACCTGGTGCAAACCATCGCAGGCACCCCCGCGCTGGTTCACGGCGGCCCGTTCGCCAACATAGCCCATGGCTGCAATTCGTTGATTGCAACCCGCACGGCCATGGAGCTCGCCGATATCGTCGTCACCGAGGCGGGCTTCGGAGCAGACCTCGGCGCCGAAAAATACATGGACATTAAGGCGCGCATCGCAGACGTGGCGCCCTCCGCCGTCGTCATTGTTGCGACCATCCGCGCGCTCAAGATGCAGGGCGGGATTCCCAAGGACCGGCTCAACGAGCCCAACGTCGAGGCTCTGGCAGCCGGCGTGGAGAACCTGAAGCGGCACATCGGCAATGTGGCAAAGTTTGGCATCTCCCCCGTGGTCTCCATCAACAGGTTCGCCTCTGATACTCCGGAAGAACTGGACTGGCTCCTGGCCTGGTGCGCAGCCGAGGGCGTGGACGCAGCCGTCGCCGACGTCTGGGGGCGCGGCGGCGGAGGCGACGGCGGTGATGAGCTCGCAGCCAAGGTAACCGCCGCGCTGGAACGGCCCTCGGACTTCCACCATCTGTACACGCTGGAGCTCTCCGTCGAGGAGAAGATCCAAACCATTGTCCAGGAAATCTATGGGGCGGACGGCGTGGACTTTTCCGTACCGGCGCTCAAACGCCTCGCCGAGATCGAGAAGAACGGCTGGTCAGGACTTCCCGTGTGCATGGCCAAGACCCAGTACTCCTTCACCGACGACGCCTCCAGGCTGGGCGCGCCCAAGGGTTTCAAAGTGCACGTACGGGATCTGATCCCCAAGACAGGGGCAGGGTTCATTGTGGCCCTGACCGGTGCGGTGATGACCATGCCCGGCCTCCCCAAGGAACCGGCCGCCATGCGCATGGACGTCGACGCCGACGGCAACCCCACGGGCCTGTTCTAGCCCTCCCCCAGAAAATCCACCCGCTAACGACAAGCGCCCCCGCACCCAGGTGTTGTTCACCGGGGTGCGGGGGCGCTTGTTGAGGGCTTTAGCGCTCGATGTCGCCGCGAATGAAGGCTTCCACCTTGTCGCGGGCGAGGTCGTCGTTGAACTGCTCCGGCGGGGACTTCATGAAGTAGCTGGAAGCGGAGAGCAGCGGGCCGCCGATGCCGCGGTCCAGGCCGATCTTGGCGGCGCGGATGGCGTCGATGATCACGCCGGCCGAGTTCGGGGAGTCCCATACTTCAAGCTTGTACTCCAGGGAGACAGGTGCGTCGCCGAAGTTGCGGCCCTCAAGGCGGACGAAAGCCCATTTGCGGTCGTCGAGCCAGGCAACGTAGTCGGACGGTCCAATGTGGACGTCGTCGGCGTGCAACTCAGCCTCGACGTTGGAGGTCACGGCCTGGGTCTTGGAGATCTTCTTGGACTCGAGGCGGTCGCGCTCCAGCATGTTCTTGAAGTCCATGTTGCCACCGACGTTCAGCTGGTACGTCCGGTCCAGGGTGACGCCGCGGTCTTCGAACAACTTGGCCATGACGCGGTGCGTGATGGTGGCGCCGATCTGGCTCTTGATGTCGTCGCCAACAATCGGAACACCGGCCTCGGTGAACTTGTCGGCCCACTCCTTGGTGCCGGCGATGAAGACGGGCAGGGCGTTGACGAATGCGACGCCGGCGTCGATGGCGCACTGGGCGTAGAACTTGGCGGCCTGTTCCGAACCCACGGGCAGGTAGCACACCATGACGTCAACCTTGGCTTCACGGAGCGCTGCGACGATGTCCACGGCCTCTTCGGGGGCTTCGACGATGGTCTCGCGGTAGTACTTGCCCAAGCCGTCCAGGGTGTGGCCGCGCTGAACGGTGACACCGGTGGCCGGGACGTCGGCGATCTTGATGGTGTTGTTTTCGCTGGCACCGATGGCGTCGGCCAGGTCCAGTCCAACCTTCTTGCTATCGACATCGAAAGCAGCGACGAACTGGACGTCATTGACGTGGTACTGACCGAACTCAACGTGCATCAGACCCGGGATCGTGGCCTTCGGGTCAGCGTCGCGGTAGTACTGGACACCTTGGACCAGCGATGCAGCGCAGTTTCCTACACCAACAATGGCAACACGAATCGGATGTGAAGACACGGAACTCCTTTGAGAAATAACCTCAGGTGCCAGGCGGGTCCCTGAGTATGTCCAGGGCGCGGCTAATTGGCACGGCGCCATTCGGCGCACACTTGCATTCTAACCAACACAGCAGGGACCGGTTTTGTTCCTTACCGGCCCCTGCTGTTTGTGTCAGTTCCTGCTGGCTACTTCTGCGCCCAAAGGTTGATGTCGGATTCCACCGCGAATTCGTCGATCGCCGTCAGCTCGTCCTTGCTGAACTCCAGGTTGTTGATAGCGCTAAGGGTGTCCTCGAGCTGCGCGACGCTGGACGCCCCGACGAGCGCAGAGGTAACGGGCGAGCCCTTCGGCTGCTCGCGCAGGATCCACGCAATCGCCATCTGGGCCAGGGTTTGCCCACGTCCTTCGGCTATCGCCTTGAGTCCGCGCACACGGTCCAGTTTTTCTTCCGTCAACGCGGACTCGGAGAGGAACCTTTCCTTGGCCGCGCGGGAATCCGCCGGGACACCGTTGAGGTACCGGTCGGTGAGCATCCCCTGGGCGAGGGGCGAGAACGCGATGGAACCTGCTCCCACCTGATCCAGTGCCTCATAGAGGTTGGGTGAGCCATTCTCCGTCCAGCGGTTGAGCATGGAATAGCTGGGCTGGTGAATGAGCAGCGGCGTACCGAGTTCCTTCAGGATCCGGGCGGCCTCGATGGTCTGCTCCGGAGTGTAGGAGGAGATGCCGGCGTAGAGGGCCTTGCCGGAGCGTACTGCGTAGTCCAGCGCCCCCATGGTCTCTTCCAGCGGGGTCTCAGGATCGGGGCGGTGGCTGTAGAAGATGTCCACGTAGTCCAGGCCCATCCGCTCCAGCGACTGGTCAAGGCTGGAGATCAGGTTCTTGCGGGAGCCCCACTCACCATAAGGTCCGGGCCACATGTAGTAACCGGCCTTGGTGGAGATGATGAGTTCGTCCCGGTACGGTTTAAAGTCGTCTTTGAGGTGGCGCCCGAAGTTCGTCTCGGCGGACCCGTCCGGTGGCCCGTAGTTGTTGGCGAGGTCAAAGTGGGTGACCCCCAGGTCGAACGCCCGGCGCAGGATGGCGCGCTGTTCGTCGAACCGCTTGTCGTCGCCGAAGTTGTGCCATAGGCCCAGCGAGATGGCGGGAAGCTTCAGTCCGCTGCGTCCGACACGGCGGTAGGGCATGGTTTCGTAGCGGTTCTCCGCAGCCGAATAAGTCATACGTTCCATCCTGCCACTGCACCTGGCAAGGGTGACGGCGCGTCCGCTATGTGGGCGCCGTCACCCTCGGGTCAGGTCAGTTGAGTCAGGCGGGGTCAGTTGATACGTACGACGACGGCGCTACCGCCAGGAAGCGTCAACGTCCCGTCGTCCAGGGCTGCTTCGTGGTCGGTGGCCAGCAGCACGGAGCCGTCCAGGGGTGTCGCGAGTGCCTCGTCCCCGAAGTTGCAGACAACCCGTACATCGCCGCGGGACATCTGCAGCCAGCGTTCGTCGTCGTCGAACTCAACCGCGGTATCCCCAAATCCGCCGTCCGCCAGTTCCGGGGTGTTATGGCGCAGCTGTGCCAAATCCTTGTACAGCTGCAGCAGGCGGGCGTGGTCTCCCTCTTCTGCTTCCTCCCACTTGAGCTTGGAGCGCTGGAACGTTTCTGGGTCCTGGGGGTCGGGAACTACCGCCGGGTCCCATCCCATGCGTTCAAACTCCTTGATCCGGCCTTCGGCTGTGGCCTTGCCCAGCTCCGGTTCCGGATGCGAGGTGAAGAACTGCCAGGGAGTGGACGCGCCATATTCCTCACCCATGAACAGCATGGGCGTGAAGGGGGACGTCATGGTCAGCACGGCACCGGTGGCCAGTTTCCCGAAGGAGAGCGAGGCGGTGAGCCGGTCGCCGATTGCACGGTTCCCGATTTGGTCGTGGTTCTGCAGGCAAACCACCAGTGCTGACGGGTGTGCCAGGTCATGCCGGATGGGTCGGCCGTGGTGCCGCCCGCGGAAGCTGGAGTAGCTGCCATCGTGCAGGAAGCCATGTTCCAGGACCTTGGCCAGCACAGCCAGGGAGTCGAAATCCGAGTAGTAACCGGTGGTCTCGCCGCTGAGATTGACGTGCACCGCGTGGTGGAAGTCGTCGCTCCACTGGCCTTCCAGGCCGTATCCGTTGTCCTGGCGCGGGTAGATGAGGCGCGGGTTGTTCAGGTCCGATTCCGCGATCAGGGTCTTGGGAATACCCGTCTCGGCTTCGATCCGGTCCGCCAACGCCCCAAAGTCCTCCAGGATGTGGACGGCCCGTTCGTCGCGCAGGGCATGAACAGCATCCAGGCGCAGCCCGTCCACGTGGTAATCGCGGAGCCACATTTCTGCGTTCTCCAGGATGTAGCGGCGGACATCGTCCGAGCCGGGGCCATCCAGGTTCACGGAGTCACCCCAGGTATTGCCCTCCCCCGATTTCAGGTACGGGCCATACTTGGGCAAATAGTTTCCACTGGGTCCAAGGTGGTTGTAGACAACGTCCTGGATGACGCCCAAACCTGCTGCGTGGGCAGCGTCGACGAACCGCTGGTATGCCGCGGGTCCGCCGTATGGTTCGTGCACGGCGTACCAAAGGACGCCGTCGTAACCCCAGTTGTGGACACCGTTGAAGCCGTTGACCGGCAGCAACTCGATGAAATCCACGCCAAGGTCCACAAGGTAGTCCAGTTTCCCGGCGGCCGCATCCAGCGTCCCTTCCGGGGTGAAGGTGCCCAGGTGCAGCTCGTAAATGACCGAGCCCTTCAGTGCCTTGCCCTTCCATTCGGCATCCTGCCATTGGTGGACGTCGGGATCGAAGATCGCCGACAGGCCGTGGACGCCATCAGGTTGTCGACGGGAACGGGGGTCCGGGAAAGGACCTTCCCCGTCCACGAGGTAACCGTAGGAGTCACCGTCCGCTCCCTGTGCCACCGCGTCAGCCGGGGCGCGCCACCAACCGGTGGCCGCGCCGTCGTGCTGTTGTTCCATGGCGTACTCTTGACCGCCTGCGACCAGCCGCACCGAACCAGCGTTCGGCGCCCAGACGTCATAGCGGTTTTTCCCAGCAGCGTGCTCCAGCATCATGCTCCCTTTAGGTGTTCAAGCGTGCATTGCAGTGACGACGTTGGTCGTTCAGGAATCAGGTGGCAGGCACCAGCAGGGCCACGGGGTAATGCTGAAGCAGCCGTGCAACCGGCACAGCCCCGGCACTGTAGGACGCACCGGTCAGTTGGTCGATGCTGTCCACCGTGAGATCGATAACGGTGTCCCGCCACCCTCCGTCCCGTTCGAGCCGCCTGGGCAGCCGGGTGGCTACCGTGAGGGCTCCCCGCTTTTCCGCTCCCCTGTCGAAGGCCACCACATGGCCTGCCGCCGAACCCCGAGCTGCCACCGGCAGGTAGCCTGCGAACAGCTCCGGCCGATCGCGGCGCAGCCTCAGGGCGCGGGAGAGCACCAGCAGCTTGGCCGATTCCTGCGTGAACGCCGGCTTGGCACCGGCGTCCAACTCGGCGAGTGCCGCGATGCGGGCCTTGAAGTCCACGGGCCGCCTGTTGTCCGGGTCGGTCAGCGAACCATCCCGGAATTCCGTGCCCTGGTAGACGTCCGGGACGCCGGGCATGGTCAGCTGGATCAGCTTCGCCGACAGCGAGTTCGTCGTCCCGAAGGGTTCAAGCTCGGCCACGAAGTTGTCCAGCGCGGCCGCAACTTCGGGGACATCAAAAGCGGCGTCGACGGCGGCAGCCAGGTGCCGTTCAAACTCGGCGTTCGGGTCGGTCCAGTTGGTCGAGTTTCCTGCTTCCCGCGCCGCTTTCAGGGCGTAGGACTGCAGGCGTCCACGATCAGCCGGCCAGGCTCCGACGATTGACTGCCATATCAACGCCGCGAGGGGGCCGTCCGGTATCGGAGCGAGTTGCTGAACTGTTCCCAGGAATAACTCCCACTCGGGAACAGCCTCCGAAATGACCGAAATCCGGGCGCGGGCATCCTCGCTGCGTTTGGTGTCGTGCGTGCTCAGCGTGGTCATCGACAACGGCAGGAGCTGTTGACGACGTGCCATCCGCTCGTGGAAAACCCCCGCGGGAATCGAGAACTCGGTGGGGTCAGCTCCCACTTCTGTGAGCGTCCCCAGCCGGGTGTAGCGGAAGAACGCAGTGTCTTCCACGCCCTTGGCCATGACCATCCCGGAGGTCTGCTGGAAACGCCGGGCCAGCGGGCCGGATTCATCAAGGAGCAGTGGCTCCAAGCGACGCAGTACGGTGTCAAGGTCCGGACGATGCCGTGCTGCTTCTTCGATGGACCGGCTCAGGACCTTGGCGCCGTAGGGCAGGTAAGTCCTGTAGATCGGGAAGCAGCAAATAACCTCAGCGAGGGCATCCGCGACTTTCCCATGGGGAAGTTCCAGGGATTCAGGAACCAAACGCGCCAGCCGCAGTATCTCGGAGCGCAGGATCCCATCGGCAATGCGTCGCTTCGTCCCACGGATCATGGCGTGGTAATCAGCGGGCGCATCCGTTCCACGGAGCCGGGCGTCGAGGGAGTTCAGGTACTCCTCGGCTGAGGGGTCCACGAACAAGCGGTCCACATCGGCAAGTGCGTCATAGCCGGTGGTGCCTTCACAGTCGAAGGTCTCCGGAAGCTGTTCGCCCGGTTCAAGGATTTTTTCCACCAGCAGGTATGCCCCGCCGGTAGCCTCCCGCAGCCTGGCCAGGTAGCCTTCCGGGTCGGCCAAGCCATCGGGGTGGTCAATCCTCAGCCCGTCAACCAGGCCGTCATGGAACCAGCGGACAATTTCCTGGTGCGCTTCATCGAAAACCCAAGGGATTTCGACCCGCACGCCAGCCAACGTGTTGACCGCGAAGAATCGCCGGTAGTTCAGCTCGGCATCGGCACGCCGCCAGCCGACCAGCTCGTAGTGCTGCCGGGCATGCACGTCCTTCGGGCTGTCACCATCGGCGTATGTTCCCTCTGCCAACGGAAAGGCATGATCGTAGTAACGCAGTTCACCGTCAACGACCTTGAGTTCGTCGAGGTCGTCATCGCTGCCCAGGACGGGAACACGGAGCTTGCCGCCGCCAAAGTCCCAGTCGACGTCGAAGGCTTCGGCGTACTTGGAACCCTGGCCTTCTTTCAGGAGCTGCCACCACCAGGAATTCTGCTTGGGTGAAGCTACGCCCATGTGGTTTGGCACGATGTCAGCCAGGATGCCAAGGCCCTGTTCCCGGGCTGACCGGGCCAGGGCTTCGAGCCCCTCAGGGCCGCCGCGGGAGGCATCCACGGTTGACGGATCGGTGACATCGTAGCCGTGATCAGAGCCTTGTTCGGCCGTCAGGATCGGTGACACGTAGACCCAGTCGACTCCCAAGGAGCGCAGATAGCCGGTCAGCCCGGCAGCGTCCTGGAGGGTGAAGCCCGGACGGATCTGCAGCCGATACGTCGAAATGGGAGTTTTCACGCCTGGTTCTCCTTTGAAGCCGGCTCAGCTGCAGCGTCGGCGTCCTGGCCGCTCTCCTGCGTGGCGGTCCCCTCCCCCTTGTAGTCGAAGGGCAGGGACGTTACGGCGGGAGAAGTGAGCGATGCCGTTTCCGGGGTACTCGTCTGGGTCAGGGCAGCCAGGGAAGCAGCCACGGAATGATCGGGCTCAACCTCGGGCGTGCTGTGGGCGCGGAGGACCACCAGAGACTTGCCGCTGACCTTCAGGTGCTGCTCGGGCTTGATGACGCCGGCTTCGGCGCCCTCTCCAGCGGTGTCGATCATGACGTCCCACGCCGGCGCGTACTCGTCCGAGGGGATCTGGAAGTCCACATCTTCCTGGTCGGCGTTGAAGTAGAGCAGGAAGTTGACGTCAGTGATGCGCCGGCCCTGGGTGTCGCGGCCGTTGATACCGTCTCCGTTGAGGAACACGCCCACGGAGCGGCCGAAGGCTTCGTCCCAATCGGACGGGCTCATGGTGCTGCCGTCAGCATCCAGCCATACGATATCCGGGAGCCGCTCACCTTCGCCACGGAGGACCGGGCGTCCGTCGAAGAAGCGGCTGCGTCGCAGGCTGGGGTGCTTGGCGCGCAGGGCGCTCACCGCCGCCGTGAATTCGATCAGCGGCTGGTCCACGTTGTCCCAGTTGATCCATGTGAGCTCGGAGTCCTGGCAGTACCCGTTGTTGTTGCCGTTCTGTGTCCGCCCAAGCTCATCGCCGTGGAGCAGCATCGGTACACCCTGTGAGAGGAACAGGGATGCAATGAAGTTGCGTTGCTGGCGTGCCCGCAGCGCAAGCACTGTGGGATCTTCGGTCGGCCCTTCCTCGCCGCAGTTCCATGAGCGGTTGTGGGATTCGCCGTCGTTGTTGTCCTCGCCGTTGGCCTCGTTGTGCTTCTCGTTGTAGGACACAAGGTCCATCAACGTGAAGCCATCGTGTGCCGTAACGAAGTTGATCGAGGCGTAGGGCCGGCGTCCGGAGTGCTCGTAAAGGTCTGCCGAACCGGTCAGGCGGGACGCGAATTCACCCAAGGTGGAGGGCTCACCGCGCCAGAAATCGCGGACGGTATCGCGGTACTTGCCGTTCCATTCGGTCCACTGAGGCGGGAAGTTGCCCACCTGGTAGCCGCCGGGGCCGACATCCCACGGCTCGGCAATGAGCTTCACCTGGGAAACAACCGGGTCCTGCTGGATGAGTTCGAAGAACGTGGAGAGCTTGTCCACATCGTAGAACTCACGAGCCAGGGTGGACGCGAGGTCGAAGCGGAAGCCATCAACGTGCATTTCGGTGACCCAGTAGCGGAGTGAGTCCATCAACAACTGGAGGGAGTGCGGGCTGCGAACGTTGAGCGAGTTTCCGGTGCCCGTGTAGTCCATGTAGTACTTTTGGTCGTCCTCCACCAGCCGGTAGTACGCGGAGTTGTCGATGCCCTTGAAGGACAGCGTGGGTCCCAAGTGGTTGCCTTCGGCCGTGTGGTTGTACACGACGTCAAGAATCACTTCGATGCCTGCGCTGTGCAGTGCGCGGACCATGGCTTTGAAGTCCTGGACCTGTTGCCCGGTATCGCCCTTGGAGCTGTAGCTGTTGTGGGGCGCGAAGAACCCGATGGTGTTGTAGCCCCAGTAGTTACTCAGGCCTTTGTCCTGCAGGATGCCGTCATTGACGAACTGGTGCACGGGCATGAGCTCGATCGCTGTGATGCCGAGCTTCTGCAGGTGTGAAATCACGGCAGGGTGGGCAACGCCCGCATACGTTCCGCGCTGCTCTTCGGGCACCTCCGGATGGGTCTGCGTCAGGCCCTTGACGTGTGCCTCATAAATGACCGACTTGTGGTACGGGATCCGCGGGAGCTTGTCGCCGTCCCAATCGAAGAAGGGGTTGATCACCACACCGAGCATCATGTGCGCGGCGGAGTCCTCGTCATTCCGGGACTCCGGGTCACCCATGTTGTAGGAAAACAATGACGGATCCCAATCGATCTGCCGGTGGACAGCCTTGGCATAGGGATCCAGGAGCAACTTGTTGGGGTTGAACCGTTGACCGGCGTCGGGGTCGTAGGGCCCGTGCACGCGGTAGCCGTACTTCTGCCCGGGTTGAACCTGCGGCAGGTAACAGTGCCATACATAACCATCAACCTCGGTGACATCTACGCGGACTTCCCCGCCGTCGTCGTCGAAGAGGCACAACTCCACTTTTTCGGCCTTCTCGCTAAACAGCGCGAAGTTGGTGCCGGTGCCGTCAAAGGTGGCACCCAGCGGATAAGCCGATCCGGGCCAGACTTCCATGCGTTCTCCTCTTGATGATGCGAACAACTGTTGCAAGACTACAGAGAACCCCGACAACGACAGTAACCTTAGGGTCTTGTGTGGTCGTATTCCGCGCTGAGCGAACCAATGACGGCTGGAACGGCCTTCATGATCGCTGAGGCTGTAATGGGTCCACCGTCAAAAATGGCAGATGCGCTGGCTCCTGCCCTGCCATGGACGCTCGCCGCGACGGCTGCCACGGCAGCCCAGCGGTCCGCTTGCTCCAAGCCCAAGGCGGCATAGGCGCCGTCGTCGTCCCTGACCTCTTCGGCGGACTGCGCCACCAAGGCACCCAAAACGCCGGCCAAGACATCACCGCTCCCGGCGGTGGCCATCCACGCCGTGCCCTCCGATTGACTGAAGACAACGCCCGACGGCGAGGCCACCAGTGTGGTGGCACCCTTCAGCAGCACCGTGGCGCCGGTCAGTTCGGCGGCCAGCCGCACGAAATGCAGTGGGCGCGCTTCCACGTCGTCGCGGGTCACTGCGATCTCACCCATGGCCGGAAGTGAATCGAGCAGGGAGGCCAGCTCCCCCGCGTGCGGTGTCAGGATCCAGTGTGGCGGACAACGGTCCGGCAGGACGCCCAGCGCTCCGGCATCAACCACCACGGGCAATCCGGCGTCCATGGCTTTCTTCGCCGCGTCCCCGGCGCGCCGCAGTTGTTCATCCCCATCCACCCCTGGCCCCAGCACCCAGGCCTGGACGCGACCAGGATCGCCGGACTCCCACAAGGCCTCAGGGGTCAGGGCCAGCACAGCCTTCGCTGCGGCTTCTGGGCCCAAATACCGCACCATCCCCACTCCGGCAAGTGCTGCAGCGTGGACACTCAGGACGGCGGCACCGGCGAACCGCGCAGAACCTGCCACCACCCCAAGGACACCCCGTGAGTACTTGTGCGCGCGGCGATCCGGTGTCGGAAGCAGGGGTCCGAGGTCGCCGGCAGTGAGGCGTCGCAGCTCCGGGCTCACGGAACCAAGCCCGGATTCGATACCGATTGGCACCAGTTCAACCCGACCCGCACAGCCCTCCCCCGGGTCAGTCATCAGGCCGGCCTTGATGCCGCCGAAAGTGACCGTCACGTCCGCATTCAGCACGGGCCAGTGGACTTCCCCTGTGCCGGCGTCCAGTCCGCTGGGAAGGTCGCAGGCTACTACCAGGGAGGGGCGCAGTTCCTGCAAGGCGGCAACCAGCTCGGCTGCAGCCCCACGCAAACCTCCACGGGCCCCCGTACCAAGCAGGGCATCGATGATTGCATCGTCGCCGGCGCACATGACGGCGAGTTCTTCGGCGTTCCCGGGCTCCATGCGCAGGGTCCGACCACCGGCGGCGGTAAAAGCAGCCAGTGCCCCGGGATGGACTTCCGGGGCGGCGAGGACCGCCGTCGTGCGCATTCCGCGACGGGCAAGGAAGGCTGCGGCGAAAAGACCGTCTCCACCGTTGTTTCCCTTGCCTGCAAGGACCGTGACACCGGCGCCGCTCAGCTTGCGTTTCCTTTTGACCTGCCGGACCACCTCTTGCGCCAGCCCGTAGGCTGCCCGCTGCATAAGAACAGCGCCCTCACCGGAGTCCAGGAGCGGTTGTTCCGCATCCCTGATCTGTTGTCCGGTGAAGGCGCTGATCATTGTACTGTTATGCCTGCCCTAGCCCTCGGCAATAACGGTGGCCGTAGCGATGCCGCCGTCGTGGCTGATGGACAAGTGCCAGCGCTTGACGCCTTTGGCCTCAGCCACGGCAAGTACCGTGCCCTTGACCTGAACGGTAGGCCCGTTTTCGTCCAGCCCGATCCAGCAGTCCTGCCAGTTCATTCCCGCAGGCGCGCCGAGCACTTTGGCCACGGCTTCCTTGGCCGCGAACCGGGCAGCCAAAGAGCGGGTGTTGAGCTCGCGTTCCGCGGGAACAAACAACCGGTCCCGGAGGCCGGGGGTCCGCTCCAGCTGCTTGCCGAACCGTTCGATGTCTACGACGTCTACGCCAATGCCAACAATCATGCCGTTATTCTACGGTCACGCTCTTGGCGAGGTTACGCGGCTGGTCGACGTCGTAACCCTTGGCACCGGCAAGTTCAGCGGCAAAGATCTGCAGCGGAACCGTGGTGAGCAGCGGCATCAAGAGGGTGGGCGTCTCAGGAACGTAGAACACCTGCTCTGCGTAGTCCTTGACCGACTCGTCGCCTTCCTCGGCAATCACCAGGGTGCGGGCGCCACGTGCGCGGACTTCCTGGATGTTGCTGACGACCTTGGAGTGCAGGGAGTCTCGGCCACGCGGGGACGGCACCACGACGAAGACCGGCTGGCCGTCGTCGATCAGGGCGATCGGGCCGTGCTTGAGCTCGCCGGCTGCGAAGCCTTCTGCGTGGATGTACGCAATTTCCTTGAGCTTCAAAGCACCTTCGAGGGCTACCGGGTAGCCGACGTGGCGGCCCAGGAACAAGACGGACTTTTCGTCCTTCATGCTGCGGGCGAGCTCGCGGAGGGGGCCTGCGTTGTCCAGGATGTGCTGGATCTTGGCCGGGATCTTGGACAGGTCCGCGAGGACGTCCTTGATCTGGCCGGAGAAGATGTTGCCGCGCAGCTGGGCCAGGTACAGGCCCAACAGGTAAGCGGCAGTGATCTGCGCCAGGAACGCCTTGGTGGACGCGACGGCGATCTCCGGGCCTGCGTGCGTGTAGAGCACGGCGTCGGATTCACGCGGGATGGTGGAACCGTTGGTGTTGCAGATGGAGATGGTCTTTGCGCCCTGTTCGCGGGCGTAGCGGACGGCCATCAGCGTATCCATGGTTTCGCCGGACTGGCTGATGGAGACCACCAGCGTGTTGGAATCGACGATCGGGTCGCGGTAACGGAACTCGTGTGCGAGCTCCACTTCCGTGGGGATGCGGCACCAGTTCTCGATCGCGTACTTGGCAACCAGGCCGGCGTAGGCCGCGGTGCCGCAAGCGAGGACGATGATCTTGTTGACCTGCTTAAGCAGCTCCGGGTCGATGCGGAGCTCATCCAGGGTCAGCTTGCCGTCGAGGTCCGAACGTCCCAGGAGGGTCTGCGCTACGGCGTCAGGCTGGTCGTGGATTTCCTTCTCCATGAAGGAGTTGAACCCACCCTTTTCTGCCGATGCCGGGTCCCAGTCAACGTGGTATTCCTTGCCTTCGGCCGGTGCGCCGAAGAAGTCGGTAATCTCCACCGAATCAGCCGAGATGGTGACGATCTGGTCCTGGCCCAGTTCCACGGCACGGCGGGTGTAGTCGATGAAGCCGGAGACGTCGGAGCCGAGGAAGTTCTCGCCCTCGCCCAGGCCTACGACCAGCGGGGAGTTGCGGCGGGCGGCCACGACGACGTCGGGCTGGTCCGCGTGGACGGCCAGGAGGGTGAAGGCACCCTCAAGGCGCTGGCAGGCGAGGCGCATGGCCTCGGTGAGGCTGCCGCCGTCGTTGAGTTGGGTACGGAAGATGTCGCCGATGAGCGCAGCCGCTACTTCGGTGTCGGTTTCCGATTCGAAGGTGACGCCCTTGCCGAGGAGCTCCTGCTTGAGCTCGGCGAAGTTTTCAATGATGCCGTTGTGAATCACGGCCAAGCGGCCGCCGTCGGAGAGGTGCGGGTGCGCGTTACGGTCGGTTGGTCCGCCGTGCGTCGCCCAGCGGGTGTGACCGATGCCGGTCAGGGACTCCGGGATGGGGTTTGCTTCGAGCTCGCCAATCAGGTTGCTCAGTTTTCCGGACTTCTTACGGGACGAGATGGTGCCGTCAGCCACCACTGCGACGCCGGCGGAGTCATAGCCGCGGTACTCAAGACGACGCAGCCCCTCCACAACGACGTCCAGGGCGCTGTGACCAGCTGCCTTACGGGACGAATTGCCAACATAGCCTACGATTCCACACATGGGCTCAAGCTTAGCGGCTCATGCAAACAACTGATGTGGGACGTCCCAGCTCTTAGGCTATATGACGAGAGCCAAGTCACTCACAATTCACCCTACCGTCGTCGCGCATTTCCTGATCCGCCCCGCGGAGGGCAGAATCATGAGCGTGACTTTGCAACGCACCGAAGCTAATGGCGACGGCGCTTCCCCGTTTGTTGAGCTGGACCGCCAGACCTGGTCCAGGCTTGCAGCACAGATGGAGCAGCCCCTCAACGAAGAGGACATATTCCGTCTCCGGGGCCTCGGCGACCCCCTCGACATGAAGGAAGTCCGGGAGGTTTACCTCCCCCTTTCGCGGCTCCTCCACCTGTACGTGCAGGCCTCCCACCAACTCCACGCCGCCACCACCACGTTCCTGGGCGAGCAGACACAGCGCACCCCCTTCGTCATCGGCGTCGCAGGTTCCGTTGCCGTCGGCAAGTCGACCATCGCCCGCGTGCTCCGGGAAATGCTCAGGCGCTGGCCCGGTACGCCCAATGTGGAACTCATCACCACTGACGGCTTCCTCTACCCCCTGGCTGAGCTAAAACGGCGCCACCTGCTCGAACGCAAGGGTTTCCCCGAGTCCTACGACCGCCGCGGGCTCCTCCGCTTCGTTTCGGAGGTCAAGGGAGGTGCGGAGGAAGTCCGCGCGCCCTGGTACTCGCACGTCACGTACGACATCGTGCCCGGTAAGGAAGTCGTGGTCCGGCGTCCCGATGTCCTGATCGTCGAAGGCCTGAACGTCCTTGCACCGGCGCGCCCCCGCATGGACGGCAAACAGGGATTGGCCGTCAGCGATTTCTTCGACTTCTCCATCTATGTGGACGCCAAAACCTCATACATCGAGGAATGGTACGTGGACCGTTTCCGCAAGCTCCGCAGTACGGCTTTCGCGCAGCCCGAATCCTATTTCCACCGTTACGCCACGCTCTCCGACGACGACGCCGAATCGACGGCCCGCGGCATCTGGAAGCGAATCAACGAGCCGAACCTTGAGGAGAACGTGCTGCCTACCCGTGGAAGGGCCCAACTGGTGCTCACCAAGGATGCAGACCACTCAATCCGCCGTATGCTCCTCCGGAAGGTCTAAGCCGTTGGCTACCCCACAACCAAGCCGCAGGGCCTTCACAGGCCTGCTAGCGGCCGGCGCCGGGATGCTCGCACTGTCAGCCTGCACGCCGGATAACACTACACCCCCCACCGCCGTGGCCGATGCCTCCACTGGATCTCCGAGCCCCACCGTGACGGCCACGTCCGCGTCGCCTGCCGTCGCCCCCACCGACGTCGCGGCAACTCCGCTACCCAGCGCCACGCCGTCGAGCGCTGCCGCCCCACGCTTCTCCCTCACCGACCCCACCAGCCCCTGGGTGGTGGTGAACAAGCACCGGCCGCTGAACCCGCAGAACTTCGTTCCCGCGGATCTCGTGCAACCCAACATCCGGCTCGCCGTCAGCGGCGAAGCGTCATTGGTCAACAGCACGACGGCGGCTGCCGCAGAGAAGATGTTCGGCGCCGCAGCCGCGGAGGGCGTCATCATGACGTTGGCATCGGGATACCGCTCCTATACCACCCAGGTAGCCACCTACAACGGCTATGTCGCCAGCACGGGGCAAG
The DNA here is from genome assembly GCF_024608385.1 of Paenarthrobacter sp. UW852. Taxonomy (NCBI): domain Bacteria; kingdom Bacillati; phylum Actinomycetota; class Actinomycetes; order Micrococcales; family Micrococcaceae; genus Paenarthrobacter; species Paenarthrobacter sp. UW852. The sequence continues at coordinate 113,375 of NZ_JAMSGY010000013.1, forward strand.
CAGCCGCCGACCGCGCATCCGCCCGCCCCGGACACTCCGAACACCAAACAGGCTGGGCCTTCGACATCGGCGACGGTGGGGGCGCCTGCAGCTTCCAGCCGTGTTTCGCTGAACAGCCCGCCGCCGTGTGGGCCAAAGCCAACGCAAGCAAATTCGGCTTCGTGGTCAGGTACCCGTGGATGTTCCACGAAACCACCGGCTACTTCTACGAGTCCTGGCACCTGCGTTACGTCGGCGTGGAAGCGGCAACGGATATGGCGGCACGCGGTATCGCCACCTTGGAGGAGTACTTCGGGCTCGAAGCGGCGCCGGACTACCTCTGAGCGTTTGTGTTTTAAAGAAGAATGGCCCGCTCCCCGATGAATCAGGGAGCGGGCCATTTCGTTTCTTAGACAGCCAATTCGCTGGAAGCGCCCAATCGTTCGCGGACAACAGCCGCAAGACCCGTACAGATCCGCTCAGCAGTTTCCATGTCGGCGGCCTCCACCATAACGCGCACCAGGGCTTCGGTACCGGACGGGCGAAGCAGCACGCGGCCGGTTTCACCCAATGCGAGTTCCGCAGCGGCAACCGCAGCAGCAACGCCTTCATCGGTACCTGCACGGGCCTTGTCCACGCCCTTGACGTTGATCATGAGCTGCGGGAGCTTGGTCATCGCGGTGGCCAGTTCCTTGAGGCTGCGGCCGGTCAGGGCCACCTGCGCTGCAAGCTGGAGGCCGGTCAGGACACCGTCGCCCGTAGTTGCGTAATCGGAGAAGATCACGTGGCCGGACTGCTCGCCACCGAGGTTGTAGCCGCCGTCGCGCATTCCTTCAAGCACGTAGCGGTCGCCCACTGCCGTTTCGAGGATGGTGATTCCGGCTTCGCGGAGGGCGATTTTGAGGCCAAGGTTGCTCATGACTGTGGCTACCAGGACGTTGTCCTTGAGCTTCCCTGAGTCCTTGAGGGCGAGGGCCAGGATCGCCATGATCTGGTCACCGTCCACCTCGTTGCCTTCGTGGTCCACTGCCAGGCAGCGGTCGGCGTCGCCGTCGTGCGCAATGCCGAGATCCGCTCCGTGCTTTACAACAGCTTCCTTCAGCGGGCCCAGGTGGGTGGATCCGACGCCCTCGTTGATGTTCAGGCCGTCCGGCTCAGCACCAATCACTACAACATCAGCACCAGCGTCCTTGAACACCTGCGGTGAGCACCCGCTGGCTGCACCGTGGGCGCAGTCGAGAACGACCTTCAAGCCGTCAAGGCGCTTGGGCAAGGTTCCAAGGAGGTGGACGATGTAACGGTCTTCGGCGTCGGAGAAACGCTGGATGCGTCCGACGTCGGCACCCACCGGGCGCTGCGGCTCTTGGCCCAGCTGAGCCTCGATGGCGTCCTCGACGTCGTCGGGGAGCTTCTGGCCGCCACGGGCGAAGAACTTGATCCCGTTGTCGGGCGCGGGATTGTGGGAGGCCGAGAGCATGACCCCAAAGTCAGCGTCCAGGTCTGCAACCAGGTAAGCGGCGGCGGGGGTCGGCAGGACACCGGCGTCGTAGACGTCGATGCCGGAGCTGGAAAGCCCTGCTTCGACGGCCGCGGCGAGGAACTCACCGCTCGCCCTGGGGTCCCTGGCGACGACGGCGCGGGGCCGCTTGCCGTTGGTTGCGCGGTCATGGCCGAGTACGACGGCGGCGGCCTGGGCAAGCTGCATAGCCAGCTCAGCAGTAAGCAATCCGTTCGCGAGACCGCGCACGCCATCTGTTCCAAATAATCTAGACATCGGCTCAAGTTTAGACGACGACGGGACACCATCAGTTCACGGACGCATCGGAGAGTCACACTGGAACCCCAATCCAGGCGCCTGCGGGCCGCCTTAAACGGCGAAAGCCCGCCCCGCCACAGTGGCGGAACGGGCTTTCGTGCAGCGAATTAACGCTTGGAGTACTGCTGAGCCTTACGTGCCTTCTTGAGACCAGCCTTCTTGCGCTCGATGACGCGGGCGTCACGGCTCAAGTAACCGGCCTTCTTGAGGGTTGCGCGGTTGTTGTCGACGTCGATCTCGTTCAGCGAGCGAGCAACACCGAGACGCAGCGCACCGGCCTGGCCGGAGATGCCACCACCGTGGATACGGGCGATGACGTCGTAGGCGCCTTCGAGATCAAGGATCTTGAAGGGCTCGTTGACATCCTGCTGGTGCAGCTTGTTCGGGAAGTAGTTGTCCAGCGTGCGGCCGTTGATGGTCCACTTGCCGGAGCCCGGTACGACGCGAACGCGTGCAACGGCTTCCTTGCGGCGGCCAACAGCTGCGCCGGCAACGGTCAGTGCCGGGCGCTCCTTCTTGGGAGCATCTTCAGCAGCGTTGCTGCTTTCAGAGGTGTAGCTGGTGAGGGTTTCCTCGGCCTCGACGGCTTCGGCGGTCAGTTCTTCGTTCTGAGCCACGGTTCTCCTTGTAATGAAAAGTTGGTTGGTGGCCAGGACTACTGGGCGACCTGGGTGATTTCGAAAGTCTTCGGCTGCTGTGCAGCGTGGGGGTGCTCAGCGCCACGGTAGACCTTGAGCTTGCCCAGCTGCTGAGCTGCGAGGGAGTTCTTGGGGAGCATGCCCTTGATGGCCTTCTCAACAGCGCGAACCGGGTTGGATTCCAACAGTTCGGCGTAGTTGACGGAGGTCAGGCCGCCCGGGTAACCGGAGTGGCGGTATGCGCGCTTCTGCTCCAGCTTGGCGCCGGTGAGGGCAACCTTTTCAGCGTTGATGATGATGACGAAGTCGCCCATGTCCATGTGGGACGCAAAGGTCGGCTTGTGCTTTCCGCGCAGCAGTGTTGCGGTCTGGCTGGCAAGACGACCAAGGACAACGTCGGTGGCGTCAATGACGTGCCACTGGCGGTTGATATCGCCGGGCTTCGGGGTGTACGTACGCACGGTTTTGCCTCGTTCTTGTTCTGGCGTTCATGTTTTAGGCGACACGCAATAAGGCGTGTACCTACTATGTATGCGCTACCGGAGCAGAGGTGAGGGCTCTATGTACCAGTCATCCCAGGATCTCGAAATGCCTCAGGAGTTAGCGATCCTGCAACTGGATCCCCCATAAGGCATGTGTCATCGAGATAGGACACGCACAACGACTCTAAACAATACCTTCAACGGGGCGCCTGGGTCAAAATGGGGTTACCGCACATGGGGGTACCTGTGTTAATGAGGGGGAACACGTGACCGATGGACTTGCCTTGCCGCTCCTGCTTGCCCTGCCCGGTCTGCTGTTGAGCCCGCTGGCCGAGTCCCTCATCCACGCCTGGCTGCCGCGGCTTGGCGGACTCCCCTCCCCCAAGGTCCGGATCACGACGGCGGCCGTCACCGCCTTGCTGTTTGGCTTGCTCGCGTGGCGGTTCGGCTCTTCTGCCGAATTGCCGGCTTTCCTTTTTCTGGCGCTTTGTGGGGTGCAACTTTCCCGCATTGATTTCACGCTGCATTTGCTGCCGAATCCGCTGGTTCTGCTCCTGCTTGGTGGTGGCGTGGGTCTTCTCGCGACCGCCGCAACGCTGGCTCCTGCGTGGAGCGAGCTGCTCCGTGCCCTGGCGGGTGGGGCCATCTTGTTCGCCGGCTACCTGATTCTGGGACTTTTTTCGCCCGGGAGCATCGGAATGGGCGACGTAAAGCTCGCAGCTCCCCTTGGCCTGTACTTGGGTTACTTGGGTTGGGCGCAGGTACTCTACGGCGGACTGCTGGGATTCGTGGTGGGCGGGTTGCTCACGGTGCTGATGTTACGCCTGCGACGCGGGGAAAAACCGAGGGAGACAGCTCACGGGCCAGCCATGGTCATCGCCGCCCTGGCCGTTGCCGTGGTCATGGTTTAGCCCTGCCTGAGTACGCACTAACCAAGGCTGACTCCCCCCTTCGAAATTAATAAGGCCACTGTCAAAACCAAGTAGTTTGGGTCCCTTGCACCCCCAAAACTGAGTACTTCCCAGCTCGGGCGCACCCCGCCAAGTAGTGCCCCTACCAGGAAATCGAGTACGGCTACGCATTGTCGCGACGGCCACGCAGGGTGAATTCTTATGTCATCGAATTCCGAACCGCTAAAGGAAACATGGGGGTAGTTCGGAACTCGAAGCAAATTCCGATAATTTGCTGGACCTATAACCCATTTTGCATTCACTTTTTCTGGGAAGGATTTTCCAATGTCTACTTTTATGTTCACCATCACTTCGTACATCGCCGGCGTCAAGGACCGCTTCACCAAGGAGGAGAAGGGAGCCACGATGGTTGAATACGGCATCATGGTCGCCGCCATCGCCGTCGTGGTCGGCGCCGCAGCGTTCGCGCTGGGTGGCCGGGTTTCGGCCCTGTTCGCCGGCCTCATCCCGTAGCGAGTCAGGCGGCGGTCGGTCGTGAGACTGCAAAGTCATCACGACCGGCCGACGCCATTTAAGGCATCGTTCTTTCTGGCTCTGGGAGAAAACAATGAAAGCGAGAACCACGGAAAAAGGAGCAGTTGCCGTTGAAATGGCAATTGTCCTGCCCCTACTGCTGCTGATCCTTCTTGGCATCATGGAGTTTGGCCGCGCTTACAACGTCCAGGTGTCCCTCACCGAAGCGGCTCGTGAGGGTGCCCGGTATGCGGCGGTTCATTACAAAGAGGGCAGCCTCAATGTCACCGGCACGGCGCTGGCTGCGGCCCCGGGGCTCAACGGCCTGGGTGTGACTGTCACCAACAACGCCGCAAGCTGCGCACCCGGTTCAAACGTCACGGTGACCACCCGTGTTTCGCTTCGTTCGATGTCCGGTTTCCTGGACTCGGGCTTCTTTGGAGCTCCGGGCATCTTCCCGATCACTATGACAGGAGTGGGGGTCATGCGATGCGGCGGATAACGTGTTCGCCGGCAGATGCCCTTACAGCCGGCAAAGCCCAATGCGAGGACAAGGAGCGGGGTGCCGTCTCTGTGCTGGTTGCACTGATGATGGTGGTCCTTCTCGGTTTTGCTGCCCTTGCAGTGGATGTTGGTGCCGTCTATGCCGAGAAGGCCCAGCTCCAAAATGGGGCCGACGCAGCTGCCTTGGCTATCGCTACTGACTGTGCGGAAGGCACATGCGGAAGCAGCGCCGCCACCGGGAGCCAGTTCGCCAACAGCAACGCGAACGACAACTCCAGCGGTGCCGTGGTCACATTCCCGGCCGCTACCAGAGTCCGCGTGGTAACCAATGCCAGGGATGCGCGAACCGGTGCCAACAATTTCTCGCTAATGTTTGCACGGGTGCTGGGCTTCCAAACTGCCCAGGTAGGTGCCACGGCCGAAGCCACATGGGGTTCGCCAACAAGCGCCACAACGCTCCCCTGGACCGCCAGCGAGTGCGTCTTCAAAAAGTACCTCTCACCCGCACAACTGGCATCCCTGAATTCCACCGGCAACTTCTCGGGTGACCCTATCCCGACACATGTGACCCTTCGGTACGACACGAATGCACCGGCCGTAGGGGGCTGCGTTGCACAGAACGGCTATCAGCCAGGAGGCTTTGGCTGGTTGGAGACCAACTCCGGGTGTTCGACTGACATCAGCATCAGCGCCGTCGTGATCGGTCAACCGGGAAACCACTTCCCGAATGGAAGTACCTGCAATTCCGTCCTGGCGCACATCATGGACGCGCCCGCGCTGATACCGCTCTTCAAAACGGCTGCTCAAAACGGCAGCAAGACCAAATACACGTTAGTTGGTTTCGCCGCATTCCAGGTCACAGGCTACAAATTCGACGGCGGCCAAAAGCTGGACCCGGCGGCGCCCAGCTGCACCAACAATTGTCGAGCCATCCAAGGCTACTTCTCCCGTTTCGTATCTCTCGACGAGGGTTCTCAAGCAACGGGTGGCATTCCGAACTACGGAGCATCTGTTGTGACACTCACCAAGTAGGCGCCCAAGAGTGCCTGCTAATAACCACGCAAGAACCCGAAAGGAGCTACAAAGTGAAAACACGCCTACTGGGAGGCATAGCTGCACTGCTTCTGGCAGTCATTGGCACAGTCCTACTGGTCACCTACGTTCAGGGAGCCGACAAACGTGCACAAGAGGGGCTCGATCCCGTAAGTGTCCTGGTGGTGAAGGAACGCATTCCTGCCGGCACCAAAGCGGAAGAGCTTCAGTCCAAGGTAAAAACCGAAACTTTGCCTCAATCAGCAGTCGCGCCCGGGTCAATAAGCGCTCTCGCCGATCAAACAGGCAAGGTCACCGCCGCTGACATGCAGCCCGGCGAACAACTCCTGGGAATGAAGCTGGTGAGTCCAAAGGATCTGGCACCTGGCACCGTGCCGGTCCCGGAAGGGCTGCAGGAGTCCACTTTCGTCCTTTCGCCCGAGCGCATCCTCGGGGGCCGTATCGAGGCCGGCGACACCGTCACGGTATACGCATCTTTCAAAGTGGATGACGCCGTAGCGGCTGGGGCCAATCTTCCAGCCAATGTGACGGGCTGGAAGAACTTCACCAAGCTGCTTTACCACGATGTCCTGGTTACTGCAGTTCAACAAGCCGCCCCCGACGCTGAGAAGTCAGCGGGCACCGAAAAGGCGGTGGCACTGCCAAACGGATCCGCTTATGTAACTGTCGCCCTCAGCGACGCCAACGCTTCAAAGATGGTCTTTGGTGCGGAGTTCGGAACCTTATGGCTCTCGAAGCAAACTGAGAAGACCGCCAAGAGCGATCCCCCAACCACCACCTTTGGAGGGCTGCTCCAATGAGCCGATTCGTAGCCATCACCGCCGTCAGGGACTTTGAAGCCCGCGTCCGCCAGGCCGTCACAGGGGCCCTTCACGGCGACCTGCAAACCCTGTCCCCTTCTATTCTCCAGGCTGGTACGGACGAACTCTTCAAGCAAATGACTGGCGCTCCCCCCGAGGTGATGATCCTTGGCCCGGGCGTAAATCCGGACGATGCATTCAAGCTGGCCACAGTCGTCGACCTACAGTACCCGGAAATCAGCCTGCTGATGGTGGCAGAGCCGAGTGCGGACATCGTCTTGAAAGCCATGCATGCTGGCGTCAGGGATGTCGTAGCCCCGGACGCCGAAGTCAACGAGCTTCGCATCCTCCTGGAGCGTGCATGCCTGGCGTCCGCCAGTCGGCGGCGAGGAATGCAGCCCGCTGCGGACCCGGCTCAAGAAAAGGGGCGGGTGATAGCCGTCATGTCGCCCAAGGGCGGCGTGGGAAAAACAACCGTCGCCACCAATCTGGCCATAGGACTGGGGGCTCTGGCCCCAATGAGCGTGGTGATTGTGGACCTGGACCTGCAGTTCGGGGATGTCGCCTCCGGCCTGCTCTTGGAACCGGAGCACTCCATCACGGAGGCAGTTCACGGTGCAGCCGCTCAGGACTCCATGGTCCTCAAGGCGTTCCTGACCGTCCATCCGGCTGGCATCTACGCACTCTGCGCACCACAGAAGCCTTCCGAGTCGGACTACATCACAGCCGATCATGTGACCCGCCTCCTCAATCAGTTGGCCACGGAGTTCAAGTACGTCGTTGTGGATACGGCACCGGGCTTGGGCGAACACTGCCTCGCCACGCTGGAACTGGCCACTGACGGTGTCTGGGTCTGTGGGATGGATGTGCCAAGCATTCGGGGACTCCGAAAATGCTTCAGCGTATTGAAGGAACTCCAACTCCTGCCGCAAGGCCGACACACTGTACTGAATTTTGCGGACAGAAAGAGTGGTCTTTCAGTCCAGGATGTTGAGGCCACCATCGGTGTCCCGATTGACACGGTGATTCCGCGGTCCCGGACCCTTCCGTACTCGACGAATCGGGGCGTACCGGTCCTTCAGGGAACGGCAAGGGACACGGCTATCAAGGGGCTGCGAAAGTTGGTTCAGCGTTTCGATCCGCGATTGGAATCGACACCGCAGAACAAGCTCCACCGCAGGGTGGTGGTGTCATGAAACTGTCCGAGAGGTTGACAAGGAATAATCCGCTTGCTGCGGCCAGCTTCACCGATTCGCACTCGCCCGAAAGCACCTTGGCTGGTGAGGGGACGGCAGCAACGCTGGCTTCGGGTCCTATCTTGGGTGGAACTCCGGCACCCCCCGCCGTTGATGCCTTGGCAGGCCTCAAGCAACGTGCGGCCTCGGCCCTTTTTGAAAGGATGGGCAACAGGACCGGTGACACCTCGTCCTCAGAAGAGGAACTGCGTTCTTTCGCTGTAGACGAGCTTTCAGCGGTCATCGACGACGAGCAGGTCCCTTTGTCACCCGAGGAACGGCGTCGCCTCATACGCGAAATAGCTGATGAAGTTATGGGCTTTGGGCCGCTTCAACGTCTGCTGGAGGACCCATCGGTTACTGAAGTGATGGTGAATGGATTCGACCAAATCTACGTGGAGCGGCATGGACATCTGGCCCTTACCGATCTGCAGTTCAGCTCCGATGCCCACCTTCGGAAAGTCATTGAGCGGATCGTCTCCAAGGTGGGGCGTCGAATTGACGAGTCTTCGCCACTTGTCGATGCCCGGTTGGAAGACGGATCCCGTGTCAACGCCATCATCCCTCCGCTGGCAGTCAACGGTCCATCGCTGACAATCCGAAAGTTCAGCCATATCCCCATTACAGTACGGAACCTCATCGAGTGGGGCTCCGTAAGCCAGGAGATGGCGGAGCTTTTAAGCGCTTGCGTGCAGGCACGGCTCAACATCATTGTTTCGGGAGGCACTGGTACAGGTAAAACGACGTTGCTGAATGTCCTGTCGTCGTTCATCCCTGAGTCGGACCGCATTGTCACTATCGAGGATGCTGTCGAGCTCCAACTGCAGCAACAACATGTGGTCCGATTGGAGAGCCGTCCACCGAACATTGAGGGAAAGGGTGCTATCAGCATCCGCGATCTCGTCCGAAACTCCCTCCGCATGCGTCCCGACCGCATCATCGTTGGCGAAGTGCGCGGCGGCGAATCTCTGGACATGCTGCAGGCAATGAATACGGGCCACGACGGATCGTTGTCCACAGTCCATGCCAACTCTCCCCGTGACGCCATAGCCCGTTTGGAGACCCTCGTACTGATGGCCGGCATGGACCTTCCCCTGCGTGCCGTCCGAGAACAAGTTTCCTCAGCAGTCGACCTTATTGTTCAGGTCACTCGACTGCGGGATGGCAGCCGCAGGGTAACTCACGTGACCGAGGTCCAGGGCATGGAGGGAGACGTTGTGACCTTGCAGGATGCTTTCCTCTTCGACTACTCGGCAGGCCTTGACGCCCAGGGGCGCTTTCTGGGCAAAGCACTTCCCACTGGCATCCGGCCCAGGTTCCTTGACCGGTTTGTTGAGTTGGGAATTTCGGTTTCACCATCCACCTTCGGCGTAACGACATTGCCCCTAGGGAGGAGGTAGCCGTGGAGACTTGGGTGTTCTTTACAGCAATCGGCCTGTGCGTAGGCTCACTGATGCTGTTTGTGGTTGTGGTCCTGAAGCCGAAGAATGCGGCTATTCCGATTGAACGCCGGCGTATCGAAACAACGTTGGACCCTTCAGCCGTGGGACGTGTTTCCGAGTCGGCCGTCCGCTGGGTTGATGGCGCGATTGGCAAGTCCGGTGGGCCCTTTAATAGGGCAGTTCTGTACAACGCGGGGGTCAAACAGACCCCGGCTGACGTCACGGTGGTGGTTGGCATCGCCCTCCTGATCCTGGGAGGTTTCGGATGGCTGTTCATCAGCCCGATCATCGGCGTCCTTCTGGCGATTGCCGTCCCCTTCGGCGCCAGGTTCATACTGATCGCCAAAACGGCGAAGCGACGGGCCGCGTTTGAGGACCAACTAACGGACACCATTCAGATGTTGATCGGCGGACTCCGTGTGGGCCACAGCATCATGCGTTCGTTGGAAGCGGCAGCACGTGAAGCACAAGTGCCCACATCCGAAGAGCTGGCGCGGGTAGTCAATGAGGTCAGAATAGGCAAAGACCCCCGGCAGGCCCTCGAAGATGTTGCGACACGAATGCAAAGTGAAGACTTTCGATGGATTGGCCAGGCCGTCCAGATAAACCGCGAAGTGGGTGGCGACTTGGCAGAAGTCCTTGAACAGGTGTCAGGAACAATTCGCGAACGCAGCGAGATCAAGGGACACGTGCGGTCGCTCAGCGCAGAAGGCAAGATGTCTGCCCTGATCCTCATGGCACTGCCTGTCGTAGTGGCGCTTGCCGTAGCCGTCATGAATCCGACATATATGCGTCTCTTTGTAGACCACCCATTGGGAATAGCCATGACTGTCCTCAGCTGTCTGCTGTTCGTCGTCGGTGGTTTCTGGATGAGCCGCACCATAAAGATCAAATTCTAGGAGGCCCATCATGACTCCGCTTGCATGGCTTTATATCGCACTCATTGTCACGCCGTTGGCGTACTTCGCCTGGTCCCTGGCATCGGTAGACCGGAAAGGGCTCGTGTCCATCCAGTCCAACCTTGGCTCCGGGTTCGGCCGCGGCGACGGGGCCAAGAACCAACGCTCCCCGCTCATGCTTGGAGCGGCCAAAAAGCTGATGCCCGGGAGCTACGAAGCCAAACTGGACCATTGGTTGGCCTTGGCTGGACGGCCCAGTTCCATGCCGCTCAGCAAGGTCATTGCTTTGAAACCATCGCTTGCCCTCATTGGCGCA